>CAIXPF010000034.1 GCA_903921205.1 uncultured Acidimicrobiia bacterium | reverse complement strand
CGAGACCTCGTCGTCGAAACGACGCAACGGGTTCCGTCCGCCCTCGACGTGGGGGTAGTCGGAGGAGAACAGGCAGATCTCGGGACCACAGTTCTCGATGATCCACCGGGTCGGCTCGGTGGGGTAGGGGGTGACCCGGACCTGCCGGCGCACGTAGTCCGAAGGGCGCTGGCTGAGCTTCTGCAGCCGGCCCTCGTGACGGCGGAAGGCCTCCATGGCGGCGTCGAGCTGCCGCATGAACGACGGCACCCATACCGCACCGAGCTCGATGATCCCGATGCGCAGCTCCGGGAAGCGCTCGAGCACCCCGTCGAAGATGAGCATCGAGAGGGTCTGCATCGGCGCCGACGGGATGGCCATGTAGCTGACCGAGCGGAAGTTCTCGCCGCCACCGTGGAAGTCGGGCTCCGGCGGCAGGCCGTTGTTGCGGTGCTGCGGTGGCATGACCAGGTCCGGCGTGGCCACGTGCATCAGGATCGGCAGACCGGCCTGCTGCGCCTGGGCCCAGACATCGTCGAAGGCGATGTGGCTCGGCGCATGGTCGCGGGGGCAGCGGTTGGGGATCAGCAAGGCCTTGCAGCCCACCTCGATGGCCTCCCGCGCTGCCTCTGCCGCCCGTTCGAGGCCGGCGAGGGGCACGTAGCCCACCGGCAGAAGTCGCGGGTCGCCGGCACAGAAGGCCGCCAGTGAACGGTTGCCGGCCGAGGCGGTCTCGTAGATCAGCTGGTCGTCGCCGGAGTGCTCGAGGTTCTCGAGCAGCACGTTGAGCACCGTCGGGAACATCAGCTGGCTGGCGAAACCCATGTGGTCGAGGGCCAGGCTGCGGTCCGGCGCCAGGAACGAGCCGGTGGCCCGCCAGTTCTTGCGCAGCATGATCTCGCTGCCGGCAGCCGCGGCGTAGTCGGGATCGGCGTGCAACCGCCGGCTGCGTTCCACCTCGGCGATCGCCGCGTCGACGTCACCGAGATCGAAGTTGCGACGGAGGTACGCGGAGATGTGCGGCGACGCGAACTCGTCGAGCCAGTCCGGCGTCTCCATCACATGGGCATCGGCGTCGTGCACGATGCGACCCTCGACATAGGGCATGGCAACCTCCTGGTGGGCGACGCCCGTACGGTACCGGCTCGGGCGAGCCCGGGCCGCTCCGGGACGGGCTCGATCGGGCTCGGTCGGTGGGGCGCGGATCGACGCAACTGGGTAGGTTGCCGATCGACAGGGGGGACGTGCATGGCAACGGCGACCGGGCAGGCGCGGCCACAGGAGCCACAACGGGCCCGTTCGGGCATGTTCGTCGCGCTGCGGGTCCGGGACTACCCGTACCTGCTGGTGTCGGGCTGGCTGTGGAACATGTGCCGTTGGGCCAGCGGCTTCCTCGGGGCCTACCTGGCCAACCGGCTCAGCGATTCGGCCCGCCTCGTGCAGCTCACCGGGGTGTCGTTGTGGGTGCCGCTCCTCTTCGGTGGGGTACTCGGTGGGATGATCTCGGACCGCTTCGACCGCCGCCGCACGGTGGTGACGCAGTTCCTGGTCCTCATCCCGCTGGCGGCGGCGATGGGTGTGGCGGCGATCACCGACGTGCTGCGGCTGTGGATGGTGTACCCGTTCCTGGTGGTGGTCGGCATCGGCTGGGTGTTCGACATGACCAGCCGGCGCGCCATCGTCTACGACCTCGTCGGCGCCGAGCGGCTCGACAACGCCATGGCCCTCGAGTCGCTCAGCTCGGCCAGCGGTCTGGCCATCGGCACGCTCATCGGTGGGGCCGCCATCCAGGCCGTCGGTGTGGGCGCCGCCTACCTCTGCCTGTCGGTGCTGGCCACGCTGGCACTGTTGAGCTTCCTGCGGGTTCCCCGGGTGGAACGCACCACCCTGCGCAACACCGAGGCCCCGTTGCAGGCCTTCCTCGCCGGGTTCCGGCTCCTGCGGACCGAGCGGGCCCTGGTCAGCGTGCTCGGGGTCACCGCCGTGGTGAACTTCTTCTACTTCAGCTTCAGCCCGTTGGTGCAGGTGATCGCCTCCGACTTCGGGGTCGCGGCGTTCCTCACCGGCCTGCTCGCCGCGATGCTGGGTGTCGGCATGATGGTCGGCTCGGCCACCGTCGCCCGCCAGCAACCCCGCCGGCGCGGCCTGGTCTACGTGACCGGAGCGACGCTGGCGATGGTGGTGCTGACCGGCTTCGCCCTCTCGCCGTTCTACGCCGGTTCGATGGCCTGTCTGCTGGTCTCGGCCACCGGGATGGGCCTGTTCGGCTCGACGCAGGGCACGTTGGTGATGACCTCGGTCGGGCCGGAGTTGCGTGGCCGGGCGCTGGGCCTGCTGAGCATGGCCATCGGCACCCTGCCGCTCGGCATGATCGCGCTGGGCGAGTTGGCGGAGATCATCGGGGCCCGATGGGCCATCGTCACCTCGGCCGGGGTCGGGCTGGTCACGCTGGGCCTGTCGTTGCTGTGGCGGCCCGACGTCCTGCGCCTGACGAGCTGAACCCGACGCGCGGTAGCGTTCGCCGGGCCGACGGTGTGGAGCCGGCGGCGGACGACGGGGGATCCGATGGCCAGTGAGAAGTTCGAGAAGTTCCTGAACCTGTTGCGCAAGCAGCCCCGGCCCGAGCGGGTCAACCACGAGCAGATGCGGGTGTTCCAGGACAAGTCCGGCGGCAAGTTCCCCGAGGGCGTGGTCGGCACCCCGGTCGACGTCGACGGCATCCCGGCCGAGTGGATCACCCCGGAGGGCGGCGCGCTGGACCGGGCCGTGCTCTACCTCCACGGTGGTGGCTACGTGGCCGGCTCGATCGACTCGCACCGCAACCTGACGGGCAACCTCGCCCGGGCGATGGGCTGCCGCGTCCTGGCGCTGCACTACCGGCTGGCCCCGGAGAACCCCCACCCCGCCCCGGTCGAGGACGCGGTTGCGGCGTATCGGTGGATGCTGGGTCAGGGTCTGAAGGCCGATCACCTCGTCGTCGCCGGCGACTCGGCCGGTGGCGGCCTCACCATGGCCACCCTGATCGCGCTGCGCGACGGCGGCGATCCCCTGCCCGCCGCGGCGGTGGGCATCTCGCCGTGGGTCGACATGGAGGGCACCGGCGAGTCGGCGGTGACCCGTGCCGACGCCGACCCGATGATCAGCAAGGACATGCTGCTGCAGATCGCGGCGCTGTTCCTCGGCCCCGACGGCGACCCGCGCCACCCGCTCGCCTCGCCGCTGCACGCCGAGCTGCACGGCCTGCCGCCGCTGTTGATCCAGGTCGGCGACGCCGAGGTGCTGCTCGACGACTCGACCCGCTTCGCCGCCAAGGCCACCGAGGCCGGGGTCGAGGTCACCCTCGAGGTGTGGCCGGAGATGATCCACGTGTGGCACGCCTCGGCCGGGTTCGTGCCCGAGGCCGACCAGGCCATCGCCCGTATCGCCGAGTTCAGCCGGCCCCGTATCGGCCTGTGACCGTCGGCCGGTGACCGGCCGGCGACGCCGCTTCGACCCGGTCGGTGACCGGGCCGGGGCGGCGGCTCGCTCGAGCAGGGTGTCCGAACGCCGTCGTCGGCGGGTCAGTACAGGGCGCCGGCTCGGCGCAGCGCGTCGATGCGGGTTCGGGGGTAGCCGAGCAGGTCGCCGAGCACGTGATCGGTGTGCTCACCCCGAAGCGGTGGGACGCCCACCGTGGGCGCCGAGCGCGACATCCGGAACCGGGTTCGTTCGACGATGCGGGTCCCGTCGGAACGATCGACGGCAACGAAGTGGCCGCGCGCAACGAGGTGCGGGTCGGCAAGGCACTCGGCGCTGTTGTTCACGGCGTGGGCGGCGATCCCGGCAGCCTGCAGGACCTGTTCGATCTCCTCGGCCGGGCGGTCCCGGGTCCACGCCTCCAGCACCCGGTCGAGCTCCTCGGCCCGGGCCAGGCGGCCTGGGGCACCGGTGAGTTCGGGGTCGGTGGCGAGGTCCGGCCGGCCGATGACCGCGCACAACGCCGGCCAGGCCGCGTCGTGCTGGCAGGCCACCGCCACCCACCGGTCGTCCCCGGCGGCGGGATACACGCCGTGCGGCGCCAGTTCGGCGTCGCGGTTGCCGGCCCGCTGGGCCACCCGGCCGTTGACGGTGTAGTCGAGCAGGGCCGGGCTGAGGTAGTGCAGGGCCGCTTCCGCCTGGGCGACGTCGACGTGCTGGCCTTCACCGGTGCGGCGGCGGTGTTCGAGGGCGGCGAGCAGCGATGCCAGCACCAGGTGGGTCGAGGTGTAGTCGGTGTAGGCCCCGAACGGTCCGGCCGGTGCCCGGTCGGGCCAACCCGCCAGCCCGTAGAACCCCGACAGTGCGGCGGCGAGGTTGCCGTACCCGGCGAAGGTGGCCAACGGCCCGTCCTGACCGGTGAGGCACGTCGAGACCATGACGATGCCCGGGTTCACCTCGCGCAGGTGCTCGTAGTCGAGCTGCCATCCCTTCATGGCCCGTGGCGAGAACGACTCGACCACCACATCGGCCCAGCGCACCAGGTCGAGGATCACGGCGCGGGCGTCGGGATGGTTGAGGTCGAGCTGCAGGGACCGCTTGCCGGCGTTCATGGTGTCGAACAGGGCCGAGTTCTCGTGGCCCGGCTCGTTGCGATGGGTCGGCCGGTAGCCGCGGGCGGCGTCGGGTTTGGTGGCCGACTCGACCTTCACCACGGTCGCCCCGCAGTCGGCGAGGATGCGAACCCCGTGCGGCCCGGCGATCGACCAGGTGAAGTCGAGCACCTTCAGCCCGGTCAGGGCACCGCCGGTGCCGGTCGCAGCCGGGCCGGTCGCGGTCGGCGCGTCGGGCCGGCGAGCCGGTGCGGCCAGGACGGTGTCGGTGTCGACGCCGAGCGCCGGTGCCGGGCCGAGCGGGCGCAGCGGCGTGCCGGAGAACTTGGCGAACGCGCCGGGCACCTCGACGGTCCGACCGAGCCCGGGCTGGTCGAGCTGGTCGAAGAACCCGCGGTGGCGCAGCTGCGCGCTGGCGAGGACGTCGTCCATCCCGGCGACCGGGGCGATCAGCAGCCGACGGCGCATGGCCTCGTCGAGCAACTCGGCCTTGGTGTGCGAGGACAGCAGCGCGGTGACCGCGGCCTTGGCCCGTTCCCACGTCTCGACGGTCTCGAGCCCTTGGTCCACCAGGTCGTTGAACGCCACCCAGTCGCGATCGCGCAGCCATTCGTCGCAGTGGCCCTCCTCGTGGGCCCAGGCCATCAGCGCGGCGGTGCGCGGTCCGATGGCGGGCCCGAAGACGTGGGTGACCGACACGAACCCGTCCTTCGCGGGGTACACGAGCTGGATGTCGATCGCCCCGGTCCGGGCTCCACCGGCGGTGCGCGAGACACTCGGCGAGCCGACCGCCTCGGCCAGCACGCTGCACTGGTTGGCCAGCATCGCCGCCTCCTGGGCGGAGACCTCGACGTGCTGGCCGAGGCCGGAACGCTGCCGTTCGGCCAACGCGATCAACGTGGCGCAGGCGGCCACGGCAGAGCCCATGGTGAAGGCCTGGGGGATCACCAGCCGCACCGGTGCCCGGTCGCGGTCGCCGTTGAGCACCAACGAGCAGGACGACGCCATCACCGTGAGGTCGGTGGCGGCCCAGCCGGCCTTGGGTCCGTCCTGGCCGAAGGGCGAGATCGAGGTGTACACCAGCGACGGATTGATGGCGGCGAGGTCGGCGTAGCCGGCGCCGAGCGACGCCAGTTGCCCCGGCGGGGCCGACTCGATCACGACATCGGCCCCGGCGACGAGGTGGTGGAACTGCTCGAGGTCCTCGGGCCGGGCGAGGTCGAGGCTGATCGAACGCTTGCCACGGTTGTAGGCCAGGTACGTCAGCGACTGCCCGGAACCCGCTGTGGCGGACTCCTCGGCGAAGGGGCCCGTCCGGCGTGCGCGCGACCCGTCCGGGGGCTCGACGGCGATCACCTCGGCGCCGAGTGCCGCCAGCACATAGCCGGCGACATGGCCGCGATCGTCGGACAGGTCGAGGACGCGGTAGTGCGACAACATGGTTTCCCCCTCCCGGCTTCCCGGTGGCACAGAGTCTTCCAGTTCCACCGTCGCGGCGCGGGCCGGATGGCTGGGAGGGCGGGCCGGGCGGCAAGACCCGTCGGGCCGGGCCGGGCCGGGCGAGACCCGCAGGGGTGGCTCAGGCCGGCCCGGCCACTGCCGGTGTCGGGGCGGCCCGGCGGCGACTGTCGGCCCGCAGTACGAAGACCAGTGCCACGCCGACGGCGTTGGCTGCGGCCGACAGCAGGAAGGCGATGCGGTAGCTGCCGGTCGAGTCGTAGATCCAGGCGGCCATGAACGGGCCGACGGCGGCCAGCGACCCGGCCCCGGCGAAGAGCAGCCCGACGATGGCCCCGGCATGGGCGCGGCCGAACCGGTCGCCGACGATGGCCGGGAACACGGTGGTGGTGCCGCCGTAGCCGAACCCGAACGCCACCGCCGCGGGGTACAGCGTGGCCAAGCTGTGGCTCACGGCGAAGACCAGGAACGCCACCACCTGCACGCTCAGCACGATGCCGAGGGTGGCGTCGCCGCCGATCCGGTCGGACACGGTGCCCGTGAGGGTGCGGCCCAACAGCCCGCCGATACCCACCGAGCTGACCAGGGTGGCGGCCAGGCCCGCCGAGGCGCCCAGTCCCCGGGCGAAGGGCGACAGGTGCACGAGCGGCAGGAAGACCACCAGCCAGGTGCACAGGAAGATGCCGGCGATGATCCAGAACATTCGGGTCCGCATGGCCTCCCGCCGGGTCAGCGACGGCTCCTCGGTGTTGAGGTTGGTCACCAACGGTCCGTTCGTCGACCCGGGATCCGTCGCCGTCGCCGTCGCCGTCGGCTCGCCCCGCCGGCGCAGCTCGCCGTCGATGCTGAGCCCCTTGGCCTCGGGCGAGGCGGCCATGAGCCTGGAGGCGGTGAGCAGCCCGACGAACACCACGGCCGCCATCACCCCGTACAGCACCCGCCAGGAGGTGGTGCCGATCAGCCAGCCCATCAGCAGCGGCATGGCGATCGCGGCAAAGCTGCCACCGCTGGTGGAGATGCTCAGCGCCTGGCCGCGCCGGCGCAGGAACCAGCGCACGACGGTGGCGTTGCACGGCACGAACGAGGCCGACATGCCCGCCGCAGCGATCAGCCCGAGGGCGATGAACAGCTGCCACTCGTTGCGGGCCAGGGCACTGAGCCCGTACCCCGTACCGAGCAGGACGGCACCGATGGCCAGCACCAGGCGCGGGCCCCGCCGGTCGGTCAGCGAGCCGGAGTAGCTCGACAGGGCGCTGTAGACGAACACGTACATCGAGAAGCACAGCGAGGCGGCGGTGCGCGAGATGCCCAGGTCCTCCACGATCGAGGGCAGCAGCACCCCGAAGCTGAACTGCACGCCGTAGGTGACGCTCAGCACCCCGAAGGCGGTCCAGGCCACCACCCAGCCGTAGTAGATCCGCTGGCCTTGCGACCGCGGCTGAGCCTGCGACTGTGCCTGCATGACCGTCCCCCTCGTCGTCGCAGCGTAGGTCGCCCGGCGGGTGGTGGTCATGGTCCGCGCCCGGCCGTGGGTGCACGGCTACGCGGGCGGCGGGCCCGGTGTGGTCACCGTCCCAACGGCGGCAGCAGGATCTGGGCCTGCTGGCAGTAGGCCAGCTCGGTCCCGTCCTCACCGAGGAACACGGCATCGCTGGTGGACCACCACCGGTCCTTGCGCAGCTCGCTGGCGATCCAACGTCCCGCCACCACGACGGTCTGCGGGGCCCGGACGGCGGCGAGGTGCTGGACCCGTCCGGTGGTGTGGATACCGGCGGCGAAGCGGTAGTTGTGCCGGATGAGCGGGGTCATCTGGCCGGGCACCCACGAGGGATGGGCATAGGGGTGCTCACCGCTGTGGTAGCGCGGATGGTGGTCGCCGAGTCGGCCGACGGTCCAGCGGCGGTTGGCCTCGATCGACAGCTCGACGGCCATCGGCGGATAGTCCTCGCCGACGGGGGCCTGTTCGGGCAGCAGCATGGGGCGGTGCGCGGCCGGTGGCACCGGGTCGCGTCGGACCGGGAGATCCCACCCGGTATCGGACCGGCCGGTATCGGACCGGCCGGTCGTGAACGGGGCGAGGCCGAGCCCGGCTTCGCCGACCACGGTGGCCTTGCCCGACTCGTTGAGCTGTTCGAACGTGGCCCGACCCTCGCCGGTCAGCGTTGCGGTGGTGACCAGCCGGTCACCGGCGAACACCGGACGGGGCAGCCGGAACTCCGCCCAGCCCCGGTCGAGCCAGCTCTCGCCGAACAGCTCGATGAGCGAGGCGGCGGCCCAGCCGTAGCTCGACAGGCCGGCGACGATCGGCCGGTCGTAGCCGTAGGCGGTGGCGCCCTCGGCATGGATGGGGTTGGCGGCCTGGATCTCCGGCGGGTCGGCGATGGCGACGAACTCGGTGACGGCGGGTGCGCTCATGGGCTGCTCCGGTGCTCGGTGAGATGCGGTTGCGGGCGGTGGGCGGGATCTCCCGCTGCCTCGTGGCAGGTTCAGGAACGGTTCGAGACGACGATGCCGGCGGCGTGCAGCGCGTCGACGCGCCCGGTGTCGTAGCCGAGCACCTCGGCGAGGATCTCGGCGTTGTGCTGGCCGAGGAACGGAGCCGGCCGGTCGACCGGCTGGGTGGGCACGTCGCTGAGGTGCATCGGCAGGCCGGTGACCGCGATACGGCCGAGGATCTCGTCGTCGACGTCGACGACGGCACCGCGTTCGCGGAACCACGGGTGATCCGCTGCGGTCGCCGGGTCGAGCACCGGGGCTGCCGGTAGCCGGTGGGCCTCGAGGTGGGCGAGCAGCGCAGCGTCGGAGGGGAAGCTGCGCATCCAGTTCTCCACCAGCTCGTTGATGGCGTCGGCCCGGGCGGCGCGCGCCGGGGTGGAGGCGTAGTCGGGGTGCTCGGCCAGCTCCGGCCGGCCCATGGCGGCGCACAGCCGCGGCCACTGCGGGTCGAGCACCTGCAGCACCAGCCAACCCTCGGGCCCGCGGAAGGTGCCCGACGGGGTGACCGAACCGAAGTGACGTCCGGAACGCTCCTGGCGGAACGAACCTTCGCTGGCGGAGGGGGCCATGACCGCGATCGAGTGCATGTAGACCAGCGGCTCGATCAGCGACACGTCGATGTACTGGCCCCGTCCGGTGCGTTCCCGGGCGAAGAGGGCATGGCCGATCGAGGCGAAGGTGGCCATGCCCGCTGCGAAGTCGGCGATGGGCGAGCCGGTGGCCTGGGGTGCCCCGTCGGGTTCGCCGGTGACGTACATCATGCCGCTGAAGGCCTGGCCGATGAGGTCGTAGCCCGGCAGGTGCGACAGCGACCCGGTACGGCCGAAACCGCTGATCGAGGCGTAGATCAGCCGGGGATGACGGGCGCACAGGGTGGCGTCGTCGAGGCCGCGGCGGGTCAGGACCCCGGGGCCGAAGTTCTCCACGAACACGTCGCAGTGCCCGGCCAGCTCGGCGATCAACGCCACCGCCTCGGGCCGGCCGAAGTCGACCCCGAGCGAGCGCTTCCCCCGGTTCTGTTGCACGTAGTACGCGCTGCGGCCGTCGCGGACGACCGGGAGGGTGCGTGACGGGTCGCCGGCCGGGCCGAACTCGACCTTGATCACGTCGGCCCCGAGGGCGGCGAGCAGCCGGGTGCACGATGGCCCCGACAGGTACTGGGTCAGATCGAGGACGCGGACACCGGTGAGCAGCACGCCCGAAGGTTACGGCCCGGCCGCGCCGGCTGTGCCGGCTGTGCCGGCTGTTTCCGCCACCTCCGTGACCCGGGCGCGGCCTCTAGGCTGACGCTGTCCACCATCGACGTCGACGCGCGAGGTTCCCATGCACGAGCTCCCCAAGCAGCGGCCCGACGGCGTGCCGTACCCGGTCCAGCTCGACGACACCGAGCTGCGTCGCACGTTGGAGCCGTTGGCCTTCAACGTGTTGCGCCAGGCCGGCACCGAGCCGCCCTACAGCGGCGAGTACGAGAACACCGAGACCGAGGGCGTCTACCACTGCCGGGCGTGTGACGCCGAGCTGTTCCGCAGCGACGCCAAGTTCCACAGCGGCTGCGGCTGGCCGTCGTTCTACGCCCCGACCGAGAACGACGCGGTCGTGCTGCTCGTCGACCATCTGCTCGGGTATCCCCGCATCGAGGTCCGTTGCCAGAGCTGCGGCTCGCACCTCGGCCACGTGTTCGAGGGCGAGGGGTATCCCACCCCGACCGATCAGCGCTGGTGCATCAACTCGGTCTGTCTGCGTCTCGAGCCGAAGTCGGTCGGCTGAGACGATCGGGCGATCTCGGTCTCCGGGCGCGTTCCGGGCAGGACCGATAGGTTGCGGCGATGGCAAGCGAGGGGAATGACGCGGCTGCGGCCACCGGCGACCGGGTCGACTCGGCTCGGGGCTGGTTCGTGGTGGCCGGTGTGGCCATCGCCTTGAGCTGCATGTTCGGCGTGGTCTATTCGTTCGGGTCGTTCTTCGGTGCGATGGCCGACGACTTCGGCGCAGGTAAGGGCTCCATCGCCTTCATCTTCTCGCTGACGATCTTCTTCCTGTTCGTCCTCGGGGCGCTCACCGGTCGCCTCGCCGACCGGTTCGGCCCGCGCCCGCTGGCGGTGGCGGCCGGGGCGTTCATCGCCGGCGGTCTGTGGGCCACCTCCCATGTCAACCGCATGGAGATCGGCTATCTCACCTACGGGGTCAGCGTCGGGATCGGCGTGGCCTGCGGCTACGTCCCGCTGGTGACGTTGGTGAGCGGGTGGTTCGAGCGGCAGCGGGCCAACGCACTGGGGGTGGCATCCGCCGGGGTGGGTTTCGGCACCGTGGTCGGGGCACCGCTGGCCCGCCGGCTGATCGACGCCTACGGCTGGCGCGACACCTATCGCATCCTGGCGGTCATCGTGGCGGTCGGCCTGCTGGCGGCAGCGGGTCTGGCCAAGAGAGCGCCGCTCGCTGCGGGCGGGGCCCCGGCGGCGACCCCGCGGGAGTTGTTCGGCCAGCGGAGCTTCCGGCTGCTGTACCTGTCGGGGCTGTTCATGGGGATCGCCCTGTTCGTGCCCTTCGTGTTCCTGATCCGCTACGCCGAGGAGCAGGGCATCGCCAAGACCACCGCCGCCACGTTGGTGTCGGTGCTGGGGGTCGGCAGCATGTCGGGCCGGTTGGTGCTCGGGGCGATCGGTGGCCGGCTCGGCGTGTTGCGCCTCTACCAGGTGTGCTTCCTCACCATGGCCGGCAGCTTCGCCATCTGGATGGTGGCCGGCGGATCCTTCGTCATGTTGGTGGTGTTCGCCCTGGTGCTCGGGATCTCCTACGGCGGGTACGTCGCGCTGTCACCGGCGGTGGCGGCGCACCTGTTCGGCCTGGCGGGCCTGGGTGGGATCGTCGGCCTGCTCTACACCGGGTCGGGCATCGGTGCGTTGGGCGGCCCCCCGGCGGCCGGGTGGTTGATCGACGCCACCGACACCTACCGCGTCGCCCAGATCCTGGCCATGCTGATCGCCCTCGGCTCGTTCGGCCTGCTGGTCCTGGCGCTTCGGCGCCCGTCGCCCGACAAGGCCTGAGGTCAGCCGACCCGGCCGATCCGGTTCGATCCGGTTCGATCCTGTCCGGTTGCCCGGCCCGACCCGGTCGGCGAGGGTGTCGGGTCCGGGCGGGTGGTGAGGTCCGCATACTGATAAGTACGGCTCGGACAGCGGCTACGGTGCCGGGCCATGGCAGCTTCCTCGCTCCCGGTCGAGCACCTCTTCACCCTGGCCCTGCAGGCCGACACGTCCGCGGCGTATCAGGTCCGCGGGGGCCCCGCAGGCCGGCGGATCATCGCCGCGGTGGCAGGCGGCACCTTCGAGGGACCCAAGGTCCGAGGCACCGTCGCCCCGGTGACCGGTGGCGACTGGGTCACGGTGCGGCCCGACAAGTCCTTCCGGCTCGACGTCCGCCTGGTGCTGGTCACCGACGACGACGCCGTGATCTACATGTACTACGGCGGCATCGTGGTGGACGGTCAGGCCCGCAGCGCCCCGTACTTCGAGACCGGCGACGAGCGCTATACCTGGCTCAACAACGTCCAGGCCGTGGGCATCGGCTCGATCGACGCGTCGGGCCCGACCTACGAGGTCTACGCGCTGCAGTGAACGAGCCTGCGGTCCGCCCCCGGGTCGCACGGCTTCCGTTCTTCTACGGCTGGCTGGTGGTGGCCGGCGTGTTCGTCCTGTGCCTGCCGGTCTCCGGCCTGGCCTTCTACGGGCTGTCGGTGTACCTGCGCGCCTTCGTCAACGAGCGCGGGTTCTCGATCGCCGCGATCTCCGGGGCGACCGCCCTGTCCTACGCGCTGGGCGGGCCGATCGGTCTGGTGGTGGCCCGGCTGGTCAACCGGCGCGATCCCCGGCCGATGATCGCGCTCGGCGCGCTCGGCGCGGCGGCGGCACTGGCGCTGCTCGGTGCGGCCACCGAGGTGTGGCAGATCTACGCCCTGTACGCGCTGCTGGGCTGTGCGACGGCGCTCAACTCGCTCGTGGTCGGCACCACCCTGGTGACCCGGTGGTTCCACCGGCGCCGGGCAGGTGCGCTGGCCATCGCCATCTCGGGGCTGACCACCGGTGGACTGCTGGTGGCTCCGCTGGCGTCATGGATCATCGGCCGTCAGGGTCTCGGTGCGGCCATGCCGAAGCTCGGCCTGCTGTACCTGCTGCTGGCCGTCCCGATCCCCGTCCTGCTGCTGCGGCCCGACCCGTCGGTCCTGGGGCTGCGACCGGACGGGGACGCCGCACCGTTGCCCGGCCAAGCGGCAGTGGTGGCGCCGAGCTGGGACTACGCCCGGGCGATCCGTTCCCGGGCGTTCGCCACGGTGACGGTGACCCTGGTGTTCTCCCAGTTGGCCCAGGTCGGCGGTATCGCCCAGCTGTTCAACGCCGCGTCCTCGCGTACCGACGAGGCCACCGGCCGGTTGTGCCTGATGTTGGTCACGATCATGGGCTTGGCCGGCCGCCTCGCCGGTGCGCCGTTGGCCAGCCGTCTGGGCAGTCGCCGCTTCGCCCTCGGCTGCTATGCCGCCCAGGGTCTGGGTTGGGCGGCGGTGGCTGTCTCCTTCAGCCGGCCTGCGCTGCTGGCCGCCTCGGTGCTGACCGGGATGACGGTGGGCAACACGCTGCTGCTGCACCCGCTGCTGTTGTCGGAGTACTTCGGGCCCGGTTCCTACGCCAAGATCTTCGCCGCATCGCAGTTGGTGGTCACCGCCGGCGTGGCGGCTGGTCCGTTCGCACTCGGATGGGTGCACGACCAGGCCGGTGGGTACGTGGCGGCCTATGCCGTGGCTGCGTTGTCGGCGGCCGTGGGGGCCGTGATCTTCGCCTCGGGCTGGCGCAGCTACGTCCCCGCCGAACGCTCGGCGGCCGCAGCGCCGGTCGCAGGCTGAACCCGAGCAACGATTCGACGTCGATTCGGTGAAACGCGCCGGCGGCGATTCGGTGGCATTCGGTGAAACGAGGCCGCAGCGAATCGGCGGCGATTCGGTGTACGACGGCGTGGTGGGTCGGGCCGGTGGGCTGAAGGGGTCTCGGAGAACCGTTTCGCATCTGGTTTGTAGCCAAATGGTTCGGCGCCGGTCGGATGCTTCGCGGCGCGACTCTCTGACCAGCATGTTCGTGGATGCTGCGTCCCGGTGGCGCCGCGGCGCGAACCATTTCGCTACAAACCGAACCGTGCGGCAGGCTGTCGGCCCGATCTGCGGCGTCGATCAGGCGTACGCTGCGCGCCATGAGCGACCCGATCTTCTCCCACGACGACTACACCGAGATCGCCGCCCCGCCGGAAGCGGTGTATGCGCTGGTGTCCGACATGGCCCGCTACGGCGAGTGGTCCACCCAGAACGTCGGTGGCGAATGGCTCGACGGCGGTAGCGGCAACGTCGGCGACTGGTTCGAGGGCCACAACAAGGCCGGGAAGATGGAGTGGAAGGCGAAGGTGGAGATCACCGAAGCCACCCCGGGTCGGGAGTTCGGCTTCTGGACGCTGGGCCGCGAGGCCGACATCGCCCACTGGCGCTACAGCCTCGAGGCCACCGCCGGCGGAACGCGTCTGGGCGAGCACTACCGACTCCATACCGTACCTGATGGTATTGCGCGTGGCGGCGAGTCCGCGGTCGCCAACTGGTGTGAAGCGGTCAAGGCCTCGGTGAGCGCGATGCTGGCCAACGTCAAGCAGGCCGCCGAGGGCTGACGGCATCCGGGCCCGGCGTCGCCGGCGACCGGTGCCCCAGGGAACCGGTCGCCGGGGTCGATGAGGCCGGTGGGTCCGGCCGGTCCCCGGGCGCGTTCAGCGCAGGCGGGGCAGGACGTCGGTGGCGATGCGCTCGAGGTTGGCGGCCATGAACTCGGGGTCGATCCCCGGCGGCAGCCCGGCCATGCCGATATCGGTCACGCCGTACTCCGCCCGGAAGGCGTTGATCTCGTTCACCACATGGTCGGCGTCGCCGACGATCCAGGTCTGGGGGATGGGCTGGGCATCTCGCTTGGCGAAGGTGTAGGTGTCGGGCGTCTCGGTGAAGAACCGCTCGTACACCCCCATCTTGTACCGCTCGGCGTCACGGATGGCCGGCCAGTCCCGCTCGGGGTCGTCGGTGACCAGGATGCCGCGGGCCACCCCCACCCGGAAGTCGTCGGGGTTGCCGCCACCGGCGATGACCGCCTCTCGCCACGGGTCGAGCACCTCGGCCCGGTTGCCCTGGGGCAGCAGGTGGGTCCCGTAGCGGGCGGCCCGCAGCGCGCCGGCCTCCTTCATGGCGGCGATCCACAGCGGCGGGCCACCGGCCTGGATCGGCTTGGGGAACACCTCGACCCCGCTGATCCGGTAGCGCTTGCCGGAGAAGTTCACCGGCCCGTCGCCCCAGGCCTGTTTCATGATCTCGATGGCCTCCTCGGTGAGCGAGACCCGGTGCTTCACCGAATGGCCGAACGCCTCGAACTCCTTCGGCACATAGCCCATGCCGATGCCGAACTCCATGCGGCCGTTGGACAGCTGGTCGAGCACCGCCAGCTCCTCGGCGAGGCGGATCGGGTGGTACAGCGGGAGCAGGGCGATGTCGTTGGAGATGCGGATGCGCTCGGTCACCGCGGCCACGGCCCCGGCCATGGGCTGGAAGGCGGGCAGGTAGCCGTCCTCCACGAAGTGGTGCTCGGTGAACCACACGAAGTCGAAGCCGAGCTTGTCGGCCAAGGCGGTCTGGTTGACCACGCCGGCGTAGACGTCACGCATGGAGACGTTGCTGCCGGGCCGGATCCGGCAGTCGTACATGAGCCCGAGACGGAACGAAGGTGCCACGAAGGGGCACCGTAGCGCAACGCACCGGCTGGTTCGGTGGCCGGGTCGGCGCTGTGGATCCGGAGGCGTCGGAGGCGTCGGAGGCGTCAGCTCCGTCCGGGGCGTCCGGGGCGTCCGGGGCGTCCGGGTCCCGCTGGTCTACAGGCGCAGGCAGGCCCCGCAGGCGATGTCGAAGAGCCGCTGGCGAACCCCGACGGCGCGGTCCCAGCCGCGATGGTCCCAGGTTTCGGTGGACAGGTCGTCGCCGCAGTAGAGCAGCTGTCCGATGGTGGCCCCGCGGAACGCCGCCACGGCGAAGAGGGCCGATGCCTCCATGTCGACGGTGAGGCATCCCTCGGCCCGGCGGCGGGCGACCTTGGCCCGCGTCTCACGGAAGATCCCGTCGGTGGTCCATGTCCGGCCGAGCTCGTAGGGCACGCCCCGGGCGGTGAGCTCGGCCTCGAGCGCAGCGCAGGCCTGCGGGCTCGATGCCACGGTGCGGCCGGCGGTGGCGGGCAGGTAGTGGTAGCTGGTTCCCTCGTCACGGACCGCGTCGGTGACCACGACGGCATGGCCGACATCGAAGCCGGCGGCCACCATGCCCGCCCCGCCGCAGGCGATCACCCGGGTGCAACCCATTGCGACCAGGGCGTCGAGGTTGGCGGCGGCGAGCGGAGCGGTACAGCCGGGGTGGCAGACGGTCAGCGGCCTGCCCTCGTGCTCGATGGCCCAGATGCCGTGGATCCCGTGCTCCCAGCGGAGCTTGTAGTCGGGCTTGCGGTCGCCGACCGCGGCGCGCACCACCTCGTCGAAGAAGCAGATGACGGCATGGCCGGGCAGCTCGGCCCGGCCACGATGGCGGCCGGGGTCGACATAGGCGAACGGGTCGGGGTCGAAGTCCAACAGGGGCAGGTCCGCCGGGTCGAACCGGTCGGTCGGGTCGTCGGGGCCTGCCCCCATCGGTCGGAGCTCAGCCCCGCGACGGGAGGCGGACCAGCGCCACGCCGGTGGCGGACAGCTCACCGTCCTGCTGGCGGGCCTGCTGGGTGATCTCCACCAGCGGGGTGCCGTCGGTGTCGGCCTTGATGGCCGTGACGGTGCCCTCGATGGTCATCCAGTCGCCGACGGGGTTGTGACGGCGGATCTCGCTGTTGTGATGGCGCAGGAAACCGGTGTCGCCCATCCAGTTGGTGACGTGGTGGGTGAGCCACGAGCACCGCTCCGGCCCGTAGTCGTAGGCGGCGGGCGTGCCGACGTCGGTGGCCAGGTCGTTCTCCCAGTGCACCCGTTCGGGCACGTCGGGGATCCCCACCCCGTTGGCCAGACCGAGGCCGGGGTGCTTCTCGAGCTGCTTCCACGCCAGCTTGTTGGCCCGGATGTACAGCCCGCCCCAGCCCTGGGCGTAGGCGATGAAGCCGGTGGCGGTCATCGGGCCCTTGACGATGGGTGGCACCACGTCACCGACCTTGACGTCCTCGACGTAGCGGGGCTCGGCGCCGCGCACCTCCTCGGCCTTGTACAGCGACCAGATGCGCTCGAGGATCTCCTCGTCGTAGCGGTACGGCTCCCTGGCCTTGGCCGCGTCGTACTTGGTGCCCAGCTCCCGGGCGGTGTCGCGCTCGATGCGGAAGCACCAGCTGTCGCCCTCGGCCACCAGCGTGCCGTCCTGGTTGCGGAACTCCGCGTGGTAGATCTGCTGGATGGCCCGCCCGGCGAAGCGGGTGTTGTGCTCGACGAGGTCCTTGAGGTGGGCGGTGACCTCGACGTCGTCGCCGCGGCGGAACCAGTCGTGCCAGGTCAGGTTGGCGCCGGCCCACATGGCATGGATGCCGGGCAGACCGCCCACGTAGCCCGACAGCACCCGGTTCAACGGGAAGATGAACGACGGCAGGGCCACGATGCCGCCGTGCGGCCCTGCGGCGGCGTAGGCGGGGTCGCACCACAGGGGGTTGTCGTCACCGATGCCATGGGCGTAGTGGCGGATGTTGTCACGGCTGACCTCGTAGCACCACGGCTCCACCGTCTCGGTGATCGGCACGCCGATGAGCCGGCGCAGGGAGTCGAGGGCGTCGTCGGTGATGACCGCATAGCGGCGTGCGTCTTCGAGCGGGTCCATGGCAGCGACCCTAGCGAGGCGATTCGGGCGCCGCTGCATGCGTGGGCCCGCCAACGGGCCGGACGGCAACCGGGACGGCCCGGGTCGTGCGGCGTGGCCCGGAGCGGGCTGCGCCGGGAAGGACCGCCGCCGACCGGTTTGCGACCGGCGGACGCCGCTGGTTCTAGCGTGGCGCCATGCCACTCCCGCCCGAGGTCAGCCCGCAGACCCTGGCCGCGCAGGGCCTCGGCCGGGTCGATCCGGCCACCCGGGCGCTGGTCCCACCGCTGCACCCGTCGACCACCTTCGAGCGCAACGCCGACAACAGCTTCCCCGACGGCCGTGGTTACGCTCGGGCCGACAGCCCTGCCTACGACGCTCCGGAGCAGCTGCTCGCGGCGCTCGAGTGCGGCCCGTCGGCCCTGCTGTTCTCCTCCGGTATGGCCGCGGCCACCGCCCCGTTCGCGGTGCTGGTGCCCGGCGACCATGTGGTGGTGCCCCGGGTCATGTACTGGGGCCTGCGCAAGTGGCTGGCCACGTTCGCCCTGACCTGGGGCATCGAGGTCACGCTGGCCGACACCCGTTCGGTGGATGCGGTGGCGAACGCGATGCGGCCCGGTCGAACCCGGCTGGTGTGGATCGAGACCCCGGCCAACCCCACCTGGGAGCTGGCCGACATCGCGGCCCTGGCCGAGCTCGCCCACCGCCACCATGCCCGGTTGGTGGTGGACTCGACGGTGGCCACGCCGGTGTTGACCCGGCCGCTCGAGCACGGTGCCGACCTGGTCATGCACTCGGCCACCAAGTACCTCAACGGCCATTCCGACGTGTTGGCCGGGGCGCTGGTCACCCGGCGGGAGGACCCCTACTGGGAACGCCTGCGGGCCTGGCGGCGCGAGCAGGGCGCGGTCATGGGCTCCTTCGAGGCGTGGTTGCTGCTTCGGGGTATGCGCACCCTGCACGTACGGGTCCGCCATCAGGTCGCTGCGGCCCAGCGCATCGCCGAGCACTTCGCCGGCCATCCGGCGGTGGCCGAGGTGCTCTACCCCGGTCTGCCGTCCCATCCCGGCCACGACATCGCCCAGCGGCAGATGCAGGGCGGGTACGGCGCCATGCTGTCGCTGCGGGTCCACGGCGGCGAGGCGGCAGCGATCGCCGTCGCCGCAGCGGTGCGGGTGTTCGGCCGGGCGACCTCGCTCGGGGGCACCGAGAGCCTCATCGAGCACCGGGCCTCGGTGGAGGGTCCCTCCACCCCGGTCCCGTCCGATCTGTTGCGGTGCTCGATCGGGCTGGAGGCGGTTGACGACCTCATCGCCGACCTCGAGGCGGCCCTGGCCATCGGCGGCACCCGCGTCGCCGGCGGGAGCGGGCCGACCCCGGCCGGGCCGGTGCCGGAGGGCGACCGGGCGATGGCCATCGCCCGCGGCGGCGACCTGACCGACGACGGCCCGGTCGGCTCGCCCGGCGCCTGGCTGGGCCTGGGTCTGCGCCGCAGCGGCGGGACCCTGCCCGATGCCCAGTCCCCGCCCCTCGAGCGGGCCGAGGCGGTGCTCGACCAGCAGGTCCGCCCGTCCATCGCCGCGCACGGCGGCACGATCGAACTGGTCGGTGTCGATCCCGACGGCATGGCCACGATCCGGCTCGGTGGCGGTTGTCAGGGCTGTGCCATGGCCGAGGTCACCGTGTACCAAGGCGTGGCCCCGCTGCTGCGGGAGCTCGCCGGCGTCATCGCAGTGGTCGACACCACCGACCACGCTGCCGGCGAGGCCCCCTTCTACAAGCCGGCGAAGCGCTGATGGCTACCGAACGGCCGACGTCGCACCCCGGCCCGTCCGACGAGCCCGGCGCGCCCGACCAGTCGGGTCCGGGTGGTCCGTCCGTGCAGATCATCGCTCCGGAGGTGCCGACCCGACGGGCGTGGTGGGCTCTGGTGGCGGCGTCGGCGGCAGCGACGGTGGTGGCCATCAACCAGGCCGGGATGAACCTGGCCTTCACCCAGCTCGAGGCCACCTGGCCCGACACCCCGCGGTCGGTGTTGTCGTGGACGATCAGCGCCTACGGGATCGGCCTGGCGTCGTTCCTGCTGGTCGGCGGCCGTCTGGCCGACCGGTTGGGACGACGCAAGGTCCTGCTGTGGGCCTGCGCCGGGTTCCTGGTGGCCTCGTTGGCCTCGGCCGCGGCACCCACCGCCGGTGCCCTCATCGTGTGCCGGTTCGCCTCCGCCGCCGCAGCGGCGTTCACCCTGCCGGCGTCGCTGTCGGTGGCCCTGCCGATGTTCCCGCTGGCCTACCGGGGTCGCGTGGTGGCCACCTGGGCGTCGGCCAACGCGGTCGGCGCGGCATCGGGTCCGTCGCTGTCGGCGCTGGCCATCCAGTGGTGGTCGTGGCGGGCGGTGTTCCTCATCGGCGTACCGGTGCTGGTGCTGATGCTGCTGATCGGACCGCGGCTGCTCCCCGAGACCAAGGCCCCGGCCACCGGTGGCCGGCTCGACTACCTCGGCGTGGCCTTGGGCAGCGTCAGCGTGGCCGCCCTGGTGTTCGCCATCAGCCAGAGCGCACCGATGGGCTGGGCTGACCCGCTGGTGGTCGTGACCCTGGTGGCGGGCCTCGGTGGCCTGCCGCTGCTGTGGCGGCGCTGCCTCACCCACCCCGAGCCGTTGCTCAACCCCGAGGTGATGCGGCTGCGCACGGTGTGGTCGGCCAACCTCGCCAACCTGTTCCTGGCGGCGGCGGGGATGTCGATCTGGCTGGTGTGGCCGCTGTTCGTGAGCCGGATGTGGGGCTACTCGCCGCTCAAGACCGGCCTGGCCATCTCGGCCGGTCCGGCCAACAACTTCATCTGGGCCACGGCGGCGGGTCGCCTCAACGACCGCTACGGCCCGCGGGCGCTGATCTCGCTGGGCTCACTGCTGCCGATCTGCGGCGTCGTGTGGTTCGTCACCCAGCTCGGTCCCGAACCGTCCTACGTCCGCCAGCTGCTGCCGGGCATCCTGCTGTTCTCCTGCGGGTTCGGGCTGACCACCGCGCCGCTGAACACCGCAGCGCTGGTCGGCGTGCCCGACGCGGCGTTCGGCCAGGTCAACGCGGCGTTCAACACCGCCCGGCACCTGGCCTCGGCGATGGGAGCTGCGGCGGTCGTGGCCATCGTCGGCCCGGCCGCGACGCTGGCCACCTTCGACCGGGCCTTCGGGTTCCTGGGCCTGTGCGTGCTGACGGGGGCGCTGGTGATCTGGTTCGTGTACCCCCACGGCAGCGCCGCCGCCGGGCGGGCTGCGGCCCGTCAGGCCGACGCCGACGCCCGGACCGCGCCGCTCGGCCCGGTCAGCGCAGCCAACCCATCGGCGGCGCGGCCGACCGGCGGGTAGGGCAGACTGCGGCGATGTCCGCCGCCCTCGACTCGCCGCGTGCCTGGGGGGTGGTCGCCGGTGCCGCCCTGGCCAACGTCATCGGCTTCGGCACCGTGTACTCCTTCGGTGCCTTCTTCGACGCCATGGCCGCCGAGTTCGGCTCGGGACGCGGTGCCACCGCCCTGGTGTTCTCGCTGACCATCCTGCTGTTCTTCGGCTTCGGCGCGATCTCGGGGCCCTTGGCCGACCGGTTCGGGCCGCGCACGATGGTGCTGGTGGGGGCAGTGCTGTTCTGCAGCGGCCTGCTCGCCACCTCGCAGGTGCACAGCCTGACCCTCGGCTACGTCACCTACGGGCTGGGGGTGGGAATGGGCTGCGGTTGCTGGGTCACGCCGCTGACCGCCACCGCCGGGGCCTGGTTCGAACGGCACCGGGCGCAGGCCCTCGGGGTGACCGCCGCGGGCAGCGGGCTGGGCACGTTGATCTTCTCGCCGAGCACCGCCCGGCTGATCGATGCCTACGGCTGGCGCCGGACCGACATGATCCTTGCCGCGGTCGGTGCAGTCGGCCTGGCCGTCGCGGCGGTGCTGGTGGAGCGGCCACCGGTGCCGCGTCCGACCCGGGCCGGGGCACATCTGCGGGCGGTGAGCCGCACCGGGCCGTTCCGGTTGCTGTTCGTGTCGGGTCTGCTGATGTCGGCAGCGTTGTACACCCCCTTCACGTTCCTCGTGTCCTTCGCCAAGCAGGACGGCGTCCCCGCCGCCAGGGCGGCGTTGCTGGTCGGGCTGATCGGGGCGTCGAGCATCGGCGGCCGGCTGGGCCTGACCGCGCTGTCGGGCCGGCTCGACCCGGTGCGCATGTACCAGCTGTGCCTCGGCATGCAGGCCGTGGCCTACCTGGTGTGGTTGCTGGCCGGTAGCCGCTACGCGTTGCTCGTGACCTTTGCCGTACTGCTCGGTATCTCCTACGGCGGGTTCGTGGCCCTGGGGCCGGAGGTGGTCATCCGGCTGTTCGGAGCCAGCGGTCTCGGCGCCGTGCTGGGCCTGGTCTACTTCGGTTCGGGCATCGGCGGGTTCATCGGTCCGGTGGTGGGCGGTGCCCTGGCGGATGCCACCGGCACCCATCGGGCGCCCATCCTGTTCGCCATGGTGGCCGCCGCCCTGGCCACCACGGCCACGCTGGCCCTTGTCGACCGCCCGGTGGAGGTCCGGCTCGACGCCGAGCCCGCCCCGGCTCGTTAGGATCCCCGCCGACCGAGGCCCGGGGGGCGTGCGCCCGGGGTCGTTGACCGTGTTGGGGGACCGTATGAGTGACGTCGAGATCATCGCCGAGGGACTGGCCTTCCCCGAGGGGCCCATCGCCATGCCCGACGGCAGCGTGATCCTGGTGGAGATCGCCGCCGGGAAGCTGAGCCGGGTGTACCCCGACGGCCGGGTGGAGACCGTGGCCGAGACCGGCGGTGGGCCCAACGGTGCGGCGTTCGGGCCCGACGGCCGGATCTACGTGTGCAACAACGGCGGGTTCGATACCGAGATCCGTGACGGCAAGGTGCGCATCGCCGAGACCCTCGACAGCTACGTGGGCGGGTCCATCCAGGCCGTGGACCTCGCCACCGGCGCAGTGGAGACGCTGTACACCGAGGTCGACGGGGTGCCACTGAAGGGCCCGAACGACCTGGTCTTCGACCGTACCGGTGGGTTCTGGTTCACCGACCACGGCAAGACCCACGAACGCTCGGTGGACCGTGGCGGGCTGTACTACGCCAAGCCCGACGGTTCCGAGGTACGCGAGGTGATCTTCCCCATCGAGGGTCCCAACGGGGTGGGCCTCTCGCCGGCGGAGGACGTGGTCTACGTCGCGGAGACCCACACCGGTCGGGTGCGCAGCTGGAAGCTGAGCGGCCCGGGCCGGCTCGAGGCGACCTTCGGCAAGAAGACCCGGGGCGAGCTGGTGGTCGGCCTGCCGGGTGAGCAGCTGCTCGACAGCCTGGCGGTCGACGCCGCGGGCCACGTGTGCGTCGCCACCATCCGCAACGGCGGGATCACCGACATCGACCCTTCGGACGGCTCGAGCGTGCACGTGCCGACCGGCGACGTGCTCACCACGAACATCTGCTTCGGCGGCCCCGACCTGCGCACCGCCTACATCACCGGTTCGCTCACCGGCACCCTGCGCAAGGTGACCTGGCCCCGTCCCGGTCTGAAGCTCAACTTCAACCCGTACTGATCGGTATGTCCATGCGCCGCCGTCAGCGTTCCGGTTCGATCACGAGCCGGAGCGTGGCGGCGGCCTTGGCCAGAGCGGTGTGGACCTCGGCAGGGTCGTCCCCCCGGGCGAACACGAAGCCCGGGTAGCGATCGCCGCGCGGCAGTGCCTCGAGCCGCTCGCCGACCACCACGTCGAGCGCGACCTCGGTGATGCCGGGCAGCGCAGCCACCTCGTCGGCCCCTTCGATGGCGACGAGGCGCCCGGTGTGCGCGACGGGGATCATCCACACCCCGGCGGACCCGTCGGCCGGGGTGTGGCCGAACTCCAGACCGAGGGCCTGGCGCAGCACCAGCTCCTCGAGCGTGCGGGCCGCGCCGTCGGCCGGGCGGTGGAAGCGCAGCATCGACGCACAACGGCCGCCGATGGTGCGCGCCGCCAACTCGAGGAACCAGGCGCGTCCGCGGTCGTCGATGCGGAACTCCGCGTGCACCGGGCCGTGCCGCAGGCCCAGCTCGGCACAGACCGCAGCGGTGTCGTGGGCCAGACGGCGCTGCGTGGTGGCCGGGAGCAGGCTCGGGGTGATCAACATCGTCTCGGGGAAGGTCGGACCCTGCGGCGCGTCGGGCTTGTCGTAGACCGCCAGCGTGTGCAGCCGGCCGTCGTCGAGCAGGCCCTCGAGGGCGACCTCGCCGCCGGGCACGAACCGTTCGACCAGCACCGTGTCGTGGCCGCCGAGTTCCCGCACCAGCGGACCGACGGCGCGGGCGTCGAGGGGGTCCTCGACCCGGATCACCCCGCGGCCGGCGGTCAGCCGCAGCGGCTTGACCACCGCCGGCAGGCCCACGGCGAGGGCTGCCGGGGCGAGGTCGTCGCCGTCATCGACCAGGCTGAACTCGGGCTGGCGGACCCCGGCCCGGCGGGCCGCGAGCCGCTGCAGGCCCTTGTCCCCGGCCGCTGCAGCGGCATCGGGGTGGTTGCAACGGAGACCCGCGGCGGTACCGGCCGCGGCGGCGAAAACCGTCGCCACCGCGTCGGTGGCGACCACTGCGTCCGGACGCAGGCCGGCGAGGACGTCACCGGCGGTGCCGTCCGCCGCAGGAGCAGCAGCGGCGAACTCGGTGTGGCGGGCCGCTCCGTCGAGCGGGTGGGGCCGGTCGACGACGACGGTCACCGACGCCCCGAGCGAGGCGGCGGCGCGTCGGAACGCTCCCAACCGGTAGCTGTCGGTCGGTCCGGCCAGCACCACCAGTGCAGCGTCGTCGTCAGGCGGCGCGGTGCTCACGCGCGGGGCGGGACCGGTGGGGTGGTCTCGCTGAAGCGTTCCCACACGTCCTCGTCGCTGGCCCCCAGCACCCGCTCGTAGATCGCCGGCGGGTACACCAGGACGGGCTTGGCCGGGTCGCGCGGCGGCTGGGGCACTGCGGTAGGCGGCCGCTCGAACTCGTCGGGTTGCCGCAGGCGGGCCAGTTCGTCGGCGGAGATGCCGCAGAGTTCGACCACCTCGGGATCGACCCACTGGTCGGGGTCGATGCCGCTGCCGCAGGTGATCTCCAGCACCAGGCCCTCGGGCCCGGCGAAGTACATCGACTGGATCATCCCGTGGTCGAGCGGTCCCAGCACCGGCACCCCGCGCGCCCGGATGCGGTCGCGCATGGCCAGTAGCTCGTCGAAGGTGTCGACGTGGAAGGACACGTGTTGCATGGTGCCGGCGGTGGTGGTGCCGGTGGGGTTGCCGGCATGGGTCACCCCGATCTCGCTCGTCGCGGGGTTCGCAGGGCTCTGGACGAAGGCGACGTAGCTCTCGGGGGAGAGCTCGACGAAGCCGTGAAAGGTGTTGGCCACGCCGTGCATCCAGTACAGGGCCTTGAGCGGGCACCCGAGCACGTCGCAGAAGAACTCGAGCTGGCCCTTCATGTCGTTGGTCGAGATGGCGAGGTGGTTCACGCCCTTGGGGTGCAGCGCCATGGGGTTGCTCCGTTCCGGTCTGTACGCACGACGATGACCGGAGCCTACGCTGCTGCCGCGGGCCCGTCGTCCGCTGCCGCTCAGCCGAACAGGGCGGCGGCGGTGGTGGCCACGACCACGCCGGGTACGACATAGCGCAGCAACCCCCCGAGCAGCATGGCGCCACGCCGGGACATCCCGAGCTCACCGGCGACCACCCGTCCACCGGTGACCCAGCCGGTGAACACCGCCAGCGCCAGGCCGCCCAGCGGGAGCAGCAGGTCCGAGGTCAGCCGGTCGATGAGGTCGAACACGGTCGCGTCGTGGGCCCCGAGTGCGTCGAGCGGGTGCCAGTGCGCCCACCAGTTGAACGATCCGACGGTGGCCAGGCCGGCGACGAAGCAGGCCAGGCCCGCCGCCACCACCATGGTCCGGCGCGGCCGGCGAAGGGCGGTGGCGGCGACCTCGCTGACCCCTTCGAGCATGGCCACGGCCGAGCCGAGCGCGGCCACGAACAGCAGCAGGAAGAACGCGGTGGCGGCGACCCGGCCGAAGGGCACCGTGGCGAAGGCCAGGGGCAGCGACACGAACACCAGGCCGGGCCCGCTCGCCGGGTCGAGACCCTGGGCGAACACGATGGGGAACACCGCCATGCCGGCCACGAGCGACACTGCGGTGTCGGCCAGCACCGAGGTGATGGCCACCTGACGCAGGTCGGTGCCCGCCGAGCTGTAGGCCGCGTAGGTGATCATCAGGCCGAGCCCGACCCCGATGGAGAAGAAGCCCAGCCCCAGTGCGTCGAGCACCGCCCGGGCGCCGAGCTGGTCGAAGCGCGGCACGAACAGGAAGCGCACCGCCGCCGCGGCGTCGCCGCGCACCGACGTGTAGCAGGCCAGCGCCACCAGGAGCACGGTGAGCAGCGGCATGAGGAGCTTCATCGCCGACTCGATCCCCCGCTGCACGCCCCGGGCCACGACGACGGTGACGGCCACCAGGAACGCAGCCTGGGCCAGGATCATCTGGCCCGGTGAGGCGAGGAACCCGTCGAAACGTGCCGCGACCTCGGCGGCGTCACCGCTGACGAGGCCGGTGGTGGCGGTCTTCACGGCGAAGGCCAGGGTCCAGCCGCCGATCACCGCGTAGAAGCTGAGGATGAGGAAGGCGGAGACCGCGCCGAGCACCCCGACCAGCCGCCACTGCCGCCCGGCGTGTTCGGCCGCGGCGATGCGCTCGAGCGAGGTGGCGGCATCGGCACCGCCACGCCGTCCGAGGGCGAACTCGGCGAGCAGCAACGGGACCACGACCAGCGCCAACCCCAGGGCGTAGACCACGACGAAGGCCCCGCCCCCGTTGGCGCCCACCTCGTAGGGGAACTTCCAGATGCTCCCGATCCCGATGGCCGACCCGATCGTGGCCAGCAGGAAGCCGCTGCGGCTGGCCCAACCGTCGCGTCCGGTCGTCACGGGGCCCGCCCGGTGACGCGAACGGTGACGCGAACGGTGACGGGCCATGGCGCATCCTGGCACGCCACCGCCCGGCCGCGGACCGATGTCGGGAAGTTCGGCCCGCTCAGCCCCAGCCGAGCTGGCGGACCAGCGCGGTGGTCAGCGCAGCGATCACGACCACCACGCCCAGCGGCACCTTGCGCCAGGAGAGGATCGCAGCGACGGCGATGCCCACGGCCCGGGCGTCGAGGACCAGGGTGGTGCCCTTGGTGAAGGTCTGCACGGCCACCACGGCGGACACGATCGACAACGGCATCAACAGCAGCAGGCGGGTGACGCGCTCGTTGCCGGCGAGCACGCCGCTGAGCGAGAAGCCCCCGACCATGCGGATGGCGAACACGCCGAGGATGAACAGCAGGGTCCCGAGCGCGGT
Source organism: uncultured Acidimicrobiia bacterium (assembly GCA_903921205.1). Taxonomy (GTDB): domain Bacteria; phylum Actinomycetota; class Acidimicrobiia; order Acidimicrobiales; family CAIXPF01; genus CAIXPF01. The sequence continues at coordinate 89,094 of CAIXPF010000034.1, read as the reverse complement.
CACGACACCGCCGGCTTCCGCCAGGTGGCGGCCGGGGCCGCCATGGCCAGCAGGGAGGTGGCGGCGGCCAGCAGCACCGGCAGCCCCGGGGGCAGCACCGGCGTGAGGGCCAGGGCCGCACCGGCACCGGCGACCACCGCCACCGTGCTGTCCTTGCGGCGCAGGCCGTTGACCACCGCACCCACGAACGAGGCCGGGAACACCACGTCGAGGCCGATCCGTCCGGTGTTGCCGACGACGTCGCCGAGGGCCAGCCCGATGCCCGAGCCGATGATCCAGCCGGCCGTGTTGCACAACGCCAGCTCGAAGAAGGCCCGTCGCGCGGCCTGTTCGCCGCGCGGCTCGGCTTCGATGGCGGCGGCCACGGCGACCTCGGAGGCCAGGTGGGCGACGACGATGCGCTCCCACAGCGGGGCCTTCCAGCGGCCGGTCATGCTCATGGCCAGCAACCCGAACCGGGAGCTGACCAGCATCGCTGCCACCAACGCCGGGGTCATGGCTCCGCCGGCGGCGATGACCGAGGCGTAGGCCACCTCGCCGGTTCCCGAGTAGGCGAAGGTGCAGGCGGCCATCACCGCCCAGCCCGAGGTGCCGACCCCGCTGAGGATCGACGTGACGGCGATGCCGATGGCGATCGACGCGAACAGCAGGGTGCCGAGGTCGAGGGCGCTCTTGCCCTTGACCGTCTCGGCCGGTGGTTGTGCAGCCGCGGTCATCGCCGCTGCGGCCGTGAGGTTCGGCGGTGCCGCCCGGCCGGGTCAGGGTCGGGGTACCCGGCTCGGTCTGCGCAGCGGGCCCGCGCTGGGCTCGGCGTGGTCATGACAGCTCCCCCGGGTGTCGGCGCGTGATCGAGGGCACCGTAGCCGCATCGCCCCGTAGCGGTCGGCCGGGCCTCGGGTGGACGGGAGGGTGCAGCGGACAGACTGGGGTGATGCCGGAACGATCTGCTGCTGAAGGGTCCTGGGAGTTGCCGGGGTTGTCCCTCGACGGACGGTTGGAGCGTGATTCCTTCGTGCTCGAGGCCACGCTGGCGGTAGCGGCGGGCGAGGTGGTGGGCGTCCTCGGTGAGGTCGGTTCGGGCAAGTCGACGCTGCTCGCTGCGCTGGCGGGCCGGCTCCGGCTGTCCTCGGGGCGGCTGGTGGGTCCCGACGGGGTGTGGGACGACCCGGCGGCGGGCGGGTGGCGTCCCGAGGCCGAGCGCCCGGTTGCCTACCTCCCGCCCCGCCCGATGCTGGCCGACCACATCGCCGCGATCGACCAGGTGATCGGCCGTGCTGGACCGGCCTCCGTCGGGTCCGGCACCGTCGGGTCCGGCACTGCCGCCGGGGCCGGCCAGGCTGCGGAGGCGACCCTCGAGGCCCTCGGCCTGACGCCTGCGGTCTACCGGCGCGACGGCTGGACCCTCTCGGGCGGCGAGACCCAGCGGGTGGCCCTGGCCCGTTGTCTCGCCCTCGGCGAGGCGGTGGTCGTCCTCGACGACCCGTTCGCCGCGCTGGACAGCCGGACCCGTCTGAGCGTGCGCCAGTGGCTCGCCGGGCAGCTCGCGACGCGGTCGGCCATCGTGGTGCTGGCCTGTAGCGACCCTGCCGACACCCGCTTCCTCGCCGACCGGGTCTTCGAGCTCGGCTGACCACGGTCACCCTGCGGGCCCCGCCCGGCCACGGTCCGGCGGCTACGGGCCTGGCCGGGTTCCGCCGAGGAGGTCCTCAAGGCGGGCGACGATCCGGTCGATGTACCGAGTAGGCCGAGTTTGGCCAGAAGGATCGTGCCGGCACCATGGATGGGGCGCCGAAAGTCGAGACGTCATGGCGTTCTCCCTGGGATCAATTGGTCGAACCTTCAGCACCGATCGTCGGTCGATCGCGCCGTCGGCCGAGTCCACCAACCGGCGACCGGGAACCTCCGACGGCGGTGGCGGCAACGCGCCCGAGGATCGCCCCGACGCCGTCGGTGCCCCGCAGCCGCAACCGGTGGTCCGCACGGCGTCGGTGCCACGGCCGGTGCCGGTGTCGGGCGCGGTCCCGGTCGGCTGCGCCTGTTGCGGACGGTTGGCGACCGCGGCCTCGCACCTCGACCGTTCCGCGCCCGCAGCCGCCTCCGGCCTCATCGACCGGGCGACCTCGAGCTATCGCCGGCACAGCACGAACCCCGACGACGGCGGCACACCCCGCACGGTGGTGAGCTGAGCGCGGTGGTCAGTCCAGGGCGGTGGTGAGCTGAGCGCGGTGGTCAGTCCAGGGCGGTGGTGAGCTGAGCGCGGTGGTCAGTCCAGGGCGATGCGGTAGACGCGCGCGGCGGTGTCGTGGAACAGGGCGCGACGCTCGTCGGGTCCGTAGTCGGCGGTGGCGAGCTTGAAGCCGTTCCACAGCTCGGCGTAGGACACGCAGGGCTTGTCGACGGGGAAGTTCGACTCGAACAGGCAGCGGTCCGGTCCGAAGTGGTCGATGCACCAGCGGATCTCGTCGCGCCAGGCCCGGTCGATGTCCGCGGCGGTGGCGGTGGTCGGGTTGCGGTCCCAGCGGTCGCCCGACAACGGTCGGGTGATCGCGCCGAGCTTCATGACCACGTTCGAGCAGCGGGCCAGCTCGGCGATCTGCTCCCGCCAGAACGCCCGGGTCTCGGTGGCCCGGCCCCGGTAGGGGCCACCGGCGATGGGCGTGCCGAAGTGGTTGGCCACGATGGTGACCTCCGGGCAGGCCCGGGCCAGGGCGACGGCCTCCGGCAGCTGCGGGTGGAAGAAGAAGGCGTCGTAGCTGTGGCCCCTACGGCCCAGCGTGCGTACCCCGTCGCGGAAGGACGGTTCCGCCATCAGGCCGGCCCGGCCGGCGCTGTTGTTCATCGGGGACGGGTCGTGGGCGGTGGTGTGGCGGACCCCACGGAACAGCCCGCCGCCGGCGGCCTCGTGCGCCTCGAGCACCCGCTCGACGGCGTTGCCGAGGCTGAGGTCGGCATGACCCACGATGGCAGCGATCGGCGGGCCGCCGCGCCGCCGGGCCTCGGCTGCCTGGGCCGCCACGAACTCGATCTCCCCGACCGGGCGGAACTCGGCGGGTCCGTCGCTGCGGTAGCACGAGTGGCACTCCACGAACACGGTGGCCCGGATGTCATGGCCGGTCGCGAGGTCACGGTGCAGTTCCTCGACGGTGTAGGCCCGCTGTCCGCCGTGCCCGCCCTCGAGCCACAGGTGGTGGTGGGCGTCGATGATGGGCAGGTCCGGGTCGACGATCGTGAGCGGTTCCATCGCGCCGGACCCTAGCTGGAGCGACCGAACCCTGTTGCTGCGTCGGACCGGCGCCGGTACGGGACCCTTGCCACCGGTCCGGGACCGGTGGTTCGCGCCGGGCGTGGAAGACTCCCCGGCGTGACTGCGTCCGATCATGCTGCGTCCGATCATGCTGCGTCCGATCATGCTGCGTCCGGGAGCGAGGCCGGCTCGCCGTCGGGGGCGATCACCGGCGCCTTCGACGGCATCCGGGTCGTCGACCTGACCACCGTGCTCATGGGGCCGCTCGCCGCCCGGATGCTGGCGGACCACGGGGCCGACGTGATCCGCCTCGAGTCGGTCGAGGGTGAGGCGTTCCTCAGTACCCCGCCGTTGCGCCACGCGGGGATGAACTGGTTCAGCCTGAACCTGCACCGCAACAAGCGCAGCGTCGCCCTCGACCTCAAGCACCCTGCGGGGGCTGCAGCCGCCCGCGAGCTGGTGGCCTCGGCCGATGTGCTGCTGAGCAACATGCGTTCCTCGGCGCTGGAACGGCTCGGCCTCGACGCCACGACCTTGCGCAGCCGCCATCCCGGCCTCATCCATTGCGTGGCCAACGGGTTCGGATCCGCCGGGCCCTACGGCGGGCGGGCGGCCTACGACGATGCCATCCAGGCCGCGTCGGGCTACGCCGACCTGATCGGACGGGTCAGCGGCCGCCCGGGCTTCTCGCCTGCGGTGGTGGCGGACAAGGTGTGCGCGCTGCATGTCGTGCAGGCGGTGATGGCGGCACTGTTCTTCCGGGAACGCACCGGGCAGGGCCAGACCATCGAGGTGCCGATGTTCGAGACCATGGTGGCGTTCAACCTGGCGGAGCACCACGGCGGGGCCATCTTCGAACCCCCGTTGGGCGATGTCGGATACGTGCGGGCCATGAACCCGTACCGCCGGCCGTACCGCTGTGCCGACGGATGGGCCTGCCTGCTGCCCTACACCGATGCCAACTGGCGGGACTTCTTCCGCTTCGTCGGCCGGCCGGAGCTCGCCGACGATCCCCGCTTCGCCCGCCATGCCGACCGGATCGCCAACAGCGGCGAGCTCTACGGGTTCGTGGAGGAACAGGCCCCGAGCCACACCGTGGCCGAGTGGCTGGCGTTCTGTGAGGCCCACTCGATCCCGGCCTCGTCGGTGATGGACCTGGCTCACGCCCACGAGGACCCGCACCTCGTCGCCGTCGACCTGCTGCCCGTGGCCGACCATCCCACCGAAGGTCCATACCGTCAGGTACGGGATTCGGTGCGTTACGACACGATGGACACCGCTCTGCGACGTCACGCGCCCAACCCCGGCGAGCACACCGCCGAGGTCCTCGCCGAGCTCGGATGGGACCGTGCCCGCATCGACGCCCTTGCCGCCGAGGGGGCGGCCCGCCTGCGCTGAGCGCGCCGCCGAATCGCCGCCGATTCGTTCCGGTGTCGAATCGCCGCCGATTCGTTCGGCCACCGAATCGCCGCCGAATCGTTCCGACGTCGATCCGTACCCGGTCCGAAAGGGGGGCGTCGCCGGCCAACCTCGGTTCGGGCGCGGCGTGCGGTCCCCGTCCGGCTGGTTTGTAGCGAAATGGTTCGACCGTCACGGTGACCGCAACCGGCACGACGCTCTGACCTGCATGTTCGAGCGTGCAGGGCGATCGGCGCCGGGGTACTGCCGACCACTTCGCTACAAACAACCTGCGGATCGCCCGCTGCGCAACCCGCTGCGGCCTCGGCGGCGTGGGGCGCAGGCGCGGTACCGTCGGGCCGAGCGCTACAGGGGGAGACGACGTGGACATCGAGCAGACCGCCGTGGTCATCGTGGGGGCCGGACCGGTCGGTTTGTCGATGGCGGGCCTGCTCGGTCGTTACGGCGTCCCGGCGGTGGTCGTCGAACGCCGCGGCCAGGTCAACCCCCACCCGCGTGCCCGGTCGATCAACGTGCGCACGGTGGAGGTGTTCCGCCAGTGGGGCATCCAGGACGAGCTCGAGGCGGTGTGCCTGCCGCCCGCATGGGGTGAGCGGTTCGTCTACTGCGACACCCTGGCCGGGCGGGAGATCGGCCGTACCACGCTGAACATCCAGCCGGTGGTCGAGGGCGAGGTGTTGTCGCCGGCGCCGTGGCTGCTGTCCTCCCAGGACCAGATCGAGCCCGTCCTGCTGCGCTACGTCGAGCGTCTCGATGGCATCGACATCCGCTGGGCCGAGGAGTTCGTGGCCCTGGATGCCGATCGCACCGGGGTGACGGTGCAGACCCGCCGGACCTCGGACGGTGCGCAGCGCGAGCTGCGGGCCCGGTGGGTGGTTGCCGCCGACGGCGCAGCGTCGCCGGTGCGACGCAGCCTCGACATCGCCATGGAGGGCGGCCACGACCTCGCGACCCTGGTGAACTGCCAGTTCCGGGCCAATCTGGCCCGCTTCACCGAGCACCGCCCGGCCACGTTGTACTGGACGACGGGGCCCGACCGGAACGTCTTCCAGAAGATCGACCTGCAGGACCGTTGGCTGTGCCAGTTGGGCTACGACCCCCGGGAGCACCGTCCCGAGGACTTCGACCGGGAAACGGCCGCGGCGTGGATCCTGCGCTCGATCGGAGCCACCGACCCGGCGGTGATCGACGAGATCGGCCTCGAGGTGATGGATGTCATCCCGTGGACAATGAGCTGCACGGTGGCCGAGTCGATGCGGGTGGGACGGGTGTTCCTGGCCGGTGACGCCGCCCACCAGCTGCCGCCCTCGGGTGGCTTCGGCATGAACACCGGGGTGCAGGACACCCACAACCTGGCCTGGAAGCTGGCGTTCGTCGAGCGGGGTTGGGCCGATGACGCGCTGCTCGACACCTACGACACGGAGCGCCGGCCGGTGGCCCGGTACAACGCCGATCGATCCTTCGAGAACACCCGAAAGGTCGGCAAGATCCGCCGGCTGATGGAGAGCGGCAAGCCGGAGGAAGCCGCCGCTGCGGTGGCCGACTCGGCCCAGTACGGCAACTGGCTGGGGATGGATCTGGGGTTGCACTACGACGAGGGCGCTGTCATACCCGACGGTACGGCGCCGCCCACGGTGGAGGATCCCATCGGCCAGTACGCCCCCTGTGCCTGTCCGGGGCACCGGGCCCCGCACCTGACGGTGCGCCGGGACGGCCGGTCGTGCTCGATCCTCGATCTGTTCGACGCCACCTTCGTGCTGATCGCCGGGCCCGCCGGCGCGGCGTGGGTCGACGGTGCCTCGGCGCTCGGTTCGCCGGTCGTGGTGGCCTACCGGCTCGGTGCCGATCTGCTGGCAGATCCCGCCGAGGATCGGGACCTGGCGTCGCTCTACGGCATCGGCGACGCCGGGGCCGTGCTGGTGCGGCCCGACGGCCATGTGGCCTGGCGTCGACCGGGCGGCGTCTCCGATGCGCTCGCCGCCCGAGCCGAACTCGACGCGGTGTTGTCGACGTTGCTGGCGACGCCGGCGGTCAGCGCTGGCGGGACGGGCGGGGGCTGACCGGTTCGGCCCGCAGTACGCCGTCGGCGACGAGCTCGGCGTAGCGCTCTGGGCTCATCCCGGCGCGTCCGACGGCGATCTCCTCGTTGTGCTCGCCGAGGAAGGCGGCCTCCGGCGAGTCGTCACCGTCGGGTCCGGCCGGGTTCGCGGCGTCGAGCTCCGAGAAGTGCAGCGGGAAGCCGGGCACGTCGAGGTGGCCGAACACCGGGTCCGAGGCCCGGCGGATGGCGCCTATGGCCCGCAGGTCGGGGTGGTGCACCACCTCGTCGATGCTGTGCACCGGCCCCACCGGCACGCCGTGGCGCTGCAGCCGGGCCAGGGCCTCGTCGCGGGAGGGCAACGACGACAGCCAGGCGTCGAGGAAGGCGTTGACGGCGGCCTTCTCCTGCTCGCGGGTGGCCCGCACCGCCCAGGGATGGTCCGACGCCAGGTCGGGCCGGTCCATGGCCGCGCAGAGGTCGCGCCAGTGGCGGTCGGCGGCGGCGCAGATGAACAGGTACCCGTCACGGGCGGTGAAGATCCCGTAGGGGCAGGCCATCGGATGGAAGCGTCCGGAACGGGTCTGGACCACCTTGCCGTCGCTGAGCGAGTAGCTCTGGATCGAGCTGTCATGCGCCTGCAGGTACGCCTCGAGCAACGACACGGCCACGTGCTGGCCCGCGCCGCTGCGCTCGCGGTGGTACAGCGCGCCGAGCACCGCGGCCACGGCGTTCACGCCGGTGAGCACGTCACCCATCGCCGCGCCGGCCACGATGGGGGCCCCGCCGGCCTCCCCGTTCATCGAGGTCACCCCGGCATAGGCCTGGGCCACGCCGTCGTAGCCACCGTGCTGGGCCAGCGGCCCGTCCTGGCCGAAGGCGGAGATCGAGCACATGATCAGCCGCGGGTTCCGGGCGTGGACCACGTCCCAGCCGAACCCCAGCCGGTCGATGGTGCCGGGCCGGAAGTTCTCCGCCAGCACGTCGGCCCCGTCGATCAGATCGAGCACCAACTGCCGGCCCCGCGGGTCCTTGATGTCGACGCAGAGGGATCGCTTGGCCCGGTTGACCGACACGTAGTAGCCGCTGCGGCCGTCACGAACGGTCTGGGAGAGCCGGGTGATGTCGCCGTGCGGTGGGACCTCGACCTTGACCACGTCGGCCCCGAGTTCGGCCAGGTAGCGGGTCAGGGTCGGCCCCGACAGCGCCTGGGTGAAGTCGATGACCTTGACCCCGTCGAGCAGACCGTTCGGCATGGGCGGCATCGTAGGTGACCCCGGTCACTGGCGCGTCGGCGTTCCGTGCGCCGTAGTGTGCCGCGTCATGCAACCTGCCGACCGTCTCGAACTGCACGAACTGCCCGGCCGCTACGGCGACGCCATCGACGACCGGGACTGGCCCCGCCTGGCCCGGATCTTCACCGAGGACGCGGTGTTCGACCTCACCGATCTCGGTGGGCCGGCACTGCACGGTCTCAGCGCCATCCAGCAGTACATGGACACCGGGGCCACCCACCCCAAGACCCACCTGATGACCAACATCTACGTCGACGAGACCGATGCGGGGGTGAAGTTGTACTTCCGCATCGTGGCGATGTTGTCGGGCGGCAAGATGGGCACGGCTTCCTACTACGACGACGTGGTGCAGACCCCCGAGGGCTGGCGGGTCAAACACCGGGTCATCACCTCGCGCCGCCGCTGACCCCACCCGAACCCGGCCCGCCTGTTCAGGCGGTCGCCGGGGCCGGGTTCGGTCCGTAGTGGTCGCGCCAGTCGAGCTGGTCATCGGGCGGCAACCGGTCGACCAACGGGCCGAGCAGGGCCATCAACTCGGCCCGGGCGTCCTCGCCGAGCCGTGCCCACGGTCCGTCGTCGAGCCGGTCGGTCGTTGCCTCGACGGCGGCCCGACCGGCCAGCCCGGTCGCCGTGATCGAACCGTTGCCGTCGAGCCAGCCCCGTGCGGTCAGACGGGCCCGGGCGGCGGCGGCCTCCTCGGCGGTCCATCCGGCCTCGCCCTCGATCCAGTCGTGGGGGGCCTGGTCGGCCGCGACATGGGACACGACCGATTCGCATCCGTCGAGCCCGGTTTCGGCCAGCGCCAGCAGGTGCGCACCGGAGCGGTGCTCGCGGGCCAGGGTGCAGCCGTGCCACAGGGCCAGGTGCGGCTGTTCGGGCCAGGGCAGCGCGGCCCAGCCGGCGTAGAGCGGCCGGCCGAGGGTGGACGCACCGTCGAACGCCCGGCGCAGCAGCTCCGCCGCCCGACCGAACGCCGGGTCGTCGATGTCGGCGCCGTAGAGGCGTCGCAGCACCTCGTCGACCCCGGCGTAGCGGGCGGCGAGGGCCCGCTCCGGTGGGCACAGCGCCCAGGCGTCGGGGATGGCACGCGCCACCCGCGACGGTGCGAAATAGAAGAACGTGGCGGTGACCACCTCGGGCCGGACGGCGCCCATCGGCGCCGCCCGGCTGGCGAAGTAGGTCATCCAGAACCCCTTCAACCCGGCTTCCGCCGCAGTGCGACGGGGTTCGGGAGCGAGGTAGAAGCAGGCGTGCAGGCGCTCGGTCAGCTCCCACATCTGCCGGGCGCGTGCCACCGCCATGCCGGGTCGGCCGCTCAGCGGCCGGAACGCACCAGGCGACCGGGGAGGGCCCCGGCGTGCTGCCCGTGGTCCATGAACACCTCGCCGTTGACCAGCGTGTAGTCGTACCCGCTCGAGCCCTGGATGTAGCGGCCGGCGCCGTTGGGCAGGTCGTTGACGTACTCGGGCTGGGGCAGCGACAGGTTCTCGAAGTCGATCACGTTGATGTCGGCGTAGTTGCCGGCCGCCAGACGGCCACGACCGGTGAAGCCGAACAGGTCGGCGGTGTCGGAGGTGAGCCGGCGGATGGCCTGCTCGAGGGTCCAGCGCTGGCGCTCGCGCACCCAGTAGGTGAGCAGGAAGGTCGGCTGGCTGGTGTCCATGATCTGGCCCACATGGGCGCCTGCGTCGGCGAGGCCCAGGGTGATCAGGTCCATGTCGAGCATCTCCTCCACCGCGCTGAGCTGGTGGTTGAGGATCGGATAGTTGACGTTCACGAACCCGTTGCGCTCGAGGCACAGGTCGATGAACGCCTCGACCGGGCGCACCCCGCGGCGGGCGGCGTGCGCAGCGAGGGAATCCTCGCGCTTGCAGTCGTAACGGGCGTCACCCTCGGGCAGCACGAAGAGCTGCTCGTAGGTCATGACCAGCTTGGCGGCGTCGCCCTCGGCCACGAGGCGGGCCCGGTGGTCGGGGTCGCGCAGGGCGGCCATGCGCTGCTCGCGGGAGAACTTGCGCATCTCGCGCCAGGCCGGGGTGCGGTCCCACGGGGTGCGGTTGAACAAGTTGTAGATCATGCCGATGCCGCGGGCGGTGGTCTGGGGCCGCAGCAGGGCGCCGTTGGCGTTCTCCTCGAGGTTGAACTCGATGACCTTGCTGTAGAGGTCGGGCCGGCGGTCCGACTGCACCAGGCCGTAGCTGACCGGCCGTCCGGAACGGCGGCTGATCTCGCCCAACATGTTGATCTCGTGGCGGGTCTTGGTCAGCGCCTCGTCGTCGCGCTCGCCGAGCCGCATGGCCCCTTCGAACAGGCCGTGGCCGACCTTGCCGAGCACGTCGCCGAAGGCCAGCAGCTCGTCGGCCTCGGCCCAGGTGCCGGGCACCGGGCGGCCGTCGGGCACCTTGTGGCCGAGCGTGCGGCTGGTGGAGATGCCCAACGCACCGGAGCGCATGGCCTCCTCGGCCATGGCCGCCATCCTGGCGATGTCCTCGGCGGTTCCGGAGCCTTCGGTCATGGCCCGATCACCCATGGCCGCCACCCGCAGGGCGCAGTGCCCCACCAGGCCACCGACGTTGATGCCCTTGTCGATGCGGTCGAGCCAGCCGAGGTAGTCGCCGTAGGTGGTCCAGTCCCAGGGCAGGCCGCCGAGGATGGCGTCGCGGGGGATGTCCTCGACCGACTCCATCATCTCGGCCAGGAACTCCTTCTGGTCCGGGCCGACCGGGGCGAAGGTGACCCCGCAGTTGCCGAGCACGGCGCTGGTGATGCCGTGCCAGCACGAGGAGGTCGGCATCGGGTCCCAGGCCAGCTGCGCGTCGAGGTGGGTGTGCACATCGACGAAGCCGGGGGTGACCAGGCGGTCGGTGGCGTCGATCTCACGGGTGGCCCGGCCGCTGATGGCCGGCTCCACGGCGACGATGCGGTCACCCTTTATCGCCACGTCGGCCCGGCGGGCCGGGGCCCCCGTGCCGTCCACCACGGTCCCGTTGCGGATGATCAGGTCGGCGTCGCTGTGTGCAGCCATGTCGGTGGGCCCCCTCGAGAAATCGACAACAGTGTCAAGTCTGCCATCTTGTGGGGTCCGATGCGTCGTCGCGGCCGGTGAACGGCGACCGGTGCCGGGTCGCGCCGTGCCGGTGCGATCACCCCCGGCTCGGTACGATCGACCCTGGTGGAGCTGCACGTCCTGCGAGAGATCTTCGACGACCACCGGGTCCCGGTCCCGGTCCCTCCCGGGGCGCGGGCCGCGGTCGCCGCGGTGTTCCGGGAGGGTGAGCGTGGTTCGGAGCTGCTGTTCATCGAGCGGGCCCGCCGCGAGGGCGACCCGTGGTCGGGGCACATGGCGCTGCCCGGTGGCCGGGTCGACCCCACCGACGAGCACGCCATGGCCACCGCCGAGCGCGAGACCCGCGAGGAGATCTCGCTCGATCTCGGCCCGGCGGAACGGCTCGGCCGGCTGGCCGATCTGCACGGTGGCGCCCGGCCCATCACGGTCTCGGCGTTCGGATACTGGTTGCACGGACCGCGGCCCGAGCTGCAACCCAACTACGAGGTGGCCGACACCCTGTGGATCCCGTTGGCGGAGCTCGCCGACCCCAGCCGCGCGGTGGCGTACCCCTACCCGCTGCGCGAGCAGGAGATCTTCCCCGGCATCGCCATCGAGGGTGACCGGGTGATCTGGGGCATGACCCTGCGCATGTTGCAGGACCTGTTCACCCGGCTCGGCCGGCCGCTGACCTTCCCGGTCTGAGCGGGCCCCGCATCTCGATGCCCACCGAACCGACCGGCGTCCCTGAACCGACCGGCGTCCCTGAACCGACCGGCATCGTCGAGCTCGGCCGCACCGTGGTGGTCCGGCGCGCCGACATCGAACGATGGTTCGTCCGGCGAGGGGTCCCGCACTTCATCGACGACTACAGCGCCGGGCGCGACATCTTCACCCGGTCGATCCCGGCGTTGATCGTCGCCTACGTGCTCGGTGGGCTGACGGCGCTGGACATCTACCGCTGGTCGGCCTGGCGCAACGTCGTCGTCGCCTTCGGCATCCTGGCGATGCTGGTGGTGGCCTGGGCGGTGGCCAACCTGATCCGCCGCCACCCGCTGCTCGAGCGTCCGCAGCGGGTCGGGCGGTCCGAGCTGGCGGTGTTCGTGCTCGGTCCGGCGCTGCCGTCGCTGGTGTTCGGCCAGCAGTGGGGCGACGCGCTGCAGGCCACCTCCGTGGGACTGACGGTGCTCGGGGTCATCTACGTGGCGACGAGCTACGCCCTGCTGCCGTTGTTGCGGTGGGCCTGTGTGCGTCTGGTGGGCCTGCTCGCCGCGCTCGGTGGGCTGGTGGCGCGGGCGTTGCCGTTGCTGCTGCTGATCGTGACCTTCTCGTTCCTCAGCGCCGAGGTGTGGGAGATGGCGGGCACGCTGCCGGTCGCGGTCTACCCGTTGGTGGTCGGCCTGTTCGTGGTGGCCGGGGTGGCGTTCCTGGCCAGCCGGCTGCCGTCGGAGATCGGGATGGTCGGCCAGTTCGACACCTGGGACGAGGTGCGCGGGCTGCTGGCGGGTACCCCGGCGGAGGCCTGCGTCCTGCCGGAGGAGGGAGTGCCGCCGCCGGCAGAGCTGTCGCGTCGGCAGTGGGTGAACCTGGCGCTGGTCTCGTTGTTCACCCAGGGGGTGCAGATCACCTTGGTGGCGCTGACCATGGGGCTGTTCCTGTCGCTGTTCGGCTTCTTCGCCCTACCGGCGGCGACCATCGCCAACTGGACCCATCAGGACCACGTCGACGTGTGGTTCAGCCTTGCCTGGGGTGGCCGTGACCTGATCGTGAGCACCCAGTTGTTCCAGGTCGCCGGCTTCCTGGCCACCTTCACCGGCTTCTACTTCACGGTGGTGCTGGTCACCGACGACACCTATCGTCACGAGTTCCGTGACGACGTGGTGACCGAGTTGCGCGAGGCGCTCGCCGTGCGTTGCGCCTACCGCCACGAGGTGGCCCTCGCCGCGGCGGCGGACGGTGGGAAGACCGACGAGCGGCGTTCGCGTCGCCGGTAGCCTGCGGCCGTGGACCGACCGACCGCGCAGGCGCCCAGAACCCACGACGAGGTGCTCGCCGCCCACGTCCCGCTGACGGGGGCGCGGGTCGCCGACGTGGGCTGCGGCAGCGGGGCCTTGAGCAGGGCGCTGCGATCGCGTGGCGCCGAGGTGACCGGGGTGGAGTGTGGCGCCGAGCCGTTGCGGGCCGCCCGCCTCGCCGATCCTGACCATGCCGACCGGTATGTCGAGGGGGTCGGCCAGGAGCTGCCCTTCGGTGACGGCGAGCTCGACGCGGTGGTGTATTCCTACGCGTTGCACCATGTCCCGGCCGATTGTCTCGATGCCGCGCTGGCCGAGGCGGCTCGGGTGTTGCGGCCCGGTGGTCTGCTCTACGTGGTCGAACCGGTGGCCGCCGGGCCGGCGTTCGAGGTGGTCCGCCTCATCGACGACGAGACGGAGGTCCGCGCCCTGGCCCAGCAGGCCCTGACGCGGGCCGCTGACGCAGGCCTCGAGCTGGTGACCCGCACCGCCTACCGCAGCGAGATGGTCCATGCCGGCCCGGCGTCGATGCAGGCCCGGGTGGTCGGCGCCGACGCCGGACGCGCCGCGGCGTTCGAGCGCCATCGCGTCGAGTTCGCCGAACGGTTCTTCGCCCGGGGTCGACCGGTCGAGGGCGGCTACGCCTTCAGCCAGGACAACCTCGTGGAGGTGTGGCGCAAGCCGGCCTGAGGGCGCTCAGCCGCGCAGGTGGTTGGGTCCCTCGGCGTAGTCGTGGAGGTTGCGCAGCATGTGGGCCGGGCCCTCGGGCCGGTTGATGGCGGCCTGGTCGCCGTAGAGGCGTTCCTTCATCCAGCCCATCACGTCGCGGTGGCGGGCCAGGCGGGCGAGCTCCGCGGCGGTCTGCACGGCGGTGGTACGTACGGCGTCGGCGTCGGCGAGTTGCTGCACGACCCCGGCATCGAGCGCTTCCTGCCCTCCCCAACGCTTGGCCAGGATCACCGTCTGGTGGAACGCCGTCATCGACAGCTTGTGGCGGAACAGCGCCAGCTCCGGCTCGGGGATGGCCATGCCCAGCTCGATCTCGTTGGCGCAGAGGAAGCCACGGTCGGCCCGCATGATGCGCACGTCGTGGCACAGGGCGATCATGAACCCGGCCCCGAAGCCGTGGCCGTTGACCGCGCACACCGTCGGCATCGGAAGGGTCATCACCCGGGCGAACAGCGCCATGGCCACCTCGGCGAAGACCCGCCGGTCGCCGCCGGGGTGCTCGCCGCGGCTGGCCAGCCAGTCGAGGTCGAGCCCGTTGGAGAAGAACTTCGGATCGGCCGACGCGGTGACCAGCGCAGCGGGGCCCTCGGAGCGTTCCACCTCGTCGAGCGCCCGGTTGATCTGCTCGACCAGCGTGGTGTTCCAACGGTTGTCGCCGTGGCACAGGGTCAGGACGAACACCTCGCCCTCGCGGTCGAGCTGCACCATCTGGGGGGCCGTTGCCGAGTTCATGGGCCCAGTTTGCCATGACCGGACCCGACCCTTGCGGGGATCGACCGGGCCGTCCGTCGCAGCCGGTCCGGGGCACCGCGACAGGGCCGGCAGGTCCGGGTCGTCCGGGAGATCAGCTCGTGGCGCCGGCCAGGGCTGGCCAGTGGGCGGCGATCAGCTCCAGGCTGCGGACCCGGTCGGCCACGTCGTAGGTGGCGGTGTGCAGCATCAGCTCGGCAGCGTCGGTGGCCGCGGCGAGCTGGCGCAGGCCGTCGACGACCTCGTCGGGGGTGCCGACGATGCGGTAGCTCGGCACGCCGTTGGCGGCGTCGATCTCGGGGTGACGGGCCGCATCCTGCGGCCGGTACAGCGGGAACAGCCGGCCGGTGCGCATGCCGTAGCGGCGCAACTGACCGGGGTTGGCCAGCCACTGGGCATGGTCGTGGTCCTCGGCGGCCAACACGCTGGCGCTGACGATGGTGTAGGGCCGATCGAGCACTGCAGAGGGCTGGAAGTGCCGCTGGTAGATCTGCACCGCGGAGGTGGTGCCACCCATGTCGAAGTGGTGGGCGAAGGCGAAGGGCAGGCCCAGCATCCCCGCCAGCTGTGCGCTGAACCCGCTCGATCCGAGCAGCACGATCTCGGGGCTGCTGGTGGCGAGTGGGGTGGCCGAGAAGCGGTTCCACAGGCCGCGTTCGGCCCGTTCGTCGCCGAGCAGGCCCATCACGTCGATCAGGTTCTGGGGGAAGTCCTCGGCCCCGAGGGCGTCGGGGGAGCGGCGAAGCGCCGCTGCGGTCGCGCCGTCGGTGCCGGGGGCCCGACCGATGCCGAGGTCGATCCGGCCGGGGTGCAGCGCCTCGAGCATGGCGAACTGCTCGGCGACCACCAGGGGGGCGTGGTTGGGCAGCATCACCCCGCCCGATCCGAGCTTGATGCGTTCGGTGACCGCGGCGAGGTGCGCCATGAGCACCGGGGGATTGGTGGAGGCCACCGTCGGCATGTTGTGGTGCTCCGCCACCCAGAACCGCCGGTAGCCCAGCTCGTCGGCCCGGCGGGCGTAGGTGGTGGTGTCGGCGAGGGCCTGCGCGCTGGTGAGCCCGTCGCTGACGGTGGCCAGATCCAGGACGGACAGCGGGATGTCGCGGTGCACGGCGGGCCTCCGGGGTACCGGTCGGGTGATACGGCCAGGCTACGCCCCCGGTGCGAGGTGGGTGCCATCCTCCCGGTGCGGGCACCGCCGGCGGGGGCGATGCCGGTGACGGACGGTCTAGGGTCCGGGCGTGGAGCGGAGTCGGCGGCTGCCGGCTCCCAGCCGATCCGGGAGTGGAACCATGGCCGACGACGTCGCCCGTCAGATGAAGCTGGTGGGGTTCATGCAGGCGAGCAACGTCAGCGTGTACGCCGGGTCCTGGCTGCACCCCGACAGCAGCCCCGACTTCCTCACCGCCGGCTACTACCAGCACATCGGCCAGGTCCTCGAGCAGGGCTGTTTCGACATGCTGTTCTTCGACGACCGGCTGGCCATGCCCGGCATCTACGGCGACTCGGTGGCCGAGACGGTGCGCTCGGGGGCCCGCTGCGTGAAGCTCGACGTGGGCCTGTCGCTGGCCATGATCGCCGCGGCCACCACGCATATCGGCCTCGGCGCCACCTACTCCACGACGTACTTCGCGCCGTTCCACGTGGCCCGGCTGTTCGCCACGCTGGACCACCTCTCCGCCGGTCGGGCCGCGTGGAACGTGGTGACCTCGGTCAACGACGCCGAGGCTCAGAACTTCGGCGTGCAGAGCCATCTCGGTCACGACGAGCGCTACGACCAGGCCGACGAGTTCCTCGAGGCGGTCACCGGCCTGTGGGACAGCTGGGAGGACGGCGCGGTGCGCTGGGACCAGGCCAACCGTGTCTTCGCCGACCCCGACAAGGTCCACGAGCTGAACTACCACGGCCGCTACTACGACGTGCGTGGCCCGCTCACCGTGCCGCGGGGACCGCAGGGCCGCCCGGTGATGATCCAGGCCGGCTCGTCCGGCCGTGGTCACGAGTTCGCCGCCCGGTGGGCCGACGTGGTGTTCACCAACACCCCCGAACTCGACCGGGCCGTGGCCAACTACCGCCAGCAGAAGGCCATGATCGCCGCCGCGGGCCGCGACCCCGGCCAGGTCGCCATCCTGCCGCTGGTGTACCTGATCGTGGCCGAGACCGAGGAGGCGGCCCGGGCCGAGGAGCAGTACCTGCTCGACCTGGTGGAGCCGATCGCCTCGCTGGTGCTGCTGTCGGAGGCGACCAACCTCGACTTCGCCGGCTTCGAGATCGACGATCCGATCCCCGATGCGTTCCTCGACTCGGCGACGGGGATGCACGGCTATGTGGAGACGGTGCGCCAGTACATGGGCGGCAAGCAGGTCACCCTGCGCGACCTCGCCGGGCACCGGGCCACGTTGCGGCAGTCACCGCGTTTCGTGGGTACCGCGTCGCAGGTCGCGGACCAGATGCAGGAGTGGTTCGACGCCGGGGCCTGCGACGGGTTCGTGGTCGCCGCCACCAGCCTGCCCGGCACGTTCGAGACGGTGACCCGGCTGTTGGTCCCCGAGCTGCAGCGGCGTGGGCTGTTCCGCACCGCCTACGAGGGCACGACCCTGCGCGACCACCTGGGGTTGGCCCGGCCGTGACCGGGTCGGTGCGGGGGCGCTGATCGCGCCCGCCGCGCCGCCGTGGTCGGCAACGAGATCGGGAACGGTCGCAATCAGTGGTCGTGGTCGCAGCCCGGCCCGTGCTCGTGGGTGACCGAGGCCCGCACCTCGTCCATGTCGAGGGCCCGGACCTGGCCGATGAGGTCCTCGAGCGCCTCGCCGGGCAGGGCACCGGGCTGGGCGAACAGCAGGATGCCCTCGCGGAAGATCATCAGCATCGGGATCGACTGGATCTGCGCAGCGGCGGCGAGGCCCTGCTCGGCCTCGGTGTCGATCTTGCCGAACACGATGTCCTCGTGCTGGTCGGAGGAGGCCTCGAAGATCGGGCCGAACGTGCGGCACGGTCCGCACCATGACGCCCACCAGTCCACCAGGACGATGTCGTTGTCCTCGATGGTCTGCTGAAAGGTGCTCTCGGTCAGGGCGATGGTGGCCACGGGAACCTTCTTGTCGTCAGGGGCGGGGCGGTGGCGCGCCGCAGACCCGATGGTACGTGCTGCGGGCCGCCGGTCCACCGCGGCCGGGCATGGCTGCCGGGGTGAGCGGCGTCGTAGGGTCGGCGCACCGTTCGACCTCCAGGGAGAGATGATGCCCGCCTCCGCCAACGACCCCCGTACGACCACCGGAGCCGCCGAGATGGACCGGTTGCTCGCCGAGGTCGACGCCGCCCGGGCGCTCACCACCGACGAAGCCCGGGCCGAGGCCACGCGCCGCAGCCACGATGCCGGCCGTATGACCTGCCGCGACCGCATCCTGGCGCTGGTCGACGAGGGCACGTTCCGGGAGATGGGCGGGTTGGCCGGTCCGACCCGGGACAACCCCTTCAACGCCGGCATGCACGCGCCGGCCGACGGCATCGTCTGCGGTACGGCCCGGATCGACGGGCGGCCGGTTGCGGTGCTGGCCACCGACGGGTCGATCGCCGGCGGCTCGATGGGCGTGGTGGGCAGCCACAAGATGACCCGGATGATGGACCTCGCCAACGACGGCGGGTACCCGCTGGTGATGATCGTCGAGGGCGGCGGCCACCGCATCCAGGACGGCCTCGACGCCCGCAGCTTCGCGGTGGGTGGCATGTGGCGCATCGGCAGCTGGCTCGACGGCATCGAACGGCTGTCGGGCTGGGTGCCGACGGTGACCATCGTGCCCGGGGTCGGCTTCGCCGGGCCGGCCAACCTGGCGGCGCTGTCGGACTGCACGATCATGGTGCGCGGCGGTTCGACGATCGGTATGGCCGGGCCCCGCCTGGTCAAGGCAGGCGTGGGGGAGGACCTCACCGCCGAGGACATGGGCTCCGCCGAGCTGCAGGCCGATCGCAACGGGGCGGTGGAGCTCGCCGTCGCCGACGATGCCGCCACGGTCGCCGCGGCCCGCCGCTTCCTGTCGTACCTGCCCTCGAGCGCCGCCGCCGAGCTGCCGGTGCAGCCCTGCGAGGACCCCGTCGACCGTTCCTGCCCCGAGCTGCGGGAGCTGGTGCCGGCCAACCTGCGCCGTGGCTACGACGTGCGCAAGGTGGTGGAGGCCGTGGCCGACCGTGGTTCGGTGTTCGAGCTGCGCCCGACCAACGCCCGCAACATCGTCACCGCCCTGGCCCGCCTCGGTGGCCGCCCGGTGGGCATCGTGGCCAACCAGGCCGGTCACCTCGCCGGCATCCTCGACGCCGGGGCGTGCCGCAAGGGGTCGCGGTTCATCGCCATGTGCGATGCCTACGGCATCCCGTTGGTGTACCTGATGGACACCCCCGGCTTCCTGGTGGGCATGGGCGCCGAGGAGTCGAACCTGGTGCGCTGGTCGGCCCGGTTCCTGTGGGAGCTCGGTGCCGCCACGGTGCCGCGGTACTCCGTCATCCTGCGCAAGGGCTACGGGCTGGCCTACTACGCGATGGCCGGTGGCCGGTCCCACCAGGCCGAGCTGGCGGTGGCCTGGCCGCAGGCGCAGATCTCGGCCATGTCGATCGAAGGGGCGATCGACGTGCTGTTCCGTCATGAGTACGGCGCGGCCGAGGACCCGGCGGCCCGGCGCAGCGAGATCATCGACGACTTCATGTCCCGGGCGGGGGCGTTGCGCGCCGCCGACGGGTTCGGGATCGACGACGTGATCGACCCCGCCGACACCCGGGCGGTGCTGTGCGAGGCGGTTGCTCGTTCGCCCCGTCGTCGTCCGGCACGCAACGCCCGCCGGGTGCGCCCCCTGCCGCCGATCTGAACGCGCTCGGCCGCTCGGGTGGCTGTGGTTCCAGGAGCGGCGATGTAAAGAAGATAAATCCGATCATAAAAGTCGACAATTATGGGTCGGATCGGTAGGTTGGACGCGTTCGAGTTCGTCCGCGGCCAACCGGGCCGTGGCGGAGACCTGGGGAGACGCCCGATGTCCGTTCTGCAGGAAGTCCTCTCGGCCAACGAGACCTATGCCGCGAGCTTCGGCGACAAGGGCGGGCTGGCCATGCCCCCGGCCCGCCGCTTCGCCATTCTCACCTGTATGGACGCCCGGCTCGACCCGGCGAAGTACGCCGGCCTGGCCGAGGGCGACGCGCACGTGGTGCGCAACGCCGGCGGCAGGGCCAGCGACGATGCCATCCGTTCGCTGGTCATCTCCTACAAGCTGCTCGGGACCCGTGAGTGGTTCGTGATCCATCACACCAACTGCGGCATGGAGTTCTTCACCGACGCCCTGATGGGCGACCTTCTTGCGTCGAGCCTGGAGACCGCGGCGCTCGGTGCCGACGGTTTCACCGACGTGGGCACCGGTCCCGGCTCGGCCGAGGGTCGCTACATCAGCTGGCTCACCATCGGTGATCTCGCCCAGAGCGTGGTCGACGACGTGGTGCGCATCCGTTCCCACCCGCTGGTGCCCGGCACCATCCCGGTCTACGGCTACATCTACGACGTCACCACCGGTCGGCTGGTCGAGGTGCCCGCCGCAACTGCTGCCGGTGCCGTGGTCTGAGTCTTCCGGCTCGTTTCACTCCGCCCGCCGTCGCCATACCTGTTGGTATTGCGATGGCGGGCCGGGCCGCCTCGGCGCGGCTCGCGACTTGACGGTACTGTCAGGTGCCTTGGACGGCCTGTGGCGCGTGGATGCCCCACAGGCTCAGAAAGGTGGATCGACATGCCCGCAGTCAGCCCGATCTTTCCCGGCGTCAACATCATCGACACCGACACCCACTGGACCGAGCCGCCCGACCTGTGGACCTCGCTGGCCCCGGCCAAGTACAAGGACCTCGTCCCGCAGATCAAGGAGCACCGCGGCCGCCAGAAGTGGGTCGTCAACGGCGACATCCCCCTTGCCGGGAACTCCGCGGTCAGCGCCATCCGCCCCGACGGCGAGAAGATGCTCGGCCTCGAGTTCCTCAAGCACGACTTCGACATGGTCCATGCGGCGTCCTACGACTGCGATGCCCGCCTGCAGTTGATGGACCAGATGGGTGTCAGCCACGGCATCGTGTACCCGAACGTCGGCGGTTTCGGGAACCAGAACTTCCTGCGCATCGAGGACCGGGCCCTGCGCATCGCCTGCGTGGAGATCTACAACGACTGGATGAGCGACCTGCAGGCCCGCTCGGGTGGACGCATCCTGCCCATGGCGCTGGTGCCGTGGTGGGACATCGACGCCTGCGTCAGCGAGGTCGAGCGCATGCAGCGCAACGGGGCCAAGGGCATCGTGATGTGCTCGAACCCTCACGACTCGGGGATGCCCAACTTCGCGCAGCCCGAGTGGCGGCCGTTCTGGGAGGTGTGCGAGGCGCTCGAGATGCCGATCAACTTCCACATCGGGGCGTCCGAGGGCGACATCAACTGGTCGGGCACCGTGCCCTACTCGACGTGGCCGGGTGACGTGAAGATCAGCCTCGGTGGCGCCGCGATCTTCCTGGGCCAGCTGCGCTGGATGGTGAACCTGCTGGTCAGTGACGTGCCCGAGCGCCACCCGAACCTCAAGTTCGTGTCGGTCGAGAGCGGCATCGGCTGGATCCCGTTCCTGCTCGACGCCCTCGACTACCAGTGCGGCGAGACCGCCCCCGAGCACCTCCGCCACCTGTCGATGAAGCCGTCGGAATACTTCCGCCGGCAGTTCTACGGCTGCTTCTGGTTCGAGAGCCGCACGCTCGCCCCGGCGGTGGAGCACCTCGGCGCCGAGCGCATCCTGTTCGAGACCGACATCCCTCACCCGACCTGCCTCTACCCCCACAGCGTGGAGCGGGTGCGCGAGGCCATCGGTGCCCTCGATCCGGCGGTGCAGAAGCGCATCCTGCAGGACAACGCCGCCGAGCTGTACAAGATCGACCTCTGAGTCCCTGCCCGTGGGAACGGGCGGTCACCCTGCGGCGGCGGGGTGACCGCCCGTTCCGCGTCCCGGCAACGTCGCTCGGAACGGGTGGCGCAGGCGTCCGGCACGTTGACCGCCGTCTCAGTCCAACGTGTACTCGAGGACATGGGTGTACGTCTCGTCCCCATTCCTCGTGGTCTTCACCTGACCTCGAATCCCCTTGTACGCCCCTGTTCCACCGACGATGGCGCGGTACTGCGGAGCGTCGGCCTTGAGGATCCTCTGATCGGGCGGATAGACGTTGGCGCCCTGAACGAGGATCGCATCGCCGGATTCGAAGATCAGGGAGAGGGTGACGAAGCGCTCCTCCAACGACGGCTCGCCGATGCCGTCATCGCCCGGGGTGTCGACGATGAGGTGATGACCCAACAACCGGGCCACCGGCTTCCCACCCTGATCATCGAGCTCCGCCTCGAAGGCCATCCCCTCCCCGTGTTCCCGAACGTCGTCCCCATCGGACAGTTCGACGAGCACGGGCTTGGCCTGGATCAAGGTCATGGTTTGCCATTCGGTGCCCGCTTTCGTGCCACTGCAGCCGGTGGCGATGAGCACTGAGGCAACGAGAACCGCCGCCAACGACCACCGAGCGACTCTTCTCTTCTCCATTGGGCCTCACCTGTTCGGTCGCTGCAGCCGCGCGCCGAAACGTTTGGTCACGGCACGGGTTTGCGGGAGGAACGAACTGTACAGGGCCGTCGCCGTGGCCAGTCCCGGACGGCCCGCCCGAGCGGGTCCGACTCGCACCGATCGCGGGCCCGGCGGGCCCCGGGTGACGCTCGCCCGTCCGCGTCCGGTGGGGGTCCTCCGGGTCCGGGTGTGACCTCGACCACAGCATCGTGCCACCGGAGGGGCGGATCGCTACCGTCGGAGCTGCGCCCCGTCGGCCGGGCGCATGCCGGGGGGCTGTTCATGACGCAGGTTGAGAACTCATCGACGAGTGCCGCGACGGCCCCGCTCGACGTCGAGGCGATCCAGAAGCGCACCGTGCGGACCTTGCTCGGCAGCCAGATCTGCGGTGGCATGGGCCTGGTGTCGGGCTACTCGGTGACGGCGTTGCTGGCCAACGACCTGACCGGGAGCAAGAGCCTGGCCGGCCTGTCGGCGGCCTGCCTTTCGATCGGTGCGGCGACCGGCTCGTTCCCGCTCGCCCGGCTCATGGCCCGTTCCGGCCGCAGGCCCGGGCTTCGGCTGGGCTATCTGATCGGCGCCCTCGGAGCCTTCCTGGCGGTCATGGCCGCGGTGACCCGGTTCTTCCCGTTGCTGCCGCTCGGCGTGGCCTGCATCGGCGTCGGCAACGCCACCAACATGGCCACCCGCTATGCCGCGGCCGACCTCGCCAAGCCGGAGCACCGGGCCCGCACCATCGGCCTGATCGTGTGGGCCACCACCATCGGCTCCGGGTTCGGCTCGCTGGTGTCGCTGTCGGTGTTCGACCCGGCCGGTCGTCGCCTCGGACTGCCCGACTACGGCGGCTCGTTCCTGGTCGGGGCGCTGCTGTTCCTGGTCGGCGCGGCCATCATCGAGTGGCGGCTGCGGCCCGACCCGCTGGTGGTGGCCGGTGGCGTCGGCCAGACCAAGGAAGAGGGCCGACTGCCGTTCACCGCGTCGATGAAGCTCATCCTGGCCAATCCGCGGGCCCGTCTGGCGGTGCTGGGCATGATGATCAGCCAGGCCACCATGGTCGGCACGATGACGCTGACGCCGCTGCACATGAAGGAGGGCGGTCAGACCAACACCGCCATCAGCATCATGTTGTTCAGCCACATTCTGGGCATGTACGCCCTCAGCCCGTTCATCGGCTCGTTGACCGACCGGGTGGGCCGCTACCCGATGCTCATCACGGCCGGTGCCCTGTGCGTCGCCGGCGCGATCTGGGCCGGCATGACCCCCAGCGACGGGTTCATCGGCGTCACCGGCGGGCTCACCGTGGTCGGCCTGGCCTGGTGCTTCGGCATCATCGCCTCGAGCGGCCTGCTCACCGAGAGCTTCCCCGTCAGCCAGCGGGCCAGCGTCCAGGGCGCCGGCGACCTGTGCATGGCCGGGTTCGGGGCTACGGCCGGTATCTCCGCCGGTGCCATCGTCGCCGCCCGCAGCTACCACGACCTCAACCTCGCGGCCGCCGGGCTCGGCGTCCTGCTGATCGTCGGCGTGCTCGCCACCATGGCCGGCGAGCGTCGTCGCCCGGCCCCCGGCGCGGTCGCCACCGCCTGAGCGGCGCAGCCGGTCGGCGTCGCGGCCGAAGCGCTACGGCGCGGGGACGTCGGCTCGTCGGTCCGCCGCCTCGTCGGATGGGGGGCCGGGCTCGGCGTCCCCGGCGGTGGGGGTCAGGAGCCGGTCGACGCCGGCGGCGACCTGCCGCAGCGGCCCGAGGTCGCGCGCCACCCGGGCCAGCAGCAGGCCGCCCTCGACGGCGGAGAGCACGAAGGTCGCGAGTTGCTCCGCATCCGGTCGGCCCTCGGCCGCGAACGCCTCGGCGAGGTGCGACGTCCACGAGCGGAACCACGAGGAGATCGCCGCCGCCAGCGGGTCGTCTCCGACGCCGAGCTCGAGCCCGGTGGTGGCGAGCGGACAGCCGGTCTCGTATCCCGACGTCTCGAGGGTGTTGGCGAGGTGATCGATGAATGCGGCAACCGCGTGCCGGGCCGTCGGATGCAGACTGATGGCCTGGTCGATCGCGGCGTCGATGCCGGAGCCCGACTCGGTCACCGCCGACAGCACGAGCTCCTGCTTGCCACCCGGGAAGTGGAAGTAGAGCGACCCCATGGGGACGCGGGCCTTCGCCGCGATCTCCTTGACGCCGGTGGCGTGGTAGCCCCGGTCGCGGAGCAGCGCCGCGGCGGCCGCGGCGAGTCGGTTGCGGGCATCGGTCGGTCGGCGGCCCATCGGCGCCGAGCGTAGTTCGGGGTGCGCGAGGAGGGACTCGGAAGGTTGACATAGTAGAGCGTTCGATATAGTTATTAGCCATGGATTCCCTCTCCACGACCAAGCCGGTGAACGGTGGCCACGCCCCGGCCGCGCCGGCGCCAACTGCGCCCCCTGCTCGGCGGCGCCGGCCCATCGATCGGGGCAGCGCCGTTCTCGGCGGGTTGCTGGCGATCACCGTGGTGGCGCTGCTGCCGCCCATCCTCACCGAGGACTTCCCCGGCCTGTTGCTGCAGCGGCTGTTCGACAGCCTCAGCAACGGGGTGGCCTATGCGATGACGGCGATCGGGGTCGTGCTCATCTTCAAGGCAACCGGCATCATCAACTTCGTTCAGGCGAACCTGTCGATGTTCGGGGCCTACCTGTGCTGGCAGGTGGTCGAGGGGTGGGGCCTGCCGGTCGTGGTCGGGATCGGCGTGGCCTGCGTGGTGATGGCGGCTGCCGGGGCCGGTATCGAGCGGGTGCTCATCCGGCCGTTCGACCCGACCGACCCGCTGCCCGTCGTGCTGGTGACCTTCGGGCTCGCGGCCATGTTGGAGTCCTTCGCCGGCGGGTTGTGGGGCCTGGAGTTCCACGCCTTCCGCAGCCCGTTCCCCGCCGGCCCGGCGGATTTCGTCTCGGTCGCCGGTGCGAGGTTCCGCTACGAGACCATCGGTTCGTTGGTTCTGTGCGCCGTGGTCGTCGTAGGACTGCATCTGCTGCTGAGCCGCACGAAGCTGGGGCTGCGGTTCCGTGCGGTGTCCTCCAGCGTCGAGTCGGCGCGCCTCGCCGGCATCCGGGTCGGCCCGACCTTGCAGTTCGGTTGGGCCCTTGCCGCGGGGTTCGGCACGCTCGGCGCGACCCTGGTCGCCAAGCAGACGAACCTCGAACCGGCGTTCATGGCCAAGTTGGTCATCTTCGCGTTCGCCGCCGCCACCCTCGGCGGGCTCGACAGCATCGGCGGCGCCGTGATCGGGTCGTTCGTGATCGCCGCCGTGCAGAGTCTCGTCCTCGGGTACGGGCAGGAACTTCCCGGTCTCGGCTGGATGAAGTCGAACTTCTCGCTGGTCGTCGCGTTCGTGCTGATCCTCGTCGTGCTGCTGTTCAAGCCGTCCGGGCTGTTCGGGACCAGGACCACCCAGCGGGTCTGACGACGTCGCGGGGTGGCGTCGGTCACCGTCCTGTGCCATCACCACGTGCGACCCCGTAACGTGACGACATCGTCAAGTATCGGGACCGGCGTCGCAGCATGGTCGAGCGAGGGGGATGTCCGTGACGAAGCCGATGGCGCAGGACGCAGCGGCGGCCGACGATGTGGCCGCAGCTGACGCCGCAGCCGCGGCGGCGTTCGACGAGGACAGCGGCTACCGCAAGAAGCTGCTGTTCACCGTGATGCTGGCGGTGATGGGCTTCGGCTCGCTGATGACCATCGTCACGGTCTCCCTGGCGGTCATCGCCAACGACCTCGGCACCAGCCGGACGACCTTGGGCTGGATCGTCACCGGCCTGATGCTGACCATGGCGGTGTTCACCCCGCTCGGGGGCAAGCTGGGCGACATCAAGGGCCATCGCAAGATGTTCCTGGTGGGCCTCGCCGGGTCGGTCGTCACCACCGGGCTGTGCGCCCTGTCGTGGAACGCGGCGTCGCTGATCACCTTCCGGGTGATGTTCGGGATGTGCGGGGCCCTGGTGCAGCCCAACGGCATGGCACTGATGATGGCGGCCTACGGTCTCAAGCGCCGCGCCACGGCCATGGGCTGGTTCCAGTTCGCCACCACCGGGGCGCCGACCATCGGTCTGGTCGTGGGTGGCCCCATGGTGGGCGTCGTCGGCTGGCGCGGCATCTTCTGGTTCTTCGCCGTCGTCTCGCTGGTGGCCTGGCTGCTGGCCGCCCGGGTGCTGCGCGAGTCGGAGTTGCGGGCCAAGGTGCCGCTCGACATCGTCGGGTCGCTGTCACTGGCCGGCACCATCCTGGGCACCCTGCTGGCGGTCAGCGTGGCGGTGCGCTCCGGCCTGTTCGACCCGTGGGTCGCGGCCTTCGCCCTCGGCGCGGTGGTGGCGCTGACGCTGTTCATCCGTACCGAGAAGCGCCATCCCTACCCGTTGCTGCGGCTCGACTACTTCCGGCGACCCACGTTCACCGCGCCGCTGCTGGCCAACTCGCTGAACCAGTTCGCCTACATGGGCGGTTTCGTGCTCACCCCGCTGCTGCTCGGTGACCGCTTCGGCTACGGCGTCGGTCTGGTGGCGGTGCTGATGGCTCCCCGACCGGGGGTGTTCGCTGCGTGCTCGCCGCTCGGCGGCATCATCACCACCAAGGTCGGCGAGGGCATCCCGATGGTGGCGGCGTCGTCGATGATGATCGCGTCGATGGTGTCCTTCGCGCTCGGCGCGCAGACCCAGGCGGTGGTGTTGGTGGTCCTGGGTCTGGTGCTCTCAGGGGCCTCGGCCGGTATCGGCTCGCCTGCCTACACCACGCTGGTGGCCGGGTCGGTCGACCCCAAGGACATCGGCGTGGCCACCGGGATGAACCAGACCATGCTGTATGTCGGCATCGTGTCGGGCATCCAGATCATGCTGGTGGTGCTGGGCGACTCGGCCTCGGCCGGGCGTTTCGCCGGCACGTTCCTGTTCGGCGCGGTCTTCGCCGGTCTCGGGCTCACCTGCTCGACCGTGGCGGCGATCAGCCGGTCCCGCCAGCGTCGCGCCGCATCGGGGATGGACGCAGGCGCCGTTGCCGCAGCGGCCTGACCGCGGCAGGGCACGGCAGGGCACGGCAGGGCACGGCGCGGCAGGGCGCGGCAGGGCGCGACGTGAGCTCGACGCCGCCGGCTGACGGAATCCGCACCGTCGGTAGGTTGGCCGCAGTGCCCGGCGGACGCCCGGTACCAGGAGGACAGCCATGACGGCGGTGGTGCACGCCGAAGGACTGATCAAGCGCTTCGGCGACACGGAGGCCCTGCGCGGCCTCGACCTGTCCCTCGAGCGCGGCACCGTGCTGGGGGTGCTCGGCCCCAACGGTGCCGGCAAGACCACCGCGGTGCGCATCCTCACCACCCTGCTGCGCCCCGACGGCGGCCGGGCGTTCATCGACGGGATCGACGTGGCGGCCGAGCCGCAGCGGGTCCGGGCCCGGATCGGCCTGACCGGCCAGTACGCCGCGGTCGACGAACGGCTGACCGCCCGTGAGAACCTGGTGCTGATCGGCCGGTTCTTCCGCCTGCCGGGCCGTCAGGCCAAGGTGCGCGCCGCCGAGCTGCTCGCCGAGTTCGACCTCTCCGACGCCGCCGATCGCCCCGTCAAGGGCTTCTCGGGTGGCATGCGGCGGCGGCTCGACATCGCCATGAGCCTGGTGGCCCGGCCCAAGGTGCTCTTCCTCGACGAGCCGACCACCGGGCTCGATCCCCGCAGCCGCCTGGGCATGTGGGAGCTCATCGAAGGCCTTGTCAGCGAGGGCACGACCACGTTGCTGACCACCCAGTACCTCGAGGAGGCCGACCGCCTCGCCGACCGGATGGTGGTCATCGACCACGGCCGGGTGATCGCCGAGGGCACCTCCGACCAGCTGAAGACCCGTATGGGCGGCGACCGGGTGACCATCACCCTCGACGGCGAGGGCGATCCCGAGGCGGTGCTCGCGGCCCTGGCCGCCCACCGGCACGGGTCGGTTCCCCCGGTTCGCGAAGGACGCGAGCTCACGGTCGGGGTGCGGGCCGGGGTGACCACCCCCGACCTGGTGCGCGACCTCGACGCCGCCGGTGTGGTGGTGCACGACCTGGTGCTGCACCGTCCTACCCTCGACGACGTGTTCCTGAACCTGACCGGGCACGGCACGGAGTCCGCCGCATGAGTGCCCCGACTGTCAGCACCACCACCACGACCGGCGCCGGCGCCGGCGAGCCGGGCCGGGTCTGGGCCGGCGACGTGCCGGGCGGGGTGCGCTGGGCCCTGCGCGACTCGTGGAACGAGGCGACCCGGCACCTGCGGGCCATGCCCCGCAACCCGGAGCTGCTGATCTTCGCCACCCTGCAGCCGATCATGTTCGTGGTGTTGTTCCGCTACGTGTTCGGCGGCTCCATCGAGATCCCGGGCATGTCCTACACGCAGTACCTGATGCCGGGGATCTTCGCCCAGACCGTGGTGTTCGGCTCGGCGTTCACCGGCGTCGGCCTCGCCGAGGACCTGCAGAAGGGCTTCATCGACCGGCTGCGGTCGCTGCCCATCTCGCAGTCGGCGGTGCTCATCGGCCGCACCGTCAGCGACGCCTTGCGCAACCTCATCACCTTCAGCGTGATGCTGGTGGTGGCGTTCATCATCGGGTTCCGCTTCGAGGGCGGTCTGCTCCGCGGGCTGGCCGCCACCGGGCTGCTGCTGGTGTTCAGCTACGCGTTCAGTTGGATCCAGGCCCTCATCGGGTTGTCCGTCCGTTCCGTCGAGGCGGCGAACTCGGCCGGGTTCATCTGGATGTTCCCGCTCACCTTCGTCTCGTCGGCCTTCGTCGACCCGACCCAGATGGCACCGTGGGTGCGTACGCTGGCCGAGCACAACCCCTTCACCCTGGTCACCGACGCCGCCCGGGCGCTCTACAACGGCCAGGATCCCGGCGGCGCAGCATGGCAGTCGCTGCTGTGGGCGCTCGGCATCATCGTGGTGTTCGCCACCCTCACCGTGCGCCGCTTCACCAGCGCCGCCAGCCGGTGATGCCGCGTCCGGCGGGCCCGCCGCGCAGGGGTGCTTGTCCTGTGGCGTGCCCAGCGGCGAGCATTGCACGGTGAGCAACCCGGCCGGCGATCCAACGAGTGCCCCCCACCACGTCGATTTCATTCGCGAGCAGGTCCAGCGCGACCAGCAGGAGGGCACCTTCGCAGGTCGGGTGCAGACCCGGTTCCCACCGGAGCCCAACGGGTACCTGCACATCGGTCATGCCAAGTCGATCTGCCTGAACTTCGGGGTCGCGGCCGAGTTCGGGGGCCTGTGCCGGCTGCGCATGGACGACACCAACCCCGAGACCGAGAGCGTCGACTACGTGACCGGCATCGAGACCGACGTGCGTTGGCTGGGCTTCGAACCGGGCGAGACCCGCTACGCCTCGGACTACTTCGAGCAGCTCTACCGGTGGGCCGAGCGGCTGATCGGTGCCGGGCTGGCCTACGTCGACGACCAGGACGCCGAGACCATCTCCGCCCAACGCGGCGGGTTCACCGAGCCGGGCACCGACAGCCCGTTCCGGACCCGCACCGTCGAGGAGAACCTGGCGCTGTTCCGCGGGATGCGGGCGGGGGAGTTCCCCGACGGCGCCCGGGTGCTGCGGGCCCGGATCGACATGGCGCACCCCAACCCGCAGCTGCGCGACCCGGTGCTGTACCGCATCCGCCATGCCCACCATCACCGCACCGGCGACCGCTGGCCGATCTACCCGACCTATGACTGGGCCCACGGCCAGTCCGACGCCATCGAGGGCACCACCCATTCGGTGTGCACCCTCGAGTTCGACGCCCACCGTCCGCTCTACGACTGGTTCCTCGACCGTCTCGGCGAGCTCGGCGAGCTCGACACGCTGGCGGTGCCGGGCAACCATCCCCACCAGTACGAGTTCGCCCGTCTGCAGCTCACCTACACCGTTCTGTCCAAGCGCAAGTTGCTGCACCTGGTGACCCACGGCCTCGTCGAGGGCTGGGACGACCCCCGCATGCCCACCCTGCGGGGCCTGCGCCGGCTGGGCTATCCGCCCGAGGCGCTGCGGGCGTTCTGCGCCCACATCGGTGTGGCAAAGGTGAACTCCATCCACGAGATCGAGCTGCTCGAGTCGTTCGTGCGTGACGAGTTGAACCGCACCTCGTTGCGGCGCACCGCGGTGCTGCGGCCCATCAAGGTGGTCATCGAGAACTACCCCGAGGGCCAGGTGGAATGGCTCGAGGCGGTCAACAACCCCGAGGACCCCACCGCCGGGACCCGGCAGGTGCCGTTCTCGCGTGAGCTGTACCTCGAGGCCGACGACTTCATGGAGGTCCCGGCACCGAAGTTCTACCGGCTGTCGCCCGGCAACGAGGTGCGGCTGCGCTACGCCTACTTCATCCGCTGCACCGACGTGGTCAAGAACGACGACGGCGAGATCGTCGAGCTGCGCTGCACCTATGACCCGGCCACCGCCGGCGGGCAGTCGCCCGACGGGCGCAAGGTCAAGACCACGCTGCACTGGGTGTCCGCAGCCCATGCCGTCGATGCCGAGGTACGCCACTACAACCGGCTGTTCACCGAGGCACACCCTGACGCCCACGAGGGTCGCGACCCGTTGGACTTCCTCAACCCGGCCTCCCTCGAGGTGATCTCCGGGGCCAAGCTCGAACCGGCGCTGGCCGAGGCGGCACCGTCGCAGCGGGTGCAGTTCGAGCGTCTTGGCTACTACTGCGCCGACGCCGACCGACCGGGCCTGTTCCACCGCACGGTCGGCCTGCGCGACGACTGGGCCAAGATCCGCAAACGCCAGGGCTGAGCCGGGCGGCGTCCGGCCGGCCACTCCCGCCGGCGCTGCCCGCCGGTCTAGCTTCGCGCCCATGGCTGCTGGTGATCTGCTGTGGGACCCGACCGACCGTGAGAAGGCGGGGTCCAACCTCGGGCATTACGTCGAATGGCTGCGCGAGCAGGAGATCGGCCACTTCGACGACTACGACACCCTGTGGAACTGGTCGGTCACCGACCTCGGGGGGTTCTGGCAGTCGATCTGGGACTACTTCGACATCGAGTCGGCCACGCCCTACGCGCAGGTGTTGGCCGACCCGGTGATGCCGGGTGCCCGGTGGTTCGAGGGCGCCACCGTCAACTACGCCGGGCACATCCTGCGGGTGGCCACCGACCCGGCCAACCGCGACCGGGTCGCCCTGGTCGGCCGGTCCCAGACCCGGCCCCGCACCGAGATGACCTACGGCGAGCTCGCCGCCGCGGTGGCCCGCTGTCGCGCCGGCCTGCAGCAGCTCGGCGTGGTCGCCGGCGACCGGGTGGCCGCCTACCTGCCGCACGTGCCCGAGACCATCGTGGCCTTCCTGGCCGCCACGTCGATGGGCGCGGTGTGGTCGACCTGTGCGCCCGAGTTCGGCACCCGCTCGGTGGTGGACCGCTTCGGCCAGATCGAGCCCAAGGTGCTGCTGGTGGTCGACGGCTACCGCTTCGGGGACCGGGTGATGGACCGGGTGGCCGAGGTCGCCGCCATCCGTGCCGCGCTGCCCACGGTGCAGACCACGGTGGTGCTGCCCTACCTCGACCCCGACCCCACCCGGGTGCCCGACGCCATGACCTGGGACGAGTTGCTCGCCGCCGAGCCTGCTGACGGCGCCGCCCTGTTCGACCCGATGCCGTTCACCCACCCGCTCTACGTGCTGTACTCCTCGGGCACCACCGGGCTGCCCAAGGCCATCGTGCACGGCCACGGCGGGGTCACCCTCGAGCACCACAAGCTGCTCGGCCTGTTCAACGACGTGAAGCCCCACGACCGCCTGTTCTGGTTCTCCACCACGGGCTGGATGATGTGGAACTACGTGCTGTCGACCTTGCTGTTCGGCGCCACGCTGGTCTGCCTCGACGGCAACCCGCTCTTCCCCGACGCCCTGGGCCTGTGGACGATGGCCGCCGAGGAGAAGCTCACGTTCTTCGGAGGCTCGGCGCCGTACTACGTGTCCTGCCGCAAGCAGGGCCTGGACCTGGCCGATGCCGGCGACCTGTCGGCCATCCGCAACGTCGCCTCCACCGGGGCGCCGTTGCCGCCGGAGGCGTTCGACTACCTCTACGAGCAGCTCGGTGAGCGGCTGTTCCTCAACTCGGTGTCCGGCGGCACCGACATCGCCTCGGCGTTCGTGGGAATGACCACCCTCACCCCGGTGTGGTCGGGCGAGATGTCCCGGCCGTACCTGGGCTGCAAGCTGGAGGCCTTCGGGCCCGACGCCACCGCGGTCCCGCAGGGCGAGACCGGCGAGTTGGTGGTGACCGAGCCGATGCCGTCGATGCCGGTGGGCTTCTGGAACGATCCCGACGGCGCCAAGTACCGCGCCGCCTACTTCGAGGACTTCCCCGGCGTGTGGCGGCACGGCGACTGGCTGACCTTCACCGAGCACGGTTCCTGCGTGATCTCCGGCCGCTCCGACGCCACGCTGAACCGGGGCGGCGTCCGGCTGGGCACCTCCGAGTTCTATTCGGTGGTGGAGGGCCTGCCCGAGGTGGCGGACAGCCTGGTGGTCCACCTCGAGGACGCCGGGGGCACCGCCGGTGAGCTGCTGCTGTTCGTGGTGCTGCAACCGGGTGTCGAGCTCGACGACGCCCTGCGGGGCAAGGTCGCCGCCGCCCTGCGCGCCGACCTCTCACCCCGCCACGTACCAGACCGTATGGTCGCGGTGGCAGCGGTGCCCCGCACCCTGTCGGGCAAGAAGCTGGAGCTGCCGGTCAAGCGCATCCTGCAGGGCGCCGAGGCCGACAAGGTGGCGAGCAAGGGTTCGCTGGCCAACCCCGAGTCGCTGAGTGCGTTCGAGGAGTTCGCCCGCACCCGCTGAGGGGCGGCCATCACCTCGCCCGATTCGCTTCCGGGCGGGGCGGTGACCGACGATGACGAGCATCATCGCTGCATCTGGATCTGGGGGGTTCGAACGATGCGTTTCGGGGTGTTCTACGAGTTGCAGTTGCCCAAGCCGTGGGACGAGCAGGCCGAGCTGCGCCTGGTCCAGGAGGCCATCGAGCAGGTGGTGCTGGCCGACAAGCTCGGTATCCACCATGCCTGGGCGGTGGAGCACCACTTCCTCGACGAGTACTCCCACTGCTCGGCGTCGGAGGTGTTCCTGTCGGCCTTGGCGGCCAAGACCGAACGCATCCGGGTCGGGTTCGGCATCCGCCAGGTGATCCCGCTCTACAACCACCCGGCCCGTACCGCCGAGGCGGTCGGCATGTTGGACCTCGTGTCGCAGGGCCGGGCCGAGCTCGGCATCGGCGAGAGCGCCACCCGCATGGAGCTGCGGGGCTTCAACATCAGCGGCAAGGAGAAGCGGGCGATGGCCCTCGAGGCCGCCGAGCAGATCGCCAACATGATGGCGATGGACCCCTACCCCGGCTACGAGGGCCAGTACTTCTCGATGCCGTGCCGCAACGTGCTGCCCAAGCCGGTGCAGAAGCCGCACCCGCCGATGTGGATGGCCTGCACCAACCGGGCCACCATCGAGACGGCGGCCCGCAACGGCCTGGGGGCGCTGGCGTTCAGCTTCGTCGATCCCGACGAGGCCAGGCGCTGGGCCGACGCCTACTACTCGATCATCCGCTCCGAGGAGTGCGTGCCGCTGGGCCATGCGGTCAACGCCAACATCGCGATGGTGGCGCCGTTCTCGCTCGACCACGACCCCGAGCGGGCGGTGCAGAAGGGCATCGACGGGTTCCGGTTCTTCAACTACGCCATGCGGGCCCTGGTGGAGAAGCCCAACGTGCCGGGCCGCACCACCCTGTGGGAGGACTACCTGGCCCAGTCCTCGACCCGTGGCCTGTCCAAGCCGGCCGCCGGCATCGGGACGCCGGCGCAGTTCGGTGAGCTGGTGCGGGCCTACGAGGAGGTCGGGGTCGACCAGGTGATCTTCCTGCAGCAGGGCGGGTTGAACCGCCACGAGGACATCTGCAACTCGCTCGAGCTGTTCGGCACCGAGGTGCTGCCGCACTTCGAGCCCGCCCGGGAGGCGCACGAGGCCCGCAAGGCCGCCGAGCTGGCGCCCTACCTGGAGGCTGCGCTGGCCCGCAAGAACTGGATGCAGCCGTTGGCCGATGACGAGATCCCGGTGGTCGGAGCGTCGGTCGAGAAGGCGACCATCCGCCGGTAGGTCCGGTCGGTCGGCGGGACCGGCCGGCGTTCGGCCGGGTCCCGCCCGCCGGCTGTGGCGTCAGGCCCCGCCCGCGCCGTAGTGGCGGGCCATGTTCGCCGGGTAACTCCGGCTGTAGTAGTTCCACAGCTGGCGGCCGTAGACGCCGGCGCCCTCGCGGCTGGCGATACCGTCGATCCCGTCGGTGAGCTCGCTGCGGCGGGCCATGAAGCCTGCCCCGGCGTGGCGGGCCGAGGCGGCGACCGCGTCGGCGAAACGGGGGTCGAGGGGCAGCGGGTCGAGCGGGGTCCGCAGGTCCGGACCGTGGAAGTAGGCCGAGGAGAACCGGGCCTCGGCGGTGATGACCCGGTGGGTGGCGGCGACGACGTAGTTGCCGGACAGTTCCTGCAGCATCTCGCCGGTGTTGATCACGAAGGCGCCCGGACGAGGCTCGATGTCCACCCAGGCGCCGTCGGGGGAGAGCGCCTGCAGCCCGCCCACCCCGTGCTGCAGCAGGATCGTGAGGAACCCGGCGTCGTGGTGGGGGTTGACCCCGGCCTCGCCGGGCGGGGTCGGTGGGTAGCTGATCAGCTTGGCCAGCGAGTGCGGCCGTTCCCCGAACATCTCGGCGAAGTACCGCTCGGGCAGGCCCAGCCCGGTGGCCACGACCGCCATGATCCGGTGCGCCAGCACGTCCATGCGGGCGAAGAACTCCGTCACGGTGGCCCGGAAGCCGGGCAGCACCGACTCGGGCAGCCATTGGTTGGGCCCGTCGAGGCGCAGGTACTCCGGCTCGACGTCGCGGGGGTAGGCCGGGTGCTCGCTCGACACGTCGAGCTGTTCCCGGTAGTCGGTCCGGCCGCCGGTGAGCTCCGAACCGACCCGTTCCCAGCCGCGGAAGTGCGGTGAGGCGACCTTGTCGATTCGGGCCTTGTCGGCCACGTCGAGGGCGAAGAAGGCCTGCAACATCGTGACGTACCGGTCGAGGAAGGCGTCGTCGACGCCGTGGCCCACGAGCGTGAAGAAGCCGACCTCGTGGCAGATCCGGCGGACCTCGTCGGCGAGGCGGGCCCGTTCCGCCGCACCCTGGTCCCAACGGCGGAGGTCGACCACGGGGATCGCGGTGAAGCCGGTGGCCGCATCGGTCGGGGTGGCGTCGCGCACGGCGGACACGCTACCGGCGGTCCGGGCAGCGGGGCGGCCGCCGTGGCCGGACGGGTACGGTGGCCCTCACGCCGCCGGGACAGGGAGTGCCCGGCACCGCAACGGGGGAGACACAACCATGGGACGGCTCGACGGCAAGGTCGCGGTCATCACCGGTGGCGCGAGCGGCATCGGCGCCGCCACCGCAGAACTGTTCATCGCCGAGGGTGCCTCGGTGGTCATCGGCGACATGCAGGCCGAGGTCGGCGAGGAGACCGCCGGCCGTCTCGGTGACCGCTGCGCCTTCCTGCCCTGCAACGTGACCAAGGAGGAGCAGGTCGCTGCGCTCATCGACGAGGCCACCAA
The DNA here is from genome assembly GCA_903921205.1 of uncultured Acidimicrobiia bacterium. Taxonomy (GTDB): domain Bacteria; phylum Actinomycetota; class Acidimicrobiia; order Acidimicrobiales; family CAIXPF01; genus CAIXPF01. The sequence goes on along the minus strand of CAIXPF010000034.1, from coordinate 53,356 downwards.
CCAGTTCGGCCGCCTCGACGTGGTGTTCAACAACGCCGGGTTCGGCGGCGCCATGGGCCCGATCCAGTCCATCTCCAGCGAGGACTGGGACATCACCTTCGACGTGCTGCTCAAGGGCGTGTTCTACGGCATGAAGTACGCCGCCCCGGTGCTCAAGGCCCAGGAGTCGGGCTCGATCATCTCGACGGCCTCCATCGCCGGGCTCGGTGGCGGGGTCGGTGCACACCTCTACAACGTGGCGAAGGCCGCGGTCATCCAGCTCACCACCACCGTGGCCAACGAACTCGCCGAGCAGAACGTACGGGTCAACTGCATCTGTCCCGGCTTCATCGCCACCCCCCTCTATGCCGGCAAGCCGCTCGGCACGGCAGGTCGCGAAGCGGCCGAGAAGACCCTCGAGAAGGCCCGGGCGGCCAGCGTCGACGCCCAGCCGATGCACCGGATGGGTGAGGCGCTCGACATCGCCAAGGCCGCCCTGTTCCTCGCCTCCGACGACAGCGAGTGGATCACCGGGCACGCCCTGGTGGTCGACGGCGGGTTCCGGGCGGGCAAGCCGTGGCGCAAGCAGGCGAAGTGGCTCACCGAGCCACACCCGATCCGCCTGTACCGGCCCGAGGACCGCTGAGGTCTGACCGGAGCTCTGGAGCATGCGGCGACGCCCCGACCGGGATCGTGTGCGGGGTCCGGTCCCGATCGGGCCGGGCCCCCGTATCCTGAGAGCGATCGCGCAGGAGGGATCCGTTGCTCGAAGCCGGCCGTTGTCGGAAACCGCTCTTGGTGCTGCTGCTCGCCCTGACCGCCGTGGTCGGCGCGACCAGCGGGTGCCGTAGCGCGGACGACGCGGTGGAGCTGGCATCGCCGGCCGGTACGAGCCGGCCCGCAGATGCGTCGCCGGGGACGGTGGCAACGCCGTCGGGGACGCGGCCCGGGTCCGGTCCGGCCGGTTCCGGCGCGTCAGCGAACGCCGGTGCCGGTGCCGGAGGGCCGGGGAACTCGGCGTCCGTCACCACGGCGTCGGTACCGGTGACCTCGACGACGGTCTCGCGGCCCCCGGCGACCGAGACCGGGGCGGCATCGCTGGCACGCTGCGCTGTGCTCGGTGCCCTGCCGGCCGGGGCGGCGCGGGTGCGGACGCTCAGCGCCGATCTCGACGGCGACGGTGCGGCGGACACCGTGACGAGCTACGCGGTCGGGACGCGGCCGGGGGCGGGCGATTGGCATCTGCGGGTGAGCTTCGCCGCCGGTGGGGGATCGGACACCGCCGTCGCCGAGGACCCTGCTCCGGGCGAGGTCCGGGTGCTCGGGGCCGTGGTACTCGGCGCGGGCAGCGAGCCGGGCGGTGAGACGGCCCGCCCGGTGCTCTTCGTCCTCACCGGCTCGGGTGCCTCGGCCCGTACGGTCGGGCTGTACCGGGTCGACGGATGCGACCTGTTGCCCATGGTCGATCGTGCCGGCCGTCAGGCGAGCTTCCTGGTCGGTGCGTCGGTCGGCCATCAGGAAGGCCTGCGCTGCGAGAACGCTGGGGACGGGTCCACCCTGGTCGAGGTGCAGTCGGCGCCGAACCCCGCCTCGGGCTACGACGTGACGCGGCGCACCTACACCCGTGATGGGAACCAGCTGGTGGTGCTCGGCAACGGGGTGACGCGCACCGAGCCGGACGCGCCGGCCGAGTCGGGCCGCATCGTCGACTGCGGTGCGGTGGACCTCGCCGGCTGAGCCGGGGCGAACGCTGCCGGGCTGAACCGGGCCGGGTTCTCAGCGGAAGTCGGGGACGACCTCGGTGGCCAGCCGCTCGAAGGTCCGGCGGAACAGGTCGAGATCCGGGGTGCCGAGTGACCACACGATCTCCTCGACGCCCTGCTCGCGGAACTGCTCGAGCCGGGCCCGCGGGTCGATGTCGGCCTTGATGTCCCAGCGCAGCGACAGCTCGCAGTCCGCCCGGGTACGGCCCTGCTTGGCGAGCTCCTCCTCCAGCGCCGGCAGACGCTCGGCCAGCCGTTCGGGCGACATGCCGAGGGGGTGCCAGCCCTGGGCGAAGCGGGCCACCCGGCGCAGCGCCGGCCGGCCGTTGCCACCGACGAAGACCGGCAGTGGGCTCTGCAACGGCTTGGGGGCCGCGAGGGCGCCCTCGAGCCGGAAGTACTTCCCGGTATGGCGCGGCTCGGCGTCGTCCCAAAGGGTACGCATGACGGCGATGAACTCGTCGCCGTAGGCACCGCGTTCGGCAAAGGGCACCAGGTCGAGCAGCTCGTGCTCGGCTTCGAGGCTGCCCACCCCGACGCCGGCGATGACCCGGCCACCCGAGAGCTGGTCCAGGGTGGCGAGGGTCTTGGCCAGGGCCATCGGCTGCAGGTAGGGCATGACGAGCACGCTCGTACCGAGACGTATGGTGCTGGTGCGCGCGGCGACCCAGGTCATCACGGTGAGGGCGTCGTGGTAGGGCCGACCGCCGAGACGGTCGTGCACGTAGCCGATGTTGAGCACGTGGTGGTTGACCCAGACCGAGTCGTATCCCAGCTCCTCGAGCCAGGGGCCGAGCGCCACCAAGCCCTCCACGTCCTCGACTCCCCAGTTGTTGGTCAACGTCACCCCGAAGCGCATGCGCGCACCCTAGCGGGAGCTCCCCGGCGTGGCAGCGAAGACGGTTGCGCCGATTCGCCGTCGATTCGCCGGGGTCGGCGTTGCGCCGATTCGCCGTCGATTCGCCGTCGATTCGCCGTCGATTCGTCGCGAGATCGAGCGGGTCAGGTGGCCGGTCGGTTCGGTTCCCGGTCGCCGGCTCGGGCCAGCGACACCACGGCCGCGGCCGCGGCGACGATGGCTGCGGCCAGGAACACCGTCCGGAACGCCGGCAGGAACGTCGCTGGATCGGAGGCGGCCACACCCGTCCGTGCCGCTTCGCCGGCGCGGATCCGGGTCAGCTCCAAGCTGCCGAGCGCCACGCCGCTCACCACGCCGACCGTGCGGGCCATCTGCGTCAGGGCTCCGGCCACGCCCTGCTGCTCGCGGGCGATGCTGCCCATCACCAGGCTCATGTTGGGAACGGTGAACAGCCCGATGCCCAGCCCAACGGTGCCCAGCGACAACGCCACCACTGCAGCCGGGGTTGCCTCACCGAGCCGGGAGAGGGCCACCAGGCCACCGCTCTGAACGGCCAGACCGACCGTGGCGACGCGTCCGGCTCCGAACCGGCCACTGCCGCGCCCGGCCAGCGGGGCGATCAGCGCCATGGCCAACGGGTTGGCCGCCAGCAGCAGCCCGCCCACGACGGTGGGGTAGGCGCGGGTGGTCAGCAGGTAATAGGGCACCAGCAGCCAGATCATGAACATGGTGGCGTTGGCCGCGGCGCTGAGCAGGTTGGCAACGGCGAAGGACGGGGAACGGAACAGGCGAGGGTCGAGCGCCGGCGACACCGCCCGCCGTTCGATCACGATCCAGACCCCGCCGAGCACCGGAACCGCCGCCAGACCGATCAACACCGGCACGCTCGACCAGCCCGACTGCCCACCCCGGTTGAGCGCAAGCAGCCCTCCGGCCACCGCCGCTCCCAGGCTGAGGGCGCCGGCGAGGTCGAGTGGCGGACGATCGGTCCGGTCCGGGGCGTCCAACCCGGTCGGGCGCAGCACCACCAGTGCCAGCAACGCTGCTGCCAGCGGCGCGCGGATCAGGAACACCGCCCGCCAGTCCCACCAGATGAGCAGCAGGCCGCCCACCGGCGGCCCGGCCACGAAGCCGAGGGCGACTCCGAACTGGAACTGGCCCAGGGCGCGTGCCCGGCGATCAGCGGGCACACTGAGCGTGACCAGCGCCGGTGCAGCGCCGAGCACCAGCGCGGCCCCTGCCCCCTGCAGCACCCGGCCGGCAAGGAACCAGGCCCAGGTGGGGGCAACCCCGCAACCGGTGAGCCCGACGACGCTGAGGGCGAGGCCCAGGCGAACGACGCGTTCGTGGCCGTAGGCGTCGGCCAGTCGTCCGGTGGTGACCAGCAGGCAGGCGTAGGTCAGCACGTAGCAGATGACCAACCAGCCGATCTCGGACACCTCGACGGAGAAGTCGCGGGTCAGCGCCGGCAGGGCGATGTTCACCATCGTGTCGAGGTTGATCACCAGCACCGCCGCCGCGGCGACCACGATCGGCCACGACGCCGGAGCGCCGGTTCGTGCTGTGCCGATCGTCATGGTGGCCTCCTGCGTGCCTGAGCCTGCCACCTCTTAGGCTGCGCTGCCGTGATCTTCGCCCTCGCCCACCGTGCCCGCTCTGCCAGCCGGCGGTGCGGCCTGCGCAGCGTGCTGCTGCTCGTCGTTGCGGTGGCGCTGGCCCTGGGGTCCTTTGTGCCGGCCTGGGCGGCGTCGGCAACCCCGCCGTCGTCAACCCCGCCGTCGTCCTTGGCCACAGCCACGGTCACGACCGTGGCGACGACGAGGACGACCGACAGCCCGGCCTCGGCCGCCGACGCCCGTTCCGAGCTGAGCTATCTCGATGCCGTCGTGCTCGGCGTGGTCGAGGGGGTGACCGAGTTCCTGCCGGTCAGTTCGACCGGACACCTGCTCGTCACCGGCCGGCTGCTCGGCCTCGACGGGACCGACGCTTTCGACAGCTACGCCATCGCCATCCAGGCCGGTGCGATCATCGCCGTGCTGATCCTGTACCGGCCCCGGGCGATGTCGGTCCTGCGCGGCGTGTTCGCCCAGGATCAGGACGGTCGGCGTCTGGCGGTCAACCTCGTGGTGGCGTTCGTGCCGGCAGCGGTCATCGGGCTGGTGCTCGAGGGGCCGATCAAGGACCGGCTGTTCTCGCCCTGGGCCATCGCCGCGGCGTGGGCGGTGGGCGGTGTGGTGATCCTGCTGTTCGAACAACGGCGCCGGGCCGCCCAGTTCCACGGTCGCCGCCTCGAGGAGCTGACCGTGCGCATGGCCCTGATCGTGGGCTGCGCCCAGGTCTTCGCTCTGTGGCCGGGGGCCAGCCGCAGCCTGGTCACCATCCTCGCCGGCCTGCTGCTGGGCCTGCAGGTGGGCGCAGCGGTCGAGCTGAGCTTCCTGTTGGGCCTGCTCACCGTCGGGGCGGCGACGTCCTACGAGACCCTCAAGAACGGCTCGACCATGCTCGACGCCTACGGGCTGGGCCGGCCGTTGGTGGGCCTGGTGGCGGCGTTGGTGTCGGCGGTGGTGGCCGTGCGCTGGATGGTCAGCTGGCTGCAGTCGCGGGGCCTGGCGATCTTCGGGTGGTACCGCATCGGGGTGGCCGCCCTGCTGGTGGTGCTGCTCGTCACCGGCACCGTCTGACTGGGCTAGTTTTCGGCCACCAGCCGCCGACGAGGTCGGGTTCCACTCGGTCTGGGCGGTCGAGCACCACTTCCTCGAGGAGTACTCCCACAGCTCGGCACCGGAGCTCTTCCTCACGGCTTGCGCCATGCAGACCAAGCAGATCCGGGTCGGTCACGGCATCGTCATCTGCGTGCCCGAGTTCAACCACCCGGTCAAGATCGCCGAACGGGCTGCGGTGCTCGACCTGCTCTCGGGCGGTCGCCTCGAGTTCGGGACCGGCCGGTCGGCCACCTGGACCGAGCTGGGCGGGTTCCGGGCCAACCCCGACACCACCAAGAACTCCTGGGACGAGTTCGTGCGCGCCATCCCGCAGATGTGGATGCAGGAGCGGTCCGCGATCGACGGCCGGGAGGTGGTGGTGGCAACCCTCACCCATCCCGAGACCATCGGTGGGGCAGACCTGATGCCCTTCGACAACCTGCACCTGGTGCAGTTGCCCGGGGGAGAGACGGCCCTGATCCAGGTCGATCCGGAATACGCCATCCATGCCGCGGACCGGGGGACCCCGTCGTTGCAGCTGCCCGATCCCCAGGCGCTGGGCATGCGGGGCGGTATCCGGCTCGACCGGGCCATCGTCGGGTTCAGCTTCAAGGCCGACACCGACCTGGCCCCGGTGCGCTTCGCCACCGACCCGACCAAACCTGCGGTGCAGGGCACGCGGCGCCTGTCGGCCCCGGCCCGGGCCTGAGCCGGACGGTCAGCCGACGCGGCCGGCGCTCACCGTTCGGGTTTGCGGGCCCGGCTCGGAGCGACGCGCGGCGGTTCGTTCGGCTGCTTGGGGTACACCGGCGGCCAGGGTGCATCCTGCAGGCCCGCAGCGAGGTCGCGGGCCGACCACTCGAGCAACGGCTCCAGTGATTGGGGTGCTCCGTTCATCGGCGCCCACGGATCGCCGAGGGCGGCCAGACGGTCCGGTACGTTCGCCAGGGTGAGCTCGTCGGGCGCGATGTCGGGGACCTCGTCCCACCGCAGCGGCGTCGACACCTGGCCCCCGACCCGGGCCCGAACCGCCCACGGGCCGAACACGGTCTTGTGCGGGGCGTTCTGGTTGTAGTCGACGAAGACCCGGCTTCCCCGCTCCTCCTTCCACCAGGCTGCGGTGAGCAGGTCGGGGCGGCGTCGTTCGAGCTCGCGGGCCAGCGCCACCGCGGCGGCGCGCACCTGATAGGCGTCGTAACGGCGCTGCAGCCGGACGTAGAGGTGCAGGCCCCGGCTGCCGGTGGTCTTGGGGAAGGCCATGATCCCCAGCTCGTCGAGCACGTCCCGCGTCTCGAGGGCCGCATCGCGGACCCGGTCGAAGCTCACGCCCGGTTGCGGGTCGAGGTCGATGCGCAACTCGTCGACATGGTCGGGGTCCGACGCCTGGTAGGCCCAGGGGTGCAGGCCCAGACAACCGAGGTTGACCATCCACACCACATGGGCGAGGTCGGCCAGGACCAGGGCGTTGGAGGTGGTGCCGTTGGGGGTGGCGACCACGGTGGTCTGCAGCCACGGCGGGGCACCGGCGGGGATCCGCTTCTGGAAGAAGCTCTTGCCGCCGGCGCCGTCGGGGTGGCGTTCGAGCAGTATCGGCCGGCCACCGACGGCTGCCAGGAGCGGCTCGCCGACCGCCAGGTAGTACCGCACCAGATCGGCCTTGGTCTCCCCGCGGGCGGGGAAGAACACCTTGTCGGGGTTGGTGACCCGGACCTGCCGGCCCGCGACCTCGACGAGGAGGGCCTCGGCCGGTCGTGGCCGGCCCGTAGCAGGTTCGCTCATTCCGGCGAGGTCAGCGGGAACTGGTCGCGCAGGACCCGCTTGAGCACCTTGCCCGAGGGGTTGCGGGGGATCTGGTCGGTGAACACCACCGCCTTGGGCAGCTTGAAGCGGCCGAGCTTGCCGGTGCAGAACTCCATCACCTCGGTGTCGGACAGCCCGTCGTCGGCCCGCACGACCACGGCGAGGGGGGACTCGCCCCACTTGTCCGAGGGGATGCCGATGACCGCCACCTCCTTGACGCCGGGATGGCCGAGGATGACGTTCTCGATCTCCGCCGGGTAGATGTTCTCGCCGCCGGAGATCAGCATGTCCTTGATGCGGTCCTGCACGTACAGGAAGCCGTCGTCGTCCTTCATGCCGGCGTCACCGGTGCGCAGCCAGGTGGTCCCGTCGGCGGGGTCGACCCACAACGCTGCGGCCGAGGCGTCGGGGCGCTGCCAGTAGCCCTGCATCAGCATCGGGCCCCGCAGCAGGATCTCGCCCTGCGCGCCGGGCGGCAGGTCGCCCATGCCGTCGTCGACGATGCGGGAGTCGGACAGGAAGTACGGCAACCCGGCGGTGCCCGGCCGCTCGATCGACTGCTGGGCGGTCGAGCAGGTACCCACCGCATAGCTCTCGGTGAGGCCGTAGAGCTGCGAGATCGGGATGCCGAGGTCGGTGTAGGCCTGGATCGAGGTGACCGGCACCGGGGCGGCGCCGCTCTGGGCCCAGCGCATGGCCGAGTGGTCGGGCTTGCACTGTTCGTACACGCCGAGCATGAACGTCAGCATGGCCGGGACCAGCAGGGTGCCGGTGCAGCGTTCGCGCTCGATGAGCTCCCAGGAGGCCACCGGGTCGAACTCGCGCATGATGACCATGGTGGCCCCGAGATGGACCAGGGCCTGCGCCGGGAACAGCGCGCCGATGTGGAACATCGGCAGGCACACCTGGTAGCGGTCGCCGTTGCGCAGGTCGAAGGTGAGGGCGGCGTTGAGCGTGCTCCAGTAGCCCGACGACTGGGTGTGCACCGCGCCCTTGGGCAACCCCGTCGTGCCCGAGGTGTACATGATGTGCAGCAGGTCGTCGTCGGTGGCGGCGATCAGCGGCTCGGCACCCGAGGCCGCCTCGAGCAGGTCGTCGTAGCGCTGGGCGAAGCCCTGCAACGGACGGGTGCCGACCTGGACGTAGTGCTGCAGGCGGGTCGCGTCGCCACGGGCGTGCAGGTCGGCGGCGGTGTCGACGAAGTCGTCGTCGAAGACCAGGGCCACGGCCCCGGAGTCGGCCAGGATGAACTCGAGCTCGTCGGGGACCAGCCGCCAGTTGAGCGGCACCACCACGATGCCGAGCTTGGAGCAGCCGAAGAACGTCTCCATGAACTCGGGCCCGTTCTTGGCCAGCACCCCGACCCGGTCGCCCTTGCCGATGCCGAGCCGGGCCAGGAGGTTGCCGGCCCGGTTGGCCCTCTCGTTGAACTGCGCGTACGTGAAGCGGCGCCCGCTGGCCCAGTCGACGAGGCCCTCGGCCTGGGGGTCGCGCCGGGCGCGGCGGGTCAGGATCTCACCGACGTTGAGCTTCATGGTGCGATTGTGGCACCGATGGAACGGCCGGGCTGAGCCGCCAGGTCAGATCCGGGTCGGGTCGACCCGGTGGGTGTCCTCCGACGGTGCGACGGCCGCCAGCGCCGCCAGCAGACGGACCGGGTCCTGCTCGGCCACGATCGCGTCGACGTGCCGGGGCTTCACGAAGCCGCCGGCCACCATCTGCTGCAGGAAGCCCAGCAACGGCTGGTAGAAGCCGTTGACGTCGAGGACGCCGACCGGTTTGGCGTGCAGCCCGATCTGGGCCCAGGTGAGGGTCTCGAAGAGCTCCTCCATGGTGCCGATCCCGCCCGGCATGGCCACGAAGGCGTCGGACAGCTCGTACATCAGGGCCTTGCGCTCGTGCATCGAGTTGGTCTCGTGGAGCTCGGTGATGGCCTCGTGGCGGACCTCGCGTCGGAACAGGCCCCGAGGGATCACCCCGGTGACCCGTCCGCCGGCCTGCATCGCCGCGTCGGCCACGATGCCCATCAGCCCGACCGCACCGCCGCCGTAGACCAGCTCGAGGTCGGCGGCGACCAGCGCCCGGCCCATGGCGGCAGCGGCCGCCGCGTGACGCGGGTCGTGCCCGGTGCTCGAACCGCAGAAGACGCACACCCGGCGCAGCCCGCTCATCTCCCGCAGGGTAGGTGCCGGGGGCGACCGCCGACGAACGCCCTGCTCCCGGGCTCGGCCGGCGCATCGATCGAGTCGCCGACGCCGAGATGATCAGCGCGCGACTTCGTGACCCCCGGCCGCCGCCAACTAGCTTGCACCCCCATGGCTGACCACCCGCTGCGCGAGCGTCTCGACGAGCTCAACAAGCGTAAGGAAGAAGCGCGTCATGCCGGTCCCGAGCGGGCCGTGCAGCGCCAGCACGACAAGGGCAAGATGCTGGCCCGCGAGCGGATCGACTACCTGCTCGACCCGGGCTCGTTCCACGAGCTGGACATGCTGGCCCGCAGCCGGGCGGAGGGGGCCACCGAGCGCCCCTACACCGACGGGGTGATCACCGGCTGGGGCACGGTCGAGGGCCGCAAGGTGTTCGTGTTCGCCCAGGACTTCACCGTCTTCGGCGGTGCCCTCGGCGAGGTGTTCGCCGAGAAGATCCACAAGGTCATGGACATGGCGCTCAAGGTCGGCGCCCCGATGATCGGCCTCAACGACGGTGCCGGCGCCCGCATCCAGGAAGGTGTGGTGTCCCTCGACGCCTACGGCGGCATCTTCCACCGCAACGTGCGCTCGAGCGGCGTCATCCCGCAGATCTCGGTCATCCTCGGCCCCTGCGCCGGTGGCGCGGTGTACAGCCCGGCCATGACCGACTTCATCTTCATGGTGCGCGAGAAGTCGCACATGTTCATCACCGGCCCCGACGTGGTGAAGTCGGTGACCGGTGAGGAGGTCACCCTCGAGGAGCTCGGCGGCGCCGGCTCGCATGCCTCCAAGTCCGGCGTGGCCACCTTCGTGTCGGAGTCCGAGGAGCAGGTCCTCGACGACGTCAAGTACCTCCTGTCGTTCCTGCCGCAGAACAACCTCGAGGAAGCCCCCCTCGTGGACAGCGAGGACGACCCCGACCGGCTCTGCCCCGAGCTGCTCGAGGTCATCCCGGCGGCGTCGAACCAGCCCTACGACATGAAGAAGGTCATCGGGTCCGTGGTGGACGACGGTGAGTTCTTCGAGTACTTCCCCAGCTGGGGTCGCAACATCGTGTGCGGCTTCGCCCGGGTCGACGGCCGTGCCGTCGGCGTGGTGGGCAACCAGCCGATGGTGCTCGCCGGCGTGCTCGACATCGAGGCCTCCGAGAAGGCCGCCCGCTTCGTGCGGACCTGCGACGCCTTCAACATCCCGCTGCTGACCTTCGTCGACGTGCCCGGCTTCCTGCCCGGTGTCGACCAGGAGTACGGCGGCATCATCCGTCACGGCGCCAAGCTGCTCTACGCCTACTGCGAGGCCACCGTGCCCCGTATCCAGGTCATCGTGCGCAAGGCCTACGGCGGCGCCTACGTGGTCATGGACTCCAAGTCGGTGGGATCGGACCTGTCCTTCGCCTGGCCGTCGGCCGAGCTGGCGGTCATGGGCCCGCAGGGCGCGGTGGAGATCATCAACCGCCGGGAGATCACCGAGGCGGCGGACCCGGTGGCCCGCAAGGCCGAGCTGGTCGACGAGTACACCGAGCGCTTCGCCAACCCCTACATCGCCGCCGAACGCGGCTACGTCGACGACGTGATCGACCCCTCGGAGACCCGCCGCAAGGTGGTCGCAGGGTTCCGGCTGCTGGCGTCCAAGCGCGAGGAACTGCCTCGCCGCAAGCACGGCAACATGCCGCTGTAAGGCCGGAGCGACCCGATGGAACTGCACGACATCACGCCCGAGCCCAGCGACGAGGAGGTGGCCGCCATCCTGGCCGCCTACGAGGGGCTGTGGCCCAAGCCGGTGGCGATGGCCTCCGCGGCCGCTGAAGAGGTGTCGCGTTGGCGCTTCTCCGGCCGTTGGTGGTCCAAGCCGGTGGCGCTGCGGCGTGACCGGCCCGGCGCCTCGTACTGAGCGCCGGCGTACGGTAACGGCCCGAGCCCCGAGCACCCGGCCCCCTTTTCGACGGTGGACTTCCGCGACGACACTGCGCTGCAGCGGCTCGCCGAGCCCGGCGCGTACGAGGCGACGCTGACCGACCGGTGGTGGATCGTCACCGGGCCCAACGGCGGGTTGCTGGCGGCGCTGTTGCTGCACGCCGTCGAGGACCAGGTCCGCTCCCGGCGTCCGGAGCTCCGGCCGCGCATCCTCACCGTGCAGTTCCTCTCCGGCCCGGTCCAGGGGCCGGTGCGCATCGGGACTGCCCTGGAGAAGGACGGTCGCCGGGTGTGTTTCGCCTCGGCGGTCATGACCCAGGGTGATCGGGTGATCTGCCAGGCGAAGGTGACGCTCGCCGCGTCGATGGGCGACGAGTTCGACCTGTCCGACCACGTCATGTTGCCCGTGCCCCCACCGGCGGACTGTCCGGTGCTCGATCCGGCTGCCACGTACGGCAACGCCCGCAAGCGCTGGCAGCGCCGTGACGTGCCCGTCGTACCGGTGGACGGGGCCGCGGCCGGGACGACCGGTGGGACGGCGGGCCTGGTGGCGGGCTGGATGCGGCTCGATCCCCCGGTGCCCGTCGACGCCGCGGTGCTGGCGTTGATGTGTGACAACCTGCCGCCGTCGCTGCGGGCCAACATCGCAGACCCCGAGCTGGCCGAACGCACCCACACCACCACGATCGAGATGACGGTCTACTTCCGGCGGCCCGACCCCGGACTTTCCCCCACCGACGAGTGCCTCGTGGTGCTGCGGTCGGCCTCGGTGGTCGACGGCCTGCACCAGGAGGAGGGCGAGGTGTGGTCGGCCGACGGCCGGCTGCTCGCCACCAGCAGGCAGCTGGCCCTGGTATTCCTGCGCAGCTGACCGGCTGACCGGGTCACGCCCGGCCGGCCTCGGGCTGGCGCGACCCCGGTCGGCCTCGCTGGACCCGGACGAGGGACCAACGGCCGGAATCGGTCGCCGAAGGTCCCGCCAGGCGGGGCGGTGGCGGGGTGCACCCCTAGCGTCAGGCCCATGGCGAACGCGATCTCCTGCCGGTCCCTGGTCAAGACCTTCGGCCCGACCCGGGCACTCGACGGTCTGGACCTCGAGGTGCGTACCGGCGAGGTCCACGGGTTCCTCGGACCGAACGGCTCGGGCAAGACGGTGACCATGCGGGTCCTGCTCGGCCTGGTCCGGGCCGACAGCGGTACTGCCGAGGTGCTCGGTGGCGACCCCTGGAACGATGCGGTGTCCCTGCACCGCCGGCTGGCCTACGTGCCCGGCGACACCAACCTGTGGCCCAACCTCAGCGGCGGGGAGATCATCGACCTGCTCGGGTCGCTGCGTGGTGGCCTCGACCCCCGGCGGCGGTCCGAGCTGATCGAACGGTTCGATCTCGACCCCCGTAAGAAGGCCCGGACCTACTCCAAGGGCAACCGTCAGAAGGTGGCCCTGGTGGCCGCTCTGGCCTCGGACGCCGAGCTGCTCGTCCTCGACGAACCGACCGCCGGTCTCGACCCGCTGATGGAGGCGGTCTTCCAGGACTGCGTGTCCACCGCCCGCGACGAGGGGCGCACGATCCTGTTGTCGAGCCACATCCTGGGCGAGGTGGAGAAGGTCTGCGACCGGGTCACGATCATCCGCCAGGGCCGGGTGGTGCAGAGCGGGTCGCTGAGCGAGCTGCGGGTGTTGACCCGTACGACCATGTCGGTCGAGCTCGACCATGACGGGGATGCACTCGACGAGCTGGCCGGCGTGCACCATGTACGGCGCGACGCCAACCGCCTCAGCTTCGAGGTCGACCAGGCCGCGCTCGGGGAGGTGATCAACCGGCTCGCCGCGCTCGGGGTCCGCTCCCTCGAGAGCCATCCACCGACCCTCGAGGAGCTGTTCCTGCGCCAGTACGGCCACGAGCTGGCCGAGGCCGGGGTCATCACATGAGCGGCCGCCGGTCGGCCAACCTGGCGGGAACCGGGCGGCTGATGCGCCTGATCGTGCGACGCGATCGCGTCCGGCTGACCCTGTGGATCGGTGGCCTGGTGGGGCTCATGGCCGTCTCCGCAGCCGAGGTCCACGCCCTGTACGACACGCCGGAGGCCGTCGCCGCGTACGGCGCCACCGTCCGGGGCAACCCGGCACTGGTGGTGTTCGCCGGCCCCGGGTACGGCCTCGACCATCCCGGCATCGGTGCCGTGCTGGTCAACGAGACGTCGCTGTGGATGGCCCTGGCATGCGGGCTGATGAGCATCTTCCTGGTCAACCGTCATACTCGGGCCGAGGAGGAGTCCGAACGGGCCGACCTGGTCCGTTCCACCGTCGTCGGCCGTCATGCCCCGATCGCCGCGGTCCTCACCGTGGCGGTCGCGGCCAATGCGCTGGTGGCGGTTGGCGCAGCGCTGACGACCGTCGCCGCCGGGTTCGCGGTGGCCGGCACGGTGGCCCTGTGCGCGTCGATGGGCATCGTCGGGGTCGTCTACGCGTCGGCCACCGCGGTGGCGGCGCAGGTGGCCGGTACCGGTCGGGCCACGCTCGGGCTGGGCTCGGCGGCGGCGGGGTTGGCGTTCATCGTCCGGGGTCTCGGCGACATCAGCGTCGCCGCGCTGTCGTGGTCGACGCCGTTCGGGTGGGGTATCGGGGTACGGGCCTACGCCGGCGAACGCTGGTGGACCCTGGTGGGGCTGCTGGTGGTCGCCGTGGGCCTGGCGCTGGTTGCGGTGCTGCTGTCGAACCGTCGTGACCTCGGCCGGGGGATGCTGCCGCAACGCCTGGGCCGGGAGCGCGCCGGGCCCTGGTCGCGGACCACGCTGGGGTTGACCTTCCGGCTGCAGCGCGGGGCCTGGCTGGGGTGGTCGGTCGGGTTGTTCCTCACCGCCATGGTGTACGGCTCGGTCGGCGACGAGGTCGAGCAGATGCTGCAGGACAACCCGGCACTGGCCGACTACCTCACCCCGGTGCCGGGTTCGAACCTGACCGACCTGTTCCTGTCCACGGCGCTGCGGATGCTGGCGATGCTGGTGTGCGGCTACGCCGTGTCCTCCGCCCTGCGGGCCCGCAGCGAGGAGACCGCCGGGTATGCCGAGTCGATGCTGGCCACGCCGTTGAGCCGTTGGTGGTGGCTCGGCAGCCACGTGCTGGTCACCGTGGCCACCGTGGCGGGCTTGGTGGCGGTGTCGAGCCTCGGGGTGGGTGTCGGCTACGGCCTGGCCACCGCGGATGCCGGCGCGGTCGGCCGGCTGACCCTGGCCGGGATGGTGCTGCTGCCCTCGGTGCTGGTGGTGGCCGGTATCGCCGTGCTGCTGGTCGGCTGTGCACCCCGGCTGACCATGGCGAGCTGGGCGGTGCTGGCCGTGGTGGTCGTCATCGGGATCTTCGCCGAGGTCCTGCGGCTGCCGCGCTGGGTGCGCGACCTCTCGCCGCTCGAACATGCCCCGGCCCTGCCCGCGCAGGCGTGGCGCACCTTGCCGGTCGTGGTGTTGACGATGGTGGCGGTGGTGGCGACGACGGCGGGGATGATCGGGTTCCGCCGGCGTGACCTCACAGGGGGTTGATGGTGCGGAACCGGGGCGGGAACGTCGTCAGCTTGCGGGGGGCGCAACGGTTGAACGTGTTGATCAGCCGCCGGCGGGTGTGCCGCGGGTCGATGACGTCGTCGATGCCGAACGCCTCGGCGCCGCGCAACGCGTCGCGCTGGTTCTTGAACACGGTGATCAGCTCGTCCCGACGGGCCTGCGGGTCGGGTGCGGCGAGGTAGTCGTTGCGGTAGGCCACGTCGACCGCGCCCTCGACGTTCATGGCGCAGATCTCGGCCCCGGGCCAGGCCACCGACAGGTCGGCTCCGAAGCTGCGGCCGCCGGCCATGGCGAAGTACCCCAGCCCGTACCCCTTGCGCAGCACCACCGCGGCCCGCGGCACGGTGGCGTTGCCGAGCTCGAAGATCAGCTTGGCGCTGCGCCGGCCCAGGGCCGTGCGCTCGGCGCCGGGCCCGATGAGGAAGCCGGGCACGTCGATCAGGAACACCAGCGGCAGACCGAACGCGTCGCACAGGGCGATGAAGTGCGACGCCTTGTCGCACGCCTTGCTGTCGAGCATCCCGGCGAGATGCCCGGGATTGTTGGCCACGAAGCCGACCGGCCGGCCGTCGAGGCGGGCGAGGGTGGTGACGATGTTGCGGGCGAAACGGGCCTTGAGCTCGAAGGTCGAGCCGCGGTCGGCGAGCAGGTCGATCACCTTGCGGATGTCGTAGCCCTTGCGCTGATCGGTGGGCACGAGCTCCAGCAGGGCGTCGTCGGCCCGGTCGGCGGGGTCGTCGCAGGGCACGATCGGCAAGGGCTGGGTGGCGTTCGACGGGAGGTAGGACAGGAACCTGCGGATCGCGTCCATCGCCGCGGCGTCGTCGTCGACCACGAGGTCGGCGAGGCCGTGGGTGTCCGCCTGGACGGCGGGGCCCCCGAGCTCGTCGTTGGTGAGGCTCTGGCCGGTTGCGGCCTTGACCAGCGCCGGCCCGGCGATGCCCATCGTGGCGTTGCGGGTCATGACCACGAAGTCGCACATCCCGGCGAAGTTGGTGGGTCCGGCGAACCCGGCGCCGAGCATGGCCGCGCACTGCGGGACCCAGCCCGACATGCGGGCCATGGCGGCGAAGGTGCCCACCGCCCCCGGGTTGTTGCCGGCGGCGGCGAAGTGCCGCGAGTCGAGCCCGTCCTGGATGCGGTGGCCGCCGCCCTCGAGCAGGAGCACCAACGGATGGCCGTGTTCGAGGGCGTCGTGGGTGGCCCGGGCGTGCTTCTCACTGCCGTTCTTGCCGTTGGAGCCGCCGTACATGGTGAAGTCGAAGGACACCACCGACGCCGGCCGACCGTCGATGTCCACGGCGCCGGTGACCACCCCGTCGCCGGGGGCGTCGAGGTCCTCGGTGAAGGCGGTCTCGCGGGCCGGTTCGATGAGGGCGCCGTACTCCACGAAGCTGCCGGGGTCGGCGAGGACGGTCACCCGCTCGCGGGCGGTGAGCTTGCCGCGGGCGTGTTGTTTCGCCACGGCGTCGGGCCGCGACCTGTCGAGGCCGCGGGCTCGTTTGGCCTCGACCCGGTCGAGCTCGGCGAGCAGTTCTTCGGCGCTCATCGACCGGCCTCCGTCCGGGCGACCGCACCGAGGGTGCGCAGACCGCCGGGATCGATGGCCAGCGAGGGGTTCACCGCCACCTCGGCCCCGGTCGCGGCGAAGGCATCGATGCGGGCGCGGACCTGCTCGGCGGTTCCGAAGCCGAGCACCGCGGTCAGCATCTCGTGGGGGATCAGGCCCCGGATCGTGCGTGCGTTGCCGGCGGCGTCGGCGGCGTCCACCACGGAACGGAATCCCTGGGCGGCGATGGCGTCGCGGTAGCCGGGGGCACGCACGTAGCCGGAGAGGAAGCGGGCACCCCACGCCAGGGCGTCGTCGTCGGGATCGACACAGCAGTGGACCCACACCGTGACCGGCGGGCACGGCCGGCCGGCCTCCGCCGCCCCGGCGGCGACCCGCTCCATCAGCTCGGGTACCTGGTCGGCCCCGCAGAGGTTGAGCGCCACCCGATCCGCGACCCGCCCGGCAAGGTGCAGCATCCGGGGCCCGAGGGCCGCGAGGCCGAGGCGGAGGTCGACGGGGCCGAGGCCGTTGACGAAGCCGTGCGAGCGGGCCTGGGGGTGGTCGACGTCGGTGCGTTCGCCGGCTGCGGCCTGGCGGGCCGCCCGGAACAACGCCTCGGTGCCGGCCACGGTGGCCACCCCACGACCGTGCCAGCCGTCGGTCATGGCCGGGCTCGACGCACCGACCAGCATCTCGATGGGCTCGGCCATGCCGAGGCCGCGCAGGGTGGCTGCGGCCATGGCCAGCTGCGGCCCGGTGCGCAGCAGCGACGGCATGGGCCCGATGCCGACCTGCAGTTCGGGCAGCTCGGCGTGCACCCGGGTCATGAACACCAGCGGGTCGAGCTTGAAGGTCTCCCCGATCCATACCCGTCGGTATCCCATGCCGGCGGCCGAGCGGGCGACCTCCAGGAACCCGGAGACGGGCAGATCGGCGGACAGCCCGATGGAGACGTCGATGTTCGAGGCGGCGACCATGCCGGCGACCCTAGCTGCCCGGTCGGCCGGGTCGACCGGGCGGTCAGGTCTGCCCGGTCGACCCGGCGGCTCCGCCGCACCCACCGGCGGTGGGGCTGTGCCAGGCTTGGTCCGTGCGGTTCGATGCTCTGTACCTCAACGGTCGGTTCCACACCCAGGACCCCTCGCAGCCCGAGGCCGAGGCGCTGGCCACCTTGGGCGGACGGGTGGTGGCCCTCGGCGACCGGTCGCTGGCCGACGTGGTGCAGGCGCGCCGGGTCGTCGATCTCGGCGGGCGGCACGTGGTGCCGGGGTTCAACGACGCGCACAACCACCTGCTCTTCCACGGGGTCAACCTCGACGACGTCGATCTCGCCTCGCCGCCGATGCGCTCGGTGGCCGACATCTGCCGGGCGATCGCCGAACGGGCGGCGGCCACCCCACCGGGGGAGTGGGTGATCGGCGCCGGGTACGACCAGAACAAGCTGATCGAGGCTCGCCATCCGACAGCGGCCGAGCTCGACGCGGTGGCGCCGCGGCACCGGGTGTGGCTCAAGCACAACTCCGGGCACATGTGCACGGTGAACTCGTTGGTGCTGGCGGACATCGATGGCCAGGCGGTGCCCGACGGCGGGGTCGTGGTCACCGACGAGGACGGCCGGCCGAACGGGTTGATCCTGGAGCAGGCCCAGGCCCTGGTACGGCGGCTCACCTACCCGATGTCGGTCGAGCGGATGGTCGCAGCGATCGGCCGGGCCAGCCGCCAGTACCTCGCCGAGGGGGTCACCTCGGCCACCGAGGCCGGGGTGGGCGCAGGGTTGCTGGCCAACTCGCCCATCGAGCTGAGGGCCTGGCAGGAGGCGCGACGCCGCGGCGTGCTGGGGGTGCGGGTCAACCTGCTGGTCGCCGTGGAGGCGCTGCACCATCTCGACCACCACGAGGACGACGGCGAGTGTTTCGCCCTCGACGGCGGCCTGACCGGCGGGTTCGGCGACGAGTGGCTGCGCATTGGGGGAACCAAGGTGTTCTCCGACGGGTCGCTCATCGGGCGCACCGCGGCGATGCTCGAGCCGTTCGAGGGCGGCGGCTGCAACTGCGGGTTCTTCCAGACCGATCCGGAGCTGCTGCGGCGGCGCATCCTGGCCGCGCATCGCAGCGGCTGGCAGGTCTGCACCCATGCCATCGGCGATCGGGCGGTGGCCACCGTGCTCGACATCTACGCCGAGTGCCAGCGCGACTACCCGCGGCCGGACACCCGCCACCGCATCGAGCACTGCGGGGTGATCGCCACCGCGTTGCTCGACCAGGTGAAGGCGCTGGGGGTCATCCCCGTCCCGCAGGGCCGGTTCATCTCCGAGATCGGCGACGGCATGAAGGCCGCCCTGGGCGTGCACCGCACGCCCGAGGCCTACCGGCAGCGGTCCTTCCTCGAGCGGGGCATCCCGCTGCCGGGTTCCTCGGACCGGCCGGTGGTGAACGGGGCGCCGTTGCTGGGCATGCACGACATGGTCAACCAGCGCACGGCGAGCGGGGAGCCGTTCGTGCCCGCCGAGGCCATCCCGATCGCCGCCGCCCTGGCCGCCTACACCACCGGGTCGGCCTACGCCGCGTTCGAGGAGGGCCGCAAGGGCACCCTGGCACCGGGCATGCTGGCCGACTTCGTCGTGCTCGGCGAGGACCTCCTCACCGTCGACCGCGACGGCATCGGCGAGGTGCCGGTCCTGGCCACGGTGGTCGGCGGCGAGCTGGCCCACGACACCGTCGGGTTCGGCTGAGCGGCCTGCGACGCTCTGGCCCGGCCCTGATCCCGCGCTGGCCCTCGCTCCCGCCGGCCGCGGAGCACCGTGGTTCGTCCCGCTACCCTGCCGGTCGTGCCTACGACCGACGACAAGCCCACGCCTCTTGCCGACATCCGGGTGCTCGACCTGGCCACGGTGTTCGCCGGACCGGGTTGTGCCCGGCACCTCGCCGACTTCGGTGCCGACGTCATCAAGATCGAACGGCCCGACGGTGGCGACACCAGCCGTAACGTGGGCTGGCGCGATCCCGCCGACGGGCAGACCCTGTTCTGGAAGTTCGCCAACCGCAACAAGCGGACGATGGTGCTCGACCTCAAGGACGACGAGGGCCGCCGGCGGCTGTTGCAGTTGGTGGAGACGGCCGACGTGCTGGTCGAGAACTTCCGGCCGGGCAAGCTCGAGGCGCTGGGCCTGGGCCCTGACGTGCTGTGGCAGCACAACCCGAAGCTGGTCATCACCCGGGTCACCGGCTTCGGTCAGACCGGCCCGTACCGCAACCGGCCGGGTTTCGCCACGGTGGCGGAGGCCATGGCCGGGTTCGCCGGGCTGAACGGTGAGGCGGGCCGACCTCCGCTGCTGCCGCCCATCGCCCTCACCGACGAGCTGACCGCGGTCGTCGGCGCCTTCGCCACCATGGTGGCCCTGCACGCCGGGGTGGGCCAGGTGGTCGACGTGAGCCTGGTCGAGTCGTTGCTGCAGATGATGGGTCCGCTGGTCTCCGCCTACGGGGCGTTGGGCTACCTCATGCCGCGGATGGGTTCACGTCTGCCCTACACGGTGCCGCGTTCGTGCTACCAGTGCTCCGACGGGCGTTGGGTGGCGGTGTCGACCACGGCCGATGCGGTGGCTCGCCGGGTGATGAACCTCATCGGGGTGGGCGCCGAGGAGCGTTTCGCCACCTTCGACGGTCGCACCGCCAACGCCGACGAGCTCGATGAGCTGATGGCGCAGTGGATGGCCCGGCGCACGGCGGTCGAGGCGGTGGCGGCGTTCGAGGAGGCCGAGGCCGCGGCGGCGATCGTCTACGACATGGCCGACATCTTCGTCGACGATCACCTGCGGGCCCGCGGGGCCATCGCCGAAGTCGGCGGGCTGGCCCAACAGGGTCTGATCGCCCAGCTGTCGGCCACGCCGGGCCGGCTGCGCTGGTCGGGTCGCACGCTCGGGGCCGACACCGACGAGGTCCTCGCCGAGCTCGGCGACTAGCGCGGTTCGCGGGCTCAGCGGGTGGCGACGAAGGTGCCCTGGACCACGACCCGTTCGCTGCCGCTCAGCTTCACCCGGCCGGTGGTGCCGTGCGGGGTGTCGCGCAGTGCCGTGGCGGTCGAACGGTAGGGGCCGGATCGGTCGGCGGCCAGGTAGTACAGGTGCAGGAACTCCAGCGACGAGCTCGGCCCGGCGAGGTGCAGTGCCGCCTCTTCCGCCGCCATGGCGCTGACGCCGCCCTGGATCGACCCGGTGCTGTTACGGATCAGCGGCGTGAGGTCGAACTCCACGATGCCCGGTTCGGCGCGTTGGAAGCCGATGGTGTCGGCGAGCGGCGCGGTGAACGGTTCCTCACCCTCACCGAAGTGCCGCGGCTGGTCCATGCCCACCGCCGCCAGGGTTCCCTCCCGCCAGGGGAGCCGGCTGTAGGTGGTCTCCACGTAGGCGATGGGCCGGCCGCCACTGGAAACCGTGGTCTCGGACACGACGATGTTCTTGCCCGCCCGAACCAGCCGGGTGACGCCCTCGGCCAGGCTGCCCGGTTCGGCCTCACCGATGCGGTGGGTGGCCATGTCGAACGTCGCGGTCCAGTCCGGCTGGGTGATGCCCACCGACATCACCCCTGCGGCCATGTCGACCATGGTGGCGATGGCCGAGAGCCGGAAGTGCCCGTCGAGGAACAGCTCGGGCCGCAGGGGCATCGAGCTGTAGAGCACGCCGGTCTCGTGCTCGTCGGGGATCAACGAGATGTACAGCCGGCGCAGGACGTGGCCGGAGGGCGGGTACTCCTTGGCCGGCTTGGTGTTCATGACCCCAGCCAGGTGTTGAACTGCGGCGCCCGCTTCTGCAGGAACGCCGCGCCGCCCTCGGCTGCGTCGGGGTGGTGATCGGCCATCGGGGTGCGCACGGCGATGTCGTCGAGGGCCTGGTTCCAGCTCATGTCCGCGGCGTTGTAGGTGGCCCGCTTCAGCAGTCGCATGGCCACCTGCGGCCCGTTGGCCAGCTCGATCGCAAGGTCCATCGCAGAGCGCTGCAGGTCGTCGGGGTCGACGACCTCGTTGACCAGCCCCAGCTCGGCGGCTTCATCGGCGGTGACGATGCGCTTGCGGAACATGAAGTCCATGGCCCGCGCCAGGCCGAGGTGCTGCACCAGCAGGTAGTGGCCGCCCTCGTCGGGCAGCAGGCCGTAACGCAGGGTGCCGCTGCCCAGCTTCGCCCCCCGGGCGGCGATGCGGAAGTCGCAACACAGCGCCAGGGAGAGCCCGGTCTGGATGGCGAAGCCGTTGATGGCGGCGACGGTCATCTTGTTGAGGTTGCGCACCGCCTGGTTGAGCCCCTGGGACACGGTGCGCAGCCCGTCGTAGGTGCCCAGTGCGTGCTCGTGGCCGGGGTTGAGCCGGGCCGTGGCGACCGGCAGGTCGTCGCGGTACTCGGGGCCGATCGTGTCACCGGCGCAGAAGCCCTTGCCGGTGCCGGTGAACACCACCACCCGGACCGAGTCGTCCATCTGGGTCTGGGTGAGCACCTCGATGAGGTCGCGTTTCATGGCCGAGCTGGTGCCGTTGAGCCGCTCGGGCCGGTTGAAGGTGATGAGCTGGATGCCCGGATCGTGTCCGGTCACCTCGAAGCCGCAGTAGGTCCCCGTCTGCATGGCCGCAACCTAGTTGCTGCGCCGCCGCCGCTCATCCCGGCGGCGGGTTGTGGTCGTGGTGGCGAGGGCCGGGGCGTCCCACGATGCCGGACGGTACGATGCGCGTCGTGTCGACAACCTCTCTGATACCGGCCGAGACCGCGGCCCGGGTGGGCGAGCTGCTCGCGCCGCCGGTCACCGTCACCGTCACCGCCGAGGGCTCGCAGCGGTACGCCCAGGCCGTCGGTGACCTCAACCCGATCTACTTCGACGAGACCGCGGCGCATGCCGCCGGGTATCGCACGATGGTGGTCCCGCCCACCTACGTCGCCTACGCCCTGGTGCAGGGCCGGCCGCTCGGTGACATCGGCATCGACGGGCTCTTCGTCGGGGACAAGCCGATCCGTCTCGAGGTCGCCCGGATCATGTTCGGCGGCGAGGAGTGGGACTTCGTGGCACCGGTGCACGCCGGCGACGTCATCACCGGCGAGGCCCGACTGGCCGCGATCGACCAGAAGGACGGCAGCAAGGGGCCCTTCGTGCGCATCACCCGCGAGATCACCTACCGCACCGCCGCCGGTGAGGTCGTCGCCCGGACCCGACAGATCGGCATCGCCCGATGAGCGCTGTCGTGCAGCCCTACGCCGACGAGCTGGCTCCGGGTGCGGTCCTGCCGACGGTGGTTCGCAACGCCAGCCGGGTGCAGCTGTTCCTCTACAGCGCGGCCACCTGGAACCCCCACCGCATCCACTACGACGTGGACTACGCCCGTTTCGAGGGTCACCCCGACATCATCGTGCACGGCCCGCTGCAGGGCGCGTGGCTGTCCCAGTACGTCACCGACTGGGCCGGCCCGGCGGGCCGGATGCGGTCCCTGCAATGGCAGAACCGGGCCAGCGCCCTGCCTGAGCGGGACTACGAGTTCCACGGCCGGGTCATCGCGATCGACGGCGACCTGGTCACGCTCGAGGTGTGGGAGCAGGACCCCGACGGCAACGTGCTGATGCCGGGCGAGGCCGTGGTGCAGCTGCCCCGACGGGACCGGGGCTGAGCGAGCCGGGGTCCGACCCGGGTTCGCCCGGGTCGACGGGGGCCACGGGGGAGACGGCCGGTCGGTCGAAGCTGGTCACCTGGGCCCCCGCCCTCGTGATGGCCGGGGCGGTCACCCAGTACGTCGGGGCGGCGTTGGCTGTGGAGCTGTTCGGTCGCCTCGGTTCCCCGGCGGTCGCCTGGCTGCGTCTGTCGTGGTCGGCGTTGGCCCTGGTGGCGTGGCGCCGTCCACGCTGGCGCGCCACGACCCGCAGGCAACGGATCGACCTGGCCTGCTTCGGTGCGGCCCTGGGGCTGATGAACCTGTCGTTCTACCTGGCGATCGCCCGGTTGCCCTTGGGGACTGCGGTGGCCATCGAGTTCAGCGGCCCGATCAGCGTCGCGGCCTTGGGCAGCCGCCGGCCGCGCGACCTGGTGGCGGTGGCGTTGGCCGGGTGCGGGGTGGTGCTGCTGGCCGATGTGGAATGGGCGGGCAACGCCGCCGGGGTCGGGTTCGCACTCGCCTCGGCCGCAATGTGGGCCGGGTACATCGTGTGGGGCCGCCGGGTGAGCGCCGCCGGGGCCTCCGCCGGTCTCGATGGCCTGGCCCGATCGACGGTGTTCGCCGCAGTGGTCGTGGCACCGGTCGGGCTTTCCGGTCTGGTGGGCCACGGTCCCCCCGACCGGGCGTTCGCCGCAGCGCTGCTGGCCTGTGCCGCGGTGGCGTTGTGCTCCAACGTCGTGCCCTACGCCTTGGACCAAGTGGTCCTGGCTCGGGTCCCCGCGGCGCGGTTCGCGCTGCTGTCCACCCTGCTGCCGGCGACCGCCACCCTGGTCGGTGCGGTGGTGCTCGGCCAGCGTCCGTCAACGGCGGAAGCGATCGGGGTGGCCGCGGTGGTGGCCGCGTTGGCGGTGCGGGGCAGCGCCGCGTCGGCGTGAGTCGGTCGCAGCGGGTGGCGGCGCCGGGGACCCGTGGTGGATCGTCCGGTCCCGGCCCGCCTACCGTGCTCCCATGGAATCGTCGCCCGAGTTCGAGGAGTTGCTCGACCTGCTCGACCTGCAGCCGGACGGCCCGCTCGGTTTCCGGGGCGGCTCGCCCAAGGGTCGTACCCGGGCCCTCTTCGGCGGCCAGCTGGTTGCCCAGGCGTTGATCGCAGCAGGCCGGACCACCCCGGCGGAGCGGGTTCCCCACTCGCTGCACGCCTACTTCCTGCGGCCCGGTGACCCCACCAAGCCGCTGGACTTCGCGGTCGAGGCCATCCGGGACGGCCGCAACTACCACCATCGCCAGGTGGTCGTCACCCAGCAGGGACGGGAGATCTTCCGGCAGCTGGCCGGCTTCACCGTCGACCAACCGGGGGCGAGCTACCAGGCCCTGGCCGACACCCCCGACGCAGCCACCGACGCCGTCGACCCGGCGAGCCTCACCGACTACATCGGTTGGACGATGGCGGGCACCGACAACCCCGACCACCCGTGGCCGAGCGAGACCACCGCCATCGAGGTCACCTTCGAGCAGGCACCACCGGCGGAGCGCGGCGCCGTGGTCACGGGCCAGCTGCGGATGTGGATGCGCCTGCGCGGCTCGGTGCCGGGTGCGGACCCGCTGCTGCACGGCGCGCTGCTCGCCTGGATGTCCGACAAGACGCTGGCCGACCTGGCCATCCTCTGCCACGGCTACCGCTGGCTCGACCACGGGGTGAGCTCGGTCAGCCTCGACCACAGCATGTGGTTCCACGAACCGGCCCGTGCCGACGGTTGGCTGCGCTTCGACCAGGAGGTCGATCGCACCGCCGGTGGCCGCGGCCTGGTACGAGGCCGCTTCGTCACGCCGGACGGCCGGCAGGTGGCCGCTGCCGCGCAGGAGGCGGTGGTCGGCCTGCCCGACTGACCGGGGTCAGTCGGCGGTGGCGATCTCGATACGGTCCTGGGCCCACGACCGGGCCTGGCGCAAGGCCTCCTCGGCCTGGCTGAGGATCTCGACCTTGTCGAAGGCATGGGCCGGGTAGCAGGCCACGCCGGCCCATACGGTGTGGGCGGTGCCGGACTCGGCGAGGTGGTTGCGGATCCGTTCCACGGTCCAGATGGCGCCGTTCTCGGGGGTGTCCTCGAGCACGAGCGCATAGCGGCCGTCGTCGAGGCGACAGGCGGTGTCGGCCTCGCGCAGGGTCCGGCGCAGGGCGGAGGTGACGAGGTCGGCGTTGGCGGCTTTGGTGATCTCCGAGGGCCGGCCCTCGACGACGTCGAGCAGGACCAGTGCCACCGGGCGCAGGCGACGGCGGGCTGCGGCGATGCGGGCCTCGAGAGCGACCTCGAAGTAGGCCTCGCTGAACAACCCGGTCAAGGCGTCGGTCAGCAGGTGCTGGCCGGCGCGGGTGTTGGTCGGCCCGGTCTGGCTCAGCGGGCCGGGCGCCATGCCCGCCGCGCTCGACGCTGCGGCGCGCGCTGCGTTCTCCAACAGCTCGATGCGCTGCTGCATGGCTTGTTCGCGCAGCCGGGCCATGGTGAGCTCCTCGTCGAGCTCGGTGATCCGCACGGCGTCGAGGGCGGGGTCGGTGGTGGCGACCGCGGTGGTCGCGGACGATCCCTTGCGGCCCATCACGCCGGCCCCGAGGGCCAGTCCGCCGGCGGCCAGCCCCAACAGCGGTTGGGCGGTGGCCACGGCTGCGACCCCCGTTACCGCGCCGAGGGCGCCCACCAGTACCGATTGCAGTCCCTGTGCTTGCACGGATCGTGCATCGGCCGCCGGGGGGCCGAGCTGAAGGTGACCGTCGGGGTTGACCGGTCAGGACGGGCAGAATCCCCTGCCGGGAGGAGACCCGACCCCGACCCCGACCCCGACCCCGTCCCCGACCGTCAGGTCAGGTCAGGTCGGGTCGGGTCGGGTCCCGGTCCGGTCAGCCGCCGGCGGCCCGGTGCGCGACCGCCAGGTCGGCGATGTCGCCCATGATGCGGCCGAACTCGAAGTCCTTCGGGGTGTAGACCGCGGCGACGCCGGCGGCGAGCAGCTGTGGCCGGTCCTCCTCGGGGATGATGCCGCCGACGATCAACGGGGCGTCGCAGCCCTCGGCGCGGACCAGTCGCAGCACCTCCGGGACGAGGGACAGGTGCGAGCCCGACAGGATCGACAGGCCGATGACGTCGGGGTCCTCGTCGCGTGCGGTGGCCGCGATCTGGGCCGGGGTCAGGCGGATGCCCTGGTAGATGACCTCCATGCCGGCGTCGCGGGCCGCGACGGCAACCTGCTCGGCCCCGTTCGAGTGTCCGTCGAGGCCGGGCTTGGCCACCAGCAGGCGCGGCGGGCCCCCGTCGATCTGCTGCACCCGGCGGGCCACCTCGGTGAGCGACTCGGTGCGGCGACGACCGACGGCGGCGGCCACCCCGGTCGGTGCCCGGTACTCGCCGAACACCTCGCGCAGGGCATCGGCCCATTCGCCGGTGGTGCCGCCGGCGGCGGCGAAGGCGATGGTGGCCGCCATGATGTTCTCGTCGGAGGCGGCGACCCGGCGCAGTTCCTCGAGCGCAGCGCCGACCGCGGCGGCATCGCGGTCCGCCCGCCAGGCGGCGAGGTCGGCCACCAATTCGGCCTCGACAGCCGGGTCGACCTTCTGGATACGGGCCTCACCGTCACCGGCGAGGGCCGATGCCTCGCTCTCGATGTAGGCGTTGACCCCGACCACCATCTGCTCGCCGCCCTCGATGCGCCGCACCCGTTCGGTGTGGGACTGCACCAACCGGCCCTTGAGCTCCTCGATAGCGGCGAAGGCCCCGCCGAGGGCCAGGACCTCGTCGAGCTCCGCCTGGGCCGCCTCGATGAGCTCCGCGGTGCGGGCCTCGATCACCGTGGAGCCGTCGAAGATGTCGTCGTACTCGAGCAGGTCGCTCTCGAAGGCCAGGACCTGCTGCATCCGCAGCGACCACTGCTGGTCCCACGGGGTGGGCAGCCCGAGGGCCTCGTTCCAGGCCGGCAGCTGGATGGACCGTGCCCGGGCCCGCTTGGACAGCGACACGCCGAGCATCTCGAGCACGATGCGCTGGACGTTGTTCTCCGGCTGGGCCTCGGTCAGGCCCAGCGAGTTGACCTGCACCCCGTAGCGGAACCGGCGGGCCTTGGCATCGGTGACGCCGTAGCGCTCGAGACCGATGCGGTCCCACATGGCGGTGAAGGCCCGCATCTTGCAGACCTCCTCGACGAAGCGGATGCCGGCGTTGCAGAAGAACGAGATGGAGGCGAACACCGCCGGGAACCCGTCGTCGTCGACCTGGCCGGAGGCCTTGACCGCGTCGAGCACGTCGATGGCCGTGGCCAGGGCGAAGGCCAGTTCCTGAACCGGCGTCGCGCCCGCCTCCTGCAGGTGGTACGAGCAGACGTTGATGGGGTTCCAGTGGGGGATGTGATGGTGGCAGTAGGCGACCATGTCCACGATCAGCCGCCGCGACTGCGCCGGCGGGAAGATGTAGGTCCCGCGCGACAGGTACTCCTTGACGATGTCGTTCTGGGTGGTGCCGCGCAGCAGCGCCGGCTCGACGCCCTGCTCGGCGGCGTTGGCCACGTAGAGCCCCAACAGCCACGCGGCGGTGGCGTTGATGGTCATGGACGTGTTCATCCGGTCGAGCGGGATCGACTCGAGCAGGGTGCGCAGATGGCCGAGGTGCGACACCGGCACGCCGACCTTGCCGACCTCGCCCTTGGCCTGCGGCGCATCGGGGTCGTAGCCGGTCTGGGTGGGCAGGTCGAAGGCGATCGACAGCCCGGTCTGGCCCTTGGCCAGGTTGGTCCGGTAGAGCGTGTTCGACGCCCGCGCCGTCGAGTGCCCGGAGTACGTACGCATGAGCCACGGTTGTTCGCGCGGTGCCATGTCGCCATTGTGAACGCCGCGGCAGCCCGGCGGCGAGCCAGGCCCGGTCCGGCGGTCCGGTGGCGGCTCGTGCGCCGGGCCGTTCTCAGGTGGCGGGCAGGGTCGGCAACCCGTCGGGCAGCGGGCGTGCGAGGGCCCGTCGGAGCCGCTCGATGTACTGCTCGCGGGGCAGCGCCACCGCGCCGAGCGACGCCAGGTGCGGAGTGAGCCACTGGCAGTCCACCAGGGTGTCGGGATGGTCGTCGAGCAGGCTGATCAGGGCGACGAGGGCCGCCTTGGAGGCATCGGTCTCCCGGTGGAACATCGATTCGCCGGCGAAGAGGCCGCCGATGGCCACCCCGTACAACCCGCCCACCAACCGGCCGTCGCGCCAGGTCTCCACGGAGTGCGCCCAGCCCAATGTGTGCAGCTTGGTGTAGGCCCGCACGATGTCCCGGTTGATCCAGGCATGCGGTCGCCGTGGGTCGGCGCAGGAGAGCATCACGTCCCGGAAGGCGGTGTCGATGCGGATCTCGAAGCGGCCCATGGCCTTGCGCAGCGACCGGCTCACGGTGAGCTCGCCGTGCAGGAGGACCCCACGTGGGTCCGGTGACCACCAGCCGAGCTTGTTCCGCCGGACGTGCATCGGGAAGATCCCGTTGCGGTAGGCGTGCAGCAACGTGCCGGGTTCGAGGTCGGCGCCCACCCCGACGACGCCCGATTCGTCGGCCTGCTCGAGGGGCGGGAACACCCAGGGCGTCGGCGGCGGCTCGATCGGCATCGGGTCCAGTGTGCACGCGCCGGCGCCGCCGTGCCGAGTGGTCCCGGACCGCCGGCGGCGACGCCGGTGACGCCGGTGACGCCGGTGACGCAGATGACCCGGACGGTCCCGGCCGCTAGCTTGCCGGTCATGCCGCGCCTGTCCCGACCTCGAGCCGGTGGTGGCCGCCGTCTACCGGTGGCGCTGCGGGCCGAGCTCGAGCGGCAGCGGCAGCGCTTGCTGGCCGATGCCCCGCATCCGGTGGTGGAGCTCGACGAGTTCGGCGCCGGGACGCCGTCCGGGCTGCCGGCCACGTTCGACGTCATCGGGGTCGCGAGCCTTGCCACCGCCCCCGAGCCGGCCGCTGCTCTGGCCCGGGTACGGGCGGCCATGGGGCCCGACGGGCGCCTGCTGCTGTTCGAGCCCTATCGTCGTGCCCGCTGGTCGGGGACGTTCACCGACGCCGTCGCCCCTCTGGTGCGGCGCCTCACCGGCATCACGGTCAACCTGCCGGTCGCCGCCCTCGTTCGTGAGGCCGGGTTCGTCATCGGCACCATCGAAAGAGTCGTCATGCCAACCTCGATCGTGCCCACGTCTCTTCTGCCGGCTTCGCTCGGGCCAGGGTCGTCCTTCTGCCGCATCGTGGCCTACCCGGTCTCCCCGAACGGTGCAGGCGATGCCGGTACCCACGCCGCCGTGCACGCCGGGCAGGTCGGGCGATGAGCGCTGGTCCGTTGGCCCTCGTCGGGACCGGCGAGTGGACCGAGGGCTGCACCTTCGACGCCGAGTTGCTGGCCGAGAGCGGTAGTGCGCTGGTGACGGTGCTGCTGACCGCTGCAGCCTATGAACAGCCCGAGTTGGCCCGCGGCCGCGCCGTCGAGCATTTCGCACGCTTGGGCGGGCAGGTCGAGGTCGTCGACGTGCTCGACCGCCGCGGCGCCTGCGACGAGACCCGGGCGGCGCAGGTGCGCAGCGCCCGTTTCCTGTACCTGGCCTCCGGGTCGGCGATGCACCTGTTGTCGGTGCTGAAGTCCACGCCGGTCTGGGAAGCGTTGGTGGAGGCCCATGGCGCTGGCGCGGTGGTGGCTGCTGCGGGTTCGAGCGCGACGGTGCTGTGTGCCGACATGGTCGACCCCCGCGGTGGCGGGTTCGGCGTGGGCCTCGGCCTGGTGGGGGGCCTGAGCCTGATCCCCCGGTACGAGCAGTGGTCCACCGAGAAGTCGCGGCGCACCATCCAGATGGCCCCCAAGGGCCTGATCCTGGCGGGGGTTCCTGCGGCGAGCGCCCTGATCCGTCACCGCGACGGGCGTTGGGCGCCTGCCGGGGCGGACGGTCTGCGGCTGTTCCGCGACGGGGTGCCGGTGGGCCTCGACGCGCTCAACGCCTGAGCGGGCCGGACGCCGGCGTGCGGCCCGGGTCCGATCAGGACTCGGTGATGGTCACCGAGTTGATGGTGACGGCCTCGGTGACCCCGGCGTCGTCGGTCCCTGCGGCCATGATGGCCGGCACCGTGGTGTCCATGCCCGGGTCGACCTTGCCGAAGATCGTGTAGTTCGGGTTGGCGGTGAAGGGGTTGCTCGGCCCGACGAAGATGAAGAACTGGCTGCCGTTGGTGTTGGGGCCGGAGTTGGCCATGGCCACCACGCCGGGCACGTAGGCGCTCGGCGACGCCGGCAGTTCGTCGGCGAAGGTGTAGCCGGGGCCGCCGGTGCCGAGCCGGCCGTTCTTGGGGTTGGCGTCGCCCGCCTGGGCCACGAAGTCGTTCACGATCCGGTGGAACGGGACGCCGTCGTAGTAGTGGTAGCGGGAGAGCACCACGAAGTTGTTCACCGTCAGCGGAGCGGTCTTGGGGTCCAGGACGATGGTGAAGTCGCCCTTGTTGGTCGACACCACGGCCTTGTAGGTCTTGGTGGCGTCGATGCACATCGGCGGGGCCGAGGCGAAGGTCGTGGTCCGTTCGGCGGACCCGTTGGCCGCCGGGCACGGCGTCGTCCCGGTGATGGTCTTGCCCGGGGCGGGGGCGCTCAGCGCCACCGTCGAGGCGGTGGTCTCGTCGGCCACCGAGGTGGAGGTGGTGTTCTGGGCCGTGTCGCTGCTGCTCGAGTCGTCACGGGCGAAGGTGGCGTAGAGGAAGGCCGCCAACAGCGCAGCGGCCACCAGGCCACCGACCTTGAGCACCCGCTTGCGGGTCTTGGCCTTCTCCTCGGCCTGCTGCGCAGCCTGGAGCTTCGATTGGCGGTTGGCGCGCTGCCGATCGCGCTTGGCGGTTCCCATACGGGCCGTCACGCTAGCAATCCGCCCGTGCTGCGCCGTTGCAGGTCCTCCGACCGGCCCGGGTACGGGGTGGCGTCGGTGGCCGGGTATCCTGCCTGCGCTGCGCGGTGCCGGTGAGGCGGTGCCGGGTCGTCCCCCGGAAGGATTGTGCGATGTCGTTGGTCGTCCAGAAGTTCGGCGGCACGTCGGTCGGCGATGCCGAGCGGATCCGCCAGGTCGCTGATCACGTGGCGCGCACGGTCCGGCGCGGCAATCAGGTCGTGCTGGTGGTGTCGGCCATGGGCAAGGAGACCGACGAGTTGCTCCGCCTCGCCGACGACGTGGCCCGTCACCGCCATGGCCGCGAGATGGACATGCTGATCACCGGCGGCGAACGCAAGGCCATTGCGCTGGTGGCCATGGCCCTGCACGACCAGGGCATCGAAGCCGCCAGCTTCACGGGTAGCCAGGCCGGCTTCGTCACCGACACCAACCACCAGAACGCCAAGATCCTCGAGCTGCGGACCGACCGTATCCGTGGCGCGCTCGACGCCGGCATGGTGCCGGTGGTGGCCGGCGCCCAGGGCGTCTCGACCGCCAACGACGTGACCTTCCTGGGTCGTGGCGGTTCGGACACCACAGCGGTGGCGTTGGCGTACGCGCTCGGGGCCGACGTGTGCGAGCTGTACACCGACGTGTCCGGGGTGTTCTCGGCGGACCCCCGCCTGGTTCCCGACGCCCGCAAGATGGCCACGGTGAGCTTCGACGAGTTGCTGGAGATGACGGCCACGGGCTGTCCCAAGCCGGCCATGCGCTCCGTCGAATTCGCCCGGAGCTACAACGTGCCCCTGCACATCCGCTCGGCCTTCACGTGGGAGACCGGCACCTGGGTCAAGGAGGAAGACGACACCATGGAACAAGCGAGCGTCATCGCTGTCACCAGCGACACCAGCGACGGCAAGATCACCGTGTCTGGCCTCGCCGACCGTCCCGGGGTGGCTGCCACGCTGTTCCGGCGCCTCGCCGATGACGGGGTGAACGTCGACATGATCGTGCAGAACATGTCGGTCGACGGCATCGCCGACATCTCCTTCACCGTGCCGACCGAGCACTTCGAGCTGTCGCTGGGCATCGCCCGCGAGGCCCTCGGTGAGGTGGGTGCCCGTGACGTGTCAGGCGACGCCGAGATGGCCAAGGTGTCCATCGTCGGTTCGGGCATGAAGACCGATCCCGGGGTGGCGGCCCGGATGTTCGAGACCCTGGCCGGGGCGGGCATCAACATCGAGATGATCTCCACCTCGCCGATCCGCACGAGCTGCATCATCCGCCGCGAGCATGCCGAGACCGCGGTGACGGCGCTGCACACGGCTTTCGGGCTCGGCGGCTGATCGCTCCCGGGGTTCGGGCCGGCGCCGACGCCGCCCGAACGGTCGCCGCGGCGCGCCCGGTGCCTGCCGGGACCACCGGTCGTGGCCGACGCCGGTAATCGAGTTCAGGCGAGGGTCGCTTCCTCGGTAGCCTGACCGGCCATGAAGATCGGGATCGTAGGTGCCACCGGGCAGGTGGGCGGGGTGATGCTGGCCATCCTGGCGCAGCGCAACGTGCCGCTCGAGGAGTTGCGGCTGTTCGCGTCCGCTCGGTCGGCGGGGCGAACCCTTCCGTTCGGCGGCAACGAGATCCCCGTGGAGGACGCCGAAGCGGCCGACTACCGCGGGCTGGATCTCGTGCTGTTCTCGGCAGGCGGCTCCACGTCCAAGGCGCTGGCGCCCAAGGTGGCGGCCGACGGCCCGATCGTGATCGACAACAGCTCGGCCTGGCGGATGGACCCGGACGTGCCGTTGGTGGTGGCCGGCGTGAACGACCATGCACTGGCGTCGATCCCCAAGAACATCGTCGCCAACCCCAACTGCACCACCATGGCCGCCATGCCGGTGCTCAAGCCGCTGGCCGTCGCTGCAGGCCTCGTGGGGTTGCAGGTGGCGTCCTACCAGGCGGTGTCCGGTGCCGGCCTGGCCGGGGTCACCGAGTTGGCCGAGCAGGTGGCCAAGGTCGGCGACCGCGGCCCCGAGCTCACCTTCGACGGCGCCGCGGTCGAGTTCCCGGCACCGAACAAGTTCGCCGCGCCCATCGCCTACAACGTCGTTCCGTGGATCGGCAAGCTCGTCGAGGACGGCCTGCTCGAGACCGACGAGGAACAGAAGATGCGCAACGAGTCGCGCAAGATCCTCGAGATCCCCGAGCTGCGGGTGAGCTGCACCTGTGTGCGCGTACCGGTCTTCACCGGCCACTCCCTGGCGGTGCACGCCCGCTTCTCGCGCCCGATCTCGCCCGAGGAGGCCACCGCGTTGCTGAGCGGCGCCCCCGGTGTGGTGCTCACCGATCTGCCCACGCCGCTGGTCGCCGCAGGCCAGGACCCGTCCTACGTGGGGCGTATCCGTCGTGACGAAGCGGTCGACAACGGTTTGGTGATGTTCGTGGCCAACGACAACCTGCGCAAGGGTGCGGCGCTCAACGCCGTGGAGATCGCCGAGCTGCTCAGCCGTTGAGCGGCGGGCCGTCGGCGTCGGTGCTGGCGAAGTACAGCGCCGCCACCTCGTCGATCGTCGTCTGGTTGAGCAGGGACGGGCGGTGGGCGAACCGGCAGATGGCCGCGGCGAGCCGGCAGAAGTCCTCCGGGTAGCAGCCGAGCAGCCGGCCGCCGCCGTGATGTCGGCACACGGCCCGGAGGTGCGCGATGTCGCCCCGGGTGGTGCTCAGCCCGTGGCGTTGCACGGCACGGGACACGATCCAGTCGAAGACCTCGTCCGAGATGGGTCCGACGTAGATCTTCGCCTGGATACGCCGGAAGAAGGCGTCCTCGTTCAGGTCCGCCGGGTCGAGGTTGGTGGAGAAGACCACCAGCGGCTCGAAGGGGATCACGAACTTCTGCCCGTGCTGCAGGGAGAGGTGGTCCACCCGGCGATCGAGCGGCACGATCCAGCGGTTCAGCAGGGCTTGAGGCGACACGAGCTGCCGCCCGAAGTCGTCGATGAACAGGATGCCGTTGTTGGCGCGCATCTGCAGCGGTGCCAGGTAGGTCCCTGACGCCGGGTCGTGGCGCAGTTGCAGCATCTCGAGTTCGAGCTCGCCGCCGACGGTGACGACGGGACGATGGCAGGCCACCCACCGCGGGTCGAGGCCCTCGGGCTGCGGTTCGAGCTCGCGGTGCATCGTCGGGTCGAAGACGGTGACGATCTGGCCGTCCACCTCGACCGCCCGGGGGATCAGGACCCCGTCGCGGTGCAACCGGCCGAGCCGTTCGGCGATCGCTGTCTTGCCGGTACCGGACGGGCCGTAGATGAACATCGACTCCTGTGCGGTGAAGGCCGCGCCGATCTGGTTGACCAAGCGGTCGGGCAGCACCAGGTCGGCGAAGGCCCGGCGCACGTCGTCGTGATCGATACGGGGCTGGGCCCGCTGGGCGAGGACGCGTTCGTGATACGCAGCGAGGGGGACCGGTGCGACCGACGCGTAGTGGGACCGTTCGAATCGCTCGCGGGCCTGTTCCCGCCCTGCGGCGGTGAGGTGGAAGACGTAGTCCTGGCCCAGCAATCCCTCGACGTCGAGGAACTTCCGGGCCCGCAGATCCTGGAAGACCGTCTCGATGACCTGGGCCGGCAGGGCCAGGGCGCCGGTGAGCCGGCTGATCGAGGTGGTGTGGTCGAGGAAGCAGCGTCGCAGCACCAGGTCCACGACGAGGTCGTAGGGCAGGTCGAGTTCGGCGAGCTCGGCACCGTCGATCGAGCGTCGCTGCACTGCTACGTCGGCATCGACCTCCCTGCTGCTCACCGGGTGCGCATCGACCGGGTGCGCAACCGGCCCGCATGGGTCGATCGCCCCGCACCGGGGCCGGCGGCCCCGTCGGGGTCAGGGGGTGGGATCGGAGCGGTAGCGATCCATGGCGTCGTCGAGTGACAGGCCGAGCTGGTTGGCCAGTGACGCGGTCCAGGCCAGGACGTCGCCGAGCTCGTGCAGCTGCTGCGCGGGGGTGCCCTTGCGCACCGCCTGGGCCAGCTCGCCGAGCTCCTCGCACAGCCAGGCCACGGTGGCGGGGATGCCCCGTGCCCGGTCCTGCTCGCCGTAGAGCCGCTCCATGAGCGCCTGCACCTCGTCGAGGTCCATGGCGGACCCGTTCGTCGGGCGACCGGGTTCCGTCGCCATGGCCTGCGTCAGCCGACGGCGCGGCTGGTGCGGAAGGCCCTGGCCAGCATCGGGGTTTCACCACCGGCGCTCAGCAGGGCAGAGGTGGCGGCGGACAGCTGGCTGTTCGCCCGGTGCAGTTCCTGCAGCGCCGGGTTGAGGCCCGGCGCCGGTCGGCTGCTGGCGGCCGGGGCGGCCACCGGGTCGGCTGCGGGCGGATCGAGGGGCAGGCCCACATCGAGACGTTGCGGCATGGCCGGGGCATCGTGCATGGTCGGGCTGCCCTTGCGGGCGCTGCGCCGACGCGGCTTGGCCGGCGCGGCCTGCGTGGACGGTGACGGCACGGCGAAGAGCCGAGGGGCGTCACGGAGATCGCGTCGTTCCCAGCCGACCGGTGCGGCAAGGTTGTCGGCGTGTGGTGCGCACAGCACGTTCACCGACTCGATGCTGGTCTCGAGATCGCCGATCCACACGATCTGCCGACGAGGATCCGCCGCGACGGCGGCCGCGGCACTGCGGGAGCAGCCAGGCCGCTCGCAAACTCCACCCATGTAATTCAGCTTAGCCCCTGGTGGCCGGGCAAAAAAAGCCGGAGCCCAGGCCGACGGCCTGGGCTCCTTGGGGTCGGGTGGGGGAGATTTGAACTCCCGGCCTCTGCGTCCCGAACGCAGCGCGCTGCCAAACTGCGCCACCACCCGTAATGCGGAGGGAGACTCTATCAGCTCGTGGCTTCGAGCATCCCTTCGAAGTGTCCTTCCCCGGCGAGAACGGCGTTTGCGGCCCGTCGAAGCCGGACGCTGTTGACCGGTTTCACCAGCCAGCCATCGGCCCGGGCCATCTGCGCCATGAACACGTCGGCCTGTCGGTCGAGCAGCATGATGATGCGCTGCTCGGGAAGGCGGCCCATGTCCTGCTCCTGGCGCAGTGCCAGGGAGGTGGCGACGCCGCCCAGGTTGCCGATCTGCAGGTCGAGGATGACGAGGTCGGGGTTCAGCTCCTGAACGGCCGGCAACACCATGCGGCCGGCCCGGACCCGGTACACCGCCCGGTTGTCGTCGGCGAGGGCGGCGTCGACCTCGTCGAACAGCCAGTCGGCGTCGGTGGCGATCAGTACGCAGTCCATCGACGATGCAGGCTAGCGGCTCGACCCGTCGACAGCCACGGCAGCGTCCGGCCCGCGACGGTGCCGTGGCGGAAGGGGCGCTCGGCCCCGGTCCGGGCAACCTGGCCGGACGCAGCTCCCTAGGCTGGCGCGCACCGGGTCGGCCCTCGTGCCGGCAGGCCGGTGGAGCTCGGAAGGGAGTGCCCGTGCTCGAGGTGCGGATGGAGCAGGCGGCTACCCACACGGTGTGCCGCCCGGTCGGTGAGCTCGACGCGGCCACCGTGGCGCAGTTCCGGGAGGAACTCGCTCCCTACAGCGGTCACGCCCGGCTGGTCATCGACCTCTCCGAGGTCCCGTTCATGGACTCGGCCGGACTCGGCGGGCTCATCGGGAGCATCCGTCGGGCCAGAGAGCACGACGGCGAGGTCGCCGTCGTCTGTGGTGGGGCCGGCATCAGCCGCCTGCTGCACACGACCGGTCTCGATCGCATCGTGGCCGTCGCAGACAGCGTCGAGGACGCGCTCGACGCCCTCGGTCCACCGTCGCGCTGAGCCTCGTCGCGTCTCGCCGGGGCTCGCTGCGTCTCGCCGGGTCGCTCGACCGGGCGGGTGCGGTGCCGGTTCAGTCGTCGAAGGCCGACTGCCGGAGCTGTTCGAGCCCGCCGAGGTCGTGGACGTCGTGGTCGAGCAACGGGACCTGCTGGAACGGGACCTGCTGGAACGGGACCTGCTGGAACGGGCCCTGCTGGAACGGGCCCTGCTGGAACGGGATGGCGCGGCCCGTGTGCAGCGGGGCCAGCGCACGCTCCTCCGCCTCGGCTGCGGCGGTCAGCTCGATCAGCTCTGCGAGTCCGGTGCGCAGGACCTGATCGCCGCCGGCGTCCTGTGCGGCTGCGATGCGCCTGAGTTCGGCAGCGGTCAGCCGGGTGAAACGGGGGGTCATCCGGTTGGCGACGATGGCATCCACGGGGATGTCCTGGGCGGCGAGCCGGTCGAGGAAGTATCCGGCCTCGGCGATCGGTTCGGGCCGGGCGGAGGTCACCACCACGAAGCCGGTCTGCGCCGACACCAGCAGATCCCGGACGGCGAGGGCCCGCGTCAGGAAGCCCGCTTCGAGGCCCTCGAAGGCCCGGAAGAACTCGACGGCGTCGTCGAGCGCGACCGAGCCCACCAGCCGGGCGGCGGCACGCAGCAGGCGCTTTCCGGCCGCCCCGGCGACGCGGCTGACGGCACTGCCGGACCCGGTCATCAGCCGGTAGGCCGGGTGGTCGAGGAACCGGGCGAGCTGCCCGGGTGCGTCGAGGAAGTCCAGCGCCTGCCGGGTCGGTGGGGTGTCCACCACGATCAGATCGAACCTTCCGGAGGTGTGCAGCTCACCGAGCTTCTCGGCGGCCATGTACTCCTGGGTGCCGGACAGCGTGGTGGAGATGCTGTGGTAGAAGCGGTTGGCAAGGATGCGCTCGGCCTGGGCCCGGTCGGTGGCGTGGCGGGTCACCAGGTCGTCGAAGGTTGCCTTGGCGTCGAGCATCAGGGCGTGCAGGCTGCCGGTGGGTGACGAGCCGGATCGCAGCCCGGACGACGCCGCGATCAGCTCCGTGATCGGCAGCGGTTCGCCGCCGAGCCGCTCCAGTCCGAGGGCGTCGGCGAGACGCCGAGCCGGGTCGATGGTGACCACGATGGTGCGGCGGCCGCGCCGGGCCGCCTCAAGGGCCAGTGCGGCCGCCATCGACGTCTTGCCGACCCCACCGGATCCCACGCACACCAGCACCGAGCGGCTCGTCACGAGCTCGGCGAGGGCGGCGCGCCCCGAGCGTTCGTTCACCATGCCCGCAGCCCGCCGAGCAGTTCCTCGGCGAGCGCGCCGAGGTCGTCGATGCCGTCGGGGCGATGGGCCACCTCGAGACGGGGCAGCGGTAGTTGTTCGGTGAGGCGTAGCACCTGTCTGCGCTGGGCGTCGCGGCGGCGTCGGCCGAACACGGCCGCCTGCTGGACCGCGTGCGCCAGATCGCGGTCGATGCCCAGCTCGCGGACCCACCGGCCCTCTGCGTCCGGGTCGTCGGGATCGGGGTCGTCCGGGTTCGAGTGCCCGGTGTCGGTGTCGCGGTGCGGGGTCCGGGCCAGCACGCCGTTGACCAGCACCGGCCCGAGATGCAGGCCGATCTCGTCCTCGAGCCGGTACGCGGTCTCGATGGTCTCGCTGACCGGGGTCTCCTCCGGCGTGGTGACCAGCAGGACCTGGCAACGGGCGGCGTCCTGCAGAAGGTGCAGCGCGGCGACGGCCTGGTCGTTGACGGGGCCGTTGTCGATGGCGTCGAGCAGGCCCTGTGGCGAACGCAGGAAGCTCAGGGCATGGCCCGAGGCAGGGGTGTCGACCAGGATCACGTCGGCGCAGCGCGCCTGTTCGAGTTGGCGGATCTTGCCCAACAGCAGGATGTCCTTGATGCCCGGCGTGCCGCGGGTGATGACCTCCACCAGCCCGCTGTCGACCATCGGACGGGTGAGCAGGCCCAGGCCGTGCCCACCCAGGTACTCCACGAGACAGTCCTCGGCCCGCAGCGAGCGGCCCCGGATGCGTTCGGCCAGCACGGTCTCCTCGTAACCGAGCGCCCGATGGCCGAAGCCGGCGGCGAGCCCGCCCCGACCCTCGATCTCGACCAGTAGCACCTCGAGGCCGACCCGGGCGGCCGCGATCCCCAGCGCAGCGGTGAGGGTGGTCCGGCCCACCCCGCCCTTGCCGGCGACGAGGTGTACCGCGGTGCCGGTGAAGAATGCCGATGGGTCCATGGGTACCGAACGGGTCGGGCGTCGGTCGGACGCAGATGGGCAGGGGCCCGGCAGCAGGCGCCGGTGGCGCCGCCGCTGCGCCGCCGTCGACCTTAGGCCGCAGAACCAGCGGTGGTGCTCCCC
Organism: uncultured Acidimicrobiia bacterium; assembly: GCA_903921205.1. GTDB lineage: Bacteria > Actinomycetota > Acidimicrobiia > Acidimicrobiales > CAIXPF01 > CAIXPF01. Next base: position 14,383 of record CAIXPF010000034.1, on the reverse strand, counting down.
GGCTTGGCCGAGCACCACCGGGCTGAAACACTGGCAGCGTGCGACGACACCGACTCTCGATCCTGGGCCTGCTGGCTGTCCTGGCCGCGCTGGTGTTGAGCCTGGTCGGCTCGATCTCCGCTGCAGGAGCGGCCGATCCTGCTTCGGCCCCGCTCGACCAGCCGCCGGGTACCACCCAGGTGGTCGAGGTGGTCGAGGTCAGCGGCCTGTTCGACCCGATCCTGGTGGACTTCGTGGAGTCTCGGATCGTGGCCGCCAACGAGCGGGGTCTGGTGGCACTGGTGCTGCGTCTCAACAGCAGCGGGTCGGTGGTGCCGGCCGAGGACTTCGTGGAGTTGGCCCGGATGATCCGCAGCTCGGCGGTGCCGGTGGCGGTCTGGGTCGGCCCCTCGAGCGCACAGGCGCAGGGTGCGTCGGCGCAGCTGGTGGCGCTGTCACAGCCCGGCGGTGTCGCATCGGGGGCGCAGGTGGGCAAGGCCGGCGAGCAGCTGCTGCCCCGTGACGAGGTCGGGGTCCTCTTCGGAGCCGCGGCCAACCGGGCCCGCGACGCGTTCATCCGCTTCGACGACGCCGAGTCGGCCGGGCTCGTGCCCGCCGCCACGCTGGGCGACTTCATCATCAACCTCGAGGGGGTGGCGACCAAGTCGATCGAGGTCGACGGTGAGACGCGTCGCGAGCCGGCGACGACGGTCCGGTTCGTGCAGTTGCCGCTGCACGACGAGCTGATGCACACCGTGGCCAGTCCGTCGGTGGCCTACCTGCTGTTCGTGATCGGGGTGGGCCTCATCGTGTTCGAGCTGTTCACCGCCGGGATCGGTATCGCCGGGGTGGTCGGTGCGGTGTTCGTGGTCCTCGGCTGTTACGGCCTGGCGGTGCTGCCGGTGCGTTGGTGGGCGGTGGCCCTGCTGCTGGTCAGCTTCCTGCTGTTCTCGCTCGACGTGCAGACCGGCATCCCCCGGCGGGCGACGGTGGCCGCCATCGCGCTGTTCCTGGTCGCCACCTTCACGCTCTACGACGGCGTCGGCCTGTCGTGGGTGACGGTGGTGTCGGCCGTGGTGCTACTGCTGCTGGTGTACCTGCGGGGCATGCCGGCGATGGTGCGCACACGATTCTCGGCCATCGACCTCGGTCGCGAGTGGCTCGTCGGGGAGGAGGGTACCGTCACCGCCGAGCTGGCCCCCTCGGGCGCCGTGGCGGTCCGCTCGGCTCAATGGCCGGCTCATGCGGTCGGTGAACCACTCCAGGTGGGCGACCGGGTCACGGTCGTCGCCACTCGTGGGTACGTGCTGGAAGTGTCGCCGGTCACGGACTAGCGTTCGCTTGCTTCGGCAAGCAGATGCTCACAAACGTTGCCTTGTGACGTTTCGTGAGGTGCGGGTATGTTGCCCGTGGGGACCGGCAGGGGGAGCGCCGGAACCCGGGGATTCACGCTCGGCAAGGGGGAACGCGTGAGTGCACAACGGTATGAAGAGGACTGGCAGATCAAAGCTGCCTGTCGGGGTCCGCAGAACGCAGTGGTGTTCTTCCCGCCGCAACGCTTCGAGCGCAAGCACGAGAAGATCGAACGGGAGACGCTCGCCAAGAGCATCTGCCGCAGCTGCGCCGTGCGTCGCGACTGCCTCGACTACGCCCTGACGATCCGTGAACCGCACGGCATCTGGGGTGGGTTGAACGAGAACGAGCGCAAGCAGGTCCTCCTGCAGCGCGAGGCCAGCTGACACCTGCCCGAGGCGGTACCGGGAACGGTGCCGGCAGCTTGGAGCACACCGTGCAGCGTCGCGCCGACGCGCCCGCAACCACACGGGCCACCGCGGCGCGGTGGCCCGACCTACTCCGGCAGGCGTGGTCCACCGATCCGCACGTCGCCGCGTCGACGGGTGATCCCCTTCCCGTCGAGCAGGGACAGCAGCGGCAGGGTGTGCTTCCGTGAGCAACCCAGGGCGTCGCGCACCTCTGCCACGGTGACCCCGTCGGGCTTGGCACGCAGCAGGCCCGCCACCTCGAGCGCCGCAGCATCGAGGGCGCCGGCCGAGAAGTAGACGCCCTCGTGGGACACCACCAGCCCCCGGCGTACCAGCTCGCGCAGCTCGGCCCGGTCGACCCCGTCGGGCGGCGGCGGTGCGAACGGGGCGGCGTCGAGCGCCGCGACGTAGGGATGGTCGGCCAGTGGGTCGACCGCCTCTGCCGCGGTCACCCGCCCGGCTTCGATCCGGATGCCGTCGATCGTGGCCAACGCAGCGCGCTGGCGTTCGTCGAGCGAGACGACGTCGAGGCCGAGCGGTCCGGCGGCCGCCACGAGCTGCTCGACCTCCGTGCGCAGCGCAGCCAGACGGTCGGGGTCCATCACCCACGGTCCCAGGTTGGGCTCGCGTCGCTGTCCGGTCAGCCGCTCGAGTTCTGCCGCCTCGACGTAGCCGCGCTCGCGGACGACCCGGTCGACGGAACGGTCGGGCCGGGCCTTGGAGGCGGGCAGGACCGGGGCCACGTCGAGGATCTGCCCGCCGCCGACGGTTTCCTTGCGACCGGACTCGCGCAGCACGAACCGGTCGCCCGGACGCATCGGCAGCAGCTGCGGCAGATGGAGCCGGATCAGGCCCTCCTCACCCGGGGCGAGGGCCCGGTCACCGAGCACGCGGACCTTGACCGGCACCTCGCCGGAGCCGAGGTAGGCCACGTAGGCGCCGCGCCGTGACACCTCGTGGTCGAGGCCGGCGAGCACGGTGAGGGAGGCGTCCGCCATGCGGGTGCGGTGCCACTGTGCGGCGCGCACCAGGACGTCGCCGCGCTCGACCTCGGTGTGGGCCACGCCGACGAGGTTGACCGCCACGCGGGAGCCGGGCTGTGCCATGGGCCGGGTCCGGTGGTGGCTCTGCAGGGCCCGTACCCGCACGGTGGCATCGCCGGGGAACAGCTGCAGCTCGTCGTCGACGCGCAGCTCGCCGCCGGTGAGGGTGCCGGTGACGACGGTGCCGGAGCCCTTCGCCGCGAAGGCCCGGTCCACCCACAGCCGGGGACGGCCTTCGTCGGCGGCCCGTGGCGTGGTGGCGGCCAGCCGGTCGAGGGCCTCACGCAGGGCCTGCACGCCGACTCCGGTCGGTACGTCGACCTCGACGACCTCGGCGTTCTCGAGGAAGGTGCCCTCGAGGTGCTCGGCGAGGTCGAGGCGAGCCAGCTCGACGAGGTCCGCGTCGCACAAGCCGACCTTGGTCAGCGCGACGATCCCGTGGGACAGGCCGAGCAGCTCGAGGATGCGCAGGTGCTCCTCGGACTGCGGTTTCCAGCCCTCGGTGGCGGCCACCACGAACAGGCAGGCGTCGACCGCCCCCACGCCGGCCAGCATGTTCTTGATGAACCGCACGTGGCCGGGGACGTCGACGAAGGCCAGCTCACGGCCCGACGGCTGGGTGGTGGCCCCGAAGCCGAGGTCGATGGTCATCCCGCGCTGCTTCTCCTCCTCCCAGCGGTCCGGGTCGACCCCGGTGAGGGCCCGAACGAGGGTCGACTTGCCATGGTCGACGTGGCCGGCGGTGGCGATCACATGCATGCGTCCCCGATTCTTCCCGAACGGCGTCGCTTCCGTCGTGCGGGTTCCCCCGGCCGCAGCCGGGGTGGTCAGGCCGGGGTGGTCAGGCCGGGGTGGTCAGGCCGGGGTGGTCAGGCCGGGTGGTCTGCGTGATCGGCCAGGGTCGGCTCTCGCCGGGCCAGTAGGGGCAGGACCAGGAGCACGGCGCCACCCGCCGCCGTAGCCATGGTGAGGGGACCGGCGATGCCCGTGGTGGCGTAGAGCCAGCCGGTCACCGCGGCGAAGACCGCGCGGGCCAGGGTGGTGCCGGCCGAGAGGGTCCCCACCAGCCGGGCCACGACCGCCGGCCGGTGACGGATGGCGATGGCCACCGTGGCGATGTAGGAGAACTCGAAGCCACCGATGAACAACGCCAGGCCCGCCACGGCGGCGACGGCGACCCGACCCGAGAGCGCCATGGTCGCGGCCCCGCCGAGCATGACCGCCACGCCGGTGCGCAACGATCGCGTCGCCCCCCACCGGTCCGCGACGCGAGCGATGGTCAGGCTGGCCACCAGCTCGGAGGAGCCGAGCACGAAGGCGACGACACCGAGCGACGCAGCACCGAAGCCGAAGCGCGACTCCAGCCACGCACCGGAGGACACGGCGATGCTGACCGAGGCGATCATGAGCAGGGTCGACACGGACACGGTCAGCCAGGCCGAACGGGGCAGGCCCACCGCAACCGGTCGCTGCGCCGACCCGTCCCACGGGGAGCCGGCCTCGGGGGGCCGCTCGGGCAGCCAGCGCAGGATCGGCAGGACGACCAGCGCCGCAGCGACGGTCCACAGCAGGAACGGCCCCCGCCAGGTGAGGGCTACGGCCGCGGCGGCCAGCGGGGTGCCGATCAGCAGGGCCAGGGCCCACGAGGTCTCGAAGGCCCCGAGGTAGCGCCCACGGAGATCCGGCGGGGTGTTGCGCCCGATCCAGGCCTGGCCGCTCACGTTGCAGCAGGACTGCCCGACGATGAGCAGGGCGTACCCGACGGCGAAGGCCGCGAGCGCCGGGGCCGTGGCACCGAGCGCGTTGCCCGCTGCGGTGGCGGCGAGCCCGACGGCGAACCAGCGACGGCTGCCCTGTCGGTGGACCAGCCTGCCGGTGACCAACGCGCTCATCCCGAACAGCTCGCCGACACCCATGGCCGCGGCACAACGGCCCAGTGAGGTGTCCATCGAGCGGGCGATGATCGGCAGGAACAGCGGGATCCAGCGCATGGCGGCGTTCGGGATGCCGCGGCCCACCGCGAGCAGGGCGACCGCCGCAGCAGGTCCGATCCCGCTGGGGTCGGTCGGGGTGGGGCCGATCGGGGTCGGGCCGGTCTCGTCGGTGTGCTCCTCGTCGCCGGTCACGGGGTGGTGCCCAAGGCGGCGAGCGCGGTGGCGAGCCGTGCGTCGTCGGCGGGGTCGACGGTGCGCAGGTCGCACAGCGTGCGGTCGTCCTCCACCCGGGCGATGACCGGCGGTTGCAGCTGTCGCAGGGCGGCCCGGTGATCGCCGTCGAGGGCCACCCCGTAGGAGGGGAACGTGACGCCGGGCAGGGTGCCGCCACCGGGAACGGCCTGCATGGCCTCGGGCCGGGCGGCACCGACGGCCGCGGCGACCGCCGCCGCCCGGTCGGCCAGTTCTTCCACGCTCCGGGTGGCCATACGCCAGAACGGGATGTCCCCGCCGCGCCGGTCGAGGTAGGCGAGGGCCAGGTCCTGCAGCGCCCGCAGCACCAGCCCGCCGCACCGTACCGCGCGGTACAGCGGGTGGCGTCCGATGGTGGCGATGAGGTCGGCCCGGCCGGCGATGATGCCCGCCTGCGGCCCACCGAGCAGCTTGTCGCCGGAGAACAGCACCAGGTCGGCACCCTCGGCAAGGGTCTGACGGGCCGCCGGCTCGTCGGCCAACCACGCCGGGGGCCCGTCGGTCAGCCACGGACAGGCGGCGTCGAGCAGGCCGGACCCGGTGTCGGCCACCACCGGCTTGCCCAGCCCGGTCAGGTCCGACACCTCGACGGTCTCGGTGAAGCCGACGATGCGGTAGTTGGACTGGTGGACCTTCAGCAGCAGGGCGATGCGTTCGCCGGCGGCGGCCACCGCCCGCTCGAAGTCGGCCCGCCGGGTCCGGTTGGTGGTGCCGACCTCGATCAGCTCGGTGCCGGACGCGGCCATCACGTCGGGGATGCGGAAGCCGCCTCCGATCTCGACCAGCTCGCCCCGCGACGCCACCGCAGCCCGGCCCGGCCCCCCGAGCGCGGCCAGGGTCAGCAGCACCGCTGCGGCGTTGTTGTTGACGACCAGGGCCGCTTCCGCGCCACAGGCCCGGGCCAGCAGGGTGCCGGCATGGTCGGAACGGCTGCCCCGGGTGCCGCGGTCGAGGCGGAACTCGACGTTGCTGTAGCGGGCGTCGTGGTGGAACGCCACGGGGGCGCGACCCAGGTTGGTGTGCAGCAGCACCCCGGTGGCGTTGATGACCGGCTGCAACAGGCGAAGGGACTGCTCGGCGGCAAGCTCGGCCGCTCGGGCGGCCACGGCGTCGGGGTCGACCCCGTCGTGCCCGTCACGCTCGACCGCCTCTGCGATGGCGGCGCGCGCCGCGTCGACCAGGAGCGGGTCGGGCAGGCCGCTGCGACGCAGGCCGCGAGCGATTCGGTCGACCGAAGGGGGATGGGCCACGGCGCCGCAGGCTAGCGGCGCTCACCCGTGGTGCGGTCGGTAGGCTCGGCCCATGGTCGGGCTGCTCGCCCTGTTGTTCATCCTCGTCCCGGTGATCGAGCTCTACGTGATGGTGCAGGTCGCGCACCTCATCGGCGTCCTGCCGACCATCGCGTTGGTCATGATCGTCTCGGCGGCCGGTGCCTGGCTGTGCAAACGCGAAGGCATCGGGTTGTACCGGCGCATCGAGCGCGAGATCGGTGCCGGGCAGGTTCCGGGCGCCTCGTTGGTCGACGGGTTCCTGGTGCTCTTCGCCGGGGCGCTGCTGCTCACCCCCGGGTTCGTCACGGACTTCCTGGGTCTGTGCCTGCTGCTGCCGCCCGTCCGCTTCGCCGTTCGTTCGGTGTTGGCTCGGTCCTTCGCCCGCAAGGCACAGCGGGCGATGCGCGACGGCACGCTCGGCGGGTTCGGCGGGGTCGGCGGGTTCGGATCCTCCGGGTACGGCTCGTCTGACGGCCGGACCACGGTCTTCGTGTACGACGCCACGGTGCCCGATCCGGGCCGCGGCGGGCCGTCGCGCCCGGCGGACGGCGAGCGCATCATCGACGTCGAGGAAGCCACCTACCGTCGCCCCGACGGTCGCCCCGACAACGGTCCGTCGGCCCTCGGGCGCTGAACCCGGCGCTCACCCGCAGCCGGGTCCGACGCAAGCCGCCGAGCGGTCGTTCCGCAGCCGGCTGCTCAGCGGGGGAGCGCAGCCTCGATGGCATCGAGCAGGCGGGCCGAACAGCCGGCGACGTCGACCGGTGGAACGGCCTCGGTCACCACGATCTCGGCCAGGCGGGCGAAGGCGTCGGCCACCGGGCCGTCGCCGAGGGCGACGGGGCGGCCGGTGTCGCCACCGTCGGCGACTGCGGCGTCGATGGGCAGCGTGGCGAGCAGCGGGACGCCGATGTCGGTGGCCAGCGCCTGGCCCCCGCCCCGGCCGAACACGGCATGGCTGGTCCCGTCGGGGGTCACGAAGGCGCTCATGTTCTCGATGACCCCGGCGACGCGCAGGTAGCTCTTGCGGGCCATGGTCGCGGCTCGGGCGGCAACCTTCTGGGCGGCGAGCGCCGGGGTGGTCACCACGATCAGCTCGGTGCGCGGCAGCATCCGGGCCAGACCCATCTGCACGTCACCGGTGCCGGGCGGCAGGTCGATGAGCAGGTAGTCGAGGGCGCCCCAGCTGACGTCCTCCAGGAAGTGCTGCACCGCCCGGTTCAGCATCAGGCCGCGCCACATGAGCGCATCGGTCTCGTCGTCGGTGAGCAGTCCCATCGAGACCACCTCGAGGTGGCCCTCGGGCCCGCCACGGCCGGGCACGGTCCGGGTGGACGGGAGCATCTTCTTGGCGCCGGGCACTGCGGCGAGGCGGCCGTCGACCCCCAGCATGCGCGGCACCGAGAACCCCCAGATGTCCGCGTCGAGCACCCCGATGCGCAGGCCCCGCTGGGCCATCGCCACGGCGAGGTTCACCGTCACCGACGACTTGCCGACCCCGCCCTTGCCCGAGGCGATCCCGATCACCCGGGTGGTGGCGGGGATAGCCGTTTCCGGGGCCCGCTGCTGCGCGTTGAAGCGGGCCTTGCCCATGGCCGTGGCCCGCTCCTCGGCGGTCATCTCCGACCAGGTGATCGACACCGCTGTCACGCCGGGCGCCGACCCGACCCGGGTCTTGATGTCGCGTTGGAGTTGGGCACGCAGCGGGCATCCGGCGGTGGTGAGGGCGACGGTGACCGCGACGGTGCCGTCGTCGGCCACCTCGGCCGAGCGGATCATGCCCAGGTCGACGACATCGGACCCGAGCTCGGGGTCGATGACGCCGCGCAGCAGGCCGAAGACGTCCTCGGGGGTGGGTCGCGGCGTGGGCCGCATGGCGTCGGCCGGGCCGGGTGCTCGGCCGCTCGGGTCGGGTTCCACCTGGTCGGTTTCCACGGTCCGCAGTGTACCGGCGGGGTGCCGGCTGGGGATCGGCCGGGGATCGGCCGGGGGCGCCCGGGACAGTCCGCGCTCGCCGGTCCGGCCGAACGGTGTGTCGTGTGAATCTCCAGCGCTCTAGGATGGTCGTCGGACGGTTCGCTGCCCATTCTCGGGAACCAGGAGGCACACCACGTGATCACGCTCACGGACACCGCAACGAAGAAGGTCAAGGAACTCATCGACGCCGAGGGCGTGCCGGAACTGGCGCTGCGGGTCGCGGTGCGTCCCGGTGGGTGCTCCGGTTTCAGCTACGAGATGTTCTTCGACACCGACATCGCCGACGACGACATGGCCGAGCTGTTCGGCGAGGTGCGGGTCGTGGTCGACCCGGCATCGGCCCAGCTGCTCACCGGTGCCACCCTCGACTACAAGGACGGCCTCAACCAGGCAGGGTTCTCGATCAACAACCCCAACGCCAGCCGCACCTGCGGCTGCGGCCAGTCCTTCAGCTGACGCCGCCCGACCTCGGGCAACCCGACCGGACCGCACGGGCCGGGCACCCGCTGGGGTGCCCGGCCCGTCGTCGTTGCCGGCTCAGGCGGTGGCGGAGGACAGCTCCGCCCGGAGCCCGTCGGCCACGGCGTCGAGCAGATGGCCGAGATCGACGTCGGTCATGGCGAGGCTCAGACATCCCATGCCGTACGTGGTGAGGTAGACGCCGCGGTTGAGCAGCTGCCGGTGCAGCCGGGCCATGAACGCCGCCTCGGCCGGGTCGTGGCGGGCGTCGCGGTAGTTGCGGACCGGCCGGTCGTGGGGATGCAGCCGGAACAGCGATCCGTCCCCGGTGACCTGGCCGGGGAAGCCGGTCTCGGCGAAGATGGCCCGCACGCCTCCGCGGACCCGTTCGCCCATCGTGGCCAGGCGGTCGAAGGCTGCGGTGTCGAGCTGTTCCATGCACGCCAGGCCGGCCACCATGGTGATGGAGTTGGCCGAGAAGGTGCCGCCGGCAGGCAGGCGTGGCCGGGCCCCGTCGAGCGGGCTGAACACGTCCATCACCTCGGCCCGTCCGGCCACGGCGCCGACCGGGAACCCGCCCCCGATGATCTTGCCCAGCGTCGTCAGGTCGGGCTGCAGCCCCAGCCGTGCGGCGTTCCCGCCGGGGCCGAGACGGAAGGTGATCACCTCGTCGAGGATCACCAGCGCACCGACCTCCCGGGCGACGCCGAACACGGTGTCGAGGAACGCCCGGTCGGGTTCGGGCATGCCCACCCGTGAGGGCAGGGTGTCGAGCACCACTGCGGCGAGGTCGTGGCCGTGGGTCCGCAGCAGCGATGCGGTGGCCTCGGCGTCGTTGTAGGGCAGCACCACCGTCTCGGCCAGCACCGATGCCGGGGTGCCTGCGGCGTAGGGCACGCCGGTGGGGGCGGTCGGATCACCCCAGGTCCCCCCGGCGGCGTCGAGGGAGACTTCGACGTGGTCGTAAGCCCCGTGGTAACCGCCCTCCACCTTGGCGATGCGGGTTCGCCCGGTGAAGGCCCGGGCGGCCTTGACCGCCGTCATGACCGCCTCGGTCCCGGAGTTGCAGAAGCGGATGCGGTCGAAGCCGGCCCGCTCGCACAGCAGTTCGGCCAGGCGCACCTCCGCCTCGGTGGCCAGGGAGAACGCCGAGCCGCGGCCCAGTTGACGGGTCACCGCCTCGGTGACGACGGGGTCGGCGTGGCCCAGGACGATGGCGGTGTAGTTGTTGTTGGCGTCGAGGTACCGGTTCCCGTCGACGTCGGTCACCCAGGCGCCCTGGCCCGATGCCACGTAGACCGGGTAGGGGTCGACCCGCACGGTGCCGCGGGACACGCCGTCGGGCAGCACCCGGCGGGCCCGCTCGTACAGGGCGGCCGAACGGGACGACGGGTCGGGGTACATGCGCCCTCCTGGGTTCGCCGGTCGGGAACTCGGCGGCGCTCGCCGCCGCTGCTGGAGCGTACCGGTCAGCTGCCGCCGAGGGCCGCCGTGCCGCCGGCTCGTGCCCAGCCGTTAGGGTCGGTGCCGATGCCTGTGACGCTGTACGTGGACGGCCGGACGGTCGAGGTCGTGGACGAGGCCGCCACCCTGCTCGCGGTCCTGCGTGACCAGCTCGCCATCCGCTCGGTGAAGGACGGCTGCTCGCCCCAGGGCCAGTGCGGCTGCTGCACGGTGTTGATCGACGGGGTGGCCAGGGTGGCGTGCGTGACGCCGGTGCGGCGTCTCTCCGGGCGCCGGGTGACCACTGTGGACGGCCTCGATCCCGAGGTCGCAGCCCGCTGGGCCGAGGCGTTCGCTGCGACGGGTGCCAGCCAGTGCGGCTTCTGCAGCCCCGGCATCATCCTGCGCCTGGTGGCCGAGGCGGACAAGCCGTCCCCGAACCCCGCTCAGGCGCTGCTCGCCCATCTCTGTCGGTGCACGGGGTGGCAACCGATCGTGGAGGCCTTCGCCCTCGCCACCGGGAGCGCGGCCGGGAGCGCGGCCGGGAGCGCGGCCGGCGACGGTCAGCCGGTGCCGTTGCCGTCTCCGGCGGGACGCGACCTCGCCGCGGCGGCGCGTCGGGCCGAGCTCGAGGGCCGGGTGCGCCAGCAGGTCGGGCCGGCGGTGGCCCTGGGCCGGGGCGGTTTCGCCGATGACGGCGCACCCGCTGATGCCCTGGTCGCCGTGCCCGAGGGCTCGGGCGGCTGGGTGACCGGGGCGAGTCTGGCCGACGCCCGCCGGGCTGCAGGCAAGATCCAGGGCCGGCGGACCACCGTGGCCCCGCCGCACCCCGTCGAGCTACCGCCGGGTTCCTGGGACGTGGCGCTGCAGACCAGCTGGGTCGATCCCGCCTACCTGGAGACCGACGCCTCGTGGTGCGTTCCCGGGGGAGAGCCGGCCGGGGCGTTGGGCAACGGTGGCGCGTTCGGCGGCAAGCTGGCCTCGCCGGTGGCGGAGGCGGCCCGGGAGCTGGCCGCGAGCACCGGCCGGTCGGTACGGGTGTTGTGGTCACGCGAGGACGTCGTGGCAAACGGCCCGAAGCGGCCGCCGATCGCAGCGGGGATCGACCTCGCCGCCCGTCGGGTGGTGGTGCGGGTCGCCCGCACCGAGGCCGTGGCCGAACGGCTGCAGGCCGGGTTCGCGGCTGCGGTCGAGGCGGCCGACGCCGCCGGTGCCCTGCGTCCGGGTGCAGGAACCCCCGAGCTGGTGGTCGAGGAGGTCGACGTGGCCGGCCCGCCGACGTCGGTGGCGTTGCGGGCCGCGGGGTGGGCCGAAGGGGTGGTGCTGGGCTCGGCCCTGTGGGAGCGGGCGGTTCCGGTCCGTCAGCCCGGCGGGGGTACGGCCACCTGCACGATCGGCCCGGACGGCGCAATCTCGGTCGAGGTCGACGCCGGCGAGGTGCTCGACGAGATCGTGCTGCGCTCCTACTGCATCGGTGCGGTGCACCTGGCGGCGTCGTTGGTGAGCGCCGAGTGCCTGACCGTCTCCGCCGAGGGCACGGTGCAGGACCTGACGGTGCGCAGCCTGGGGGTCCTGCGGGCGGTGGACCTGCCGCCGGTGCACTGCGCGGTCCGTCCGGCGGCGCCGGATGCGGTACCGCTCGCGGTGTCCGACGCGGTGTTCGCGGTCACGGCCGCAGCGGTGTGGGCGGCGCACGATCGGGCCCCGTCGTGGCCGACACGGCGGCCGTTGCGCTAGAACGGGGTGCCTATGTGGGGTGCAGTGCTGCTCGTGGTCGTGCTCATGGTCGTGATGCCGGTCGCCATCATGATGTCCGGTGCTGCCGTGGCCGGGGTGCTCGGCTATCTGCTCAAGGACGACGCCGATCGTCGCGGGGCCGACACGGTGTGGAAGGACCTCAACAACTGATCCGGCCCGGGCCCTGAGCGGCCCGAGCCCTGCGCCGGGTGCTCAGCCCGACCAACGGGACTGGCCGAAGCGGTAGCCGACCGACCGGACGGTCTGGATCAGGTTGGCGTACTCCTCGCCGAGCTTGGCCCGCAGCCGCCGCACGTGCACGTCGACGGTGCGGGCGCCGCCGTAGTACTCGTAGCCCCACACCCGGTTGAGCAGGGCCTCCCGGGTGAAGACCTTGCCCGGGTGCTGGGCGAGGAACTTCAGCAGCTCGTACTCCATGTAGGTCAGGTCGAGCGGCCGGCGGGCGATGGCCGCCTGGTAGGTCTCCAGGTTGAGCACCAGGTCGCCGTACTCGACCAGCTCGGGGCGGGTGCCCCGTCCCAGCCGCCAGTACTGGTGCTTGAGCCGCACCTCGAGCTCGCGGTGGTTGAGCGGTGAGACCACGAAGTCGTCGAAGAGGTCGCGGTTGAGCTCGAGGGTGTTCAGCTGCTCCGAGCGCAGCACCATCAGCAGCGGTTCGAGCGGGTAGTCGCGCTTACGCAGGGCGACCGCCAGCTTGTAGGCCTCCTCGGGGGACCGGTCGGCCATGATGATGGCCCCGCCCCACCCGTCGTCGGGCTCCTTGCGTTCGGCGTCGACCTCGTCGGTGACGCCGATGTAGCGGTACCCGGCGCGTTCGAGCGCCTGGGACAGGTCAGCGGCGACCGGGAAGGGGTAGACGAGCAACGGTTCCATGGCTCACCAACTCGGCAGGTACCGGGACAGCTCGTAGGGCGTGACCTGGGCACGGTACTCGGCGAACTCAGCGCGCTTGTTGCGCAGGAACCATTCGAAGATGTGGTCGCCGAGCGCATCGTGGACGAGCTCGGAGCGTTCCATCTCGTCGAGGGCCTCGGACAGGTTCACCGGCAGCGGCACGATCCCGGCCTTGGCCCGCTGGGCGGGGGTCAGCTCGAAGAGGTTGGCGACGGCTTCCTCGGGCAGCTCGTAGCCCTCGGTGATGCCGCGCAGGCCGGCGGCGAGGATGACCGAGAACGCCAGGTACGGGTTGCAGGCCGGGTCGGGTGCCCGGTATTCGATGCGGGTCGAGCTGGGCTTGTCCTTCTTGGTCACCGGGACCCGGATGAGAGCAGAGCGGTTGTTGTGGGCCCAGGTGACGTAGGGCGGGGCCTCCGACCCGGGGGCGAGCCGCTTGTAGGAGTTGACCAGCTGGTTGGTCACCGCGCAGATCTCACGGGCGTGGAAGAGCAGCCCGGCGATGAACTGCCGGGCAGGTTCGGCCAGCCCGCCGGTCTCGGCGTCGTGGAACACGTTGGTGTCGCCCTGGAACAGGCTCATGTGGGTGTGCATGCCCGAGCCCTGGACCCCGGCGAGGGGTTTGGGCATGAACGTGGCGTACACCCCGCGCTCGAGGGCGATCTCGCGCACCAGCAGGCGGAAGGTCATGACCGTGTCGGCCATCTCCAACGCGTCGGTGTAACGCAGGTCGATCTCGTGCTGGGAGGGGGAGTCCTCGTGGAAGCTGTACTCGACGGGGATGCTCATGGCCTCGAGCATCCCGATGGTGCGTCGCCGCAGGTCGGAGGCCACGTCGGCCAGGGTCAGGTCGAAGTACGACCCGGAGTCGAGCGGCTTGAGCGGCTTGGTCGGATCGCCCTCGGCGAAATAGAAGAACTCCATCTCGGGGGCGACCATGAAGGTGAAGCCGAGCTGCCGGGCCCGGGCGAGGTTGCGCTTGAGCACGTAGCGGGGATCGCCGGCGAAGGGGGTGCCCTCCACGGTCTCGATGTCGCAGAACATGCGGGCCGAGTGCTCGGCCTCGGGGCCGAAGGGCAGCAGCTCGAAGGTGGAGGCATCGGGCCGGGCCAGCACGTCGGACTCCTGCACCCGCGAGAACCCGTTGATGGACGAGCCGTCGAAGTGCATGCCCTCGGCGAAGGCCGTCTCGAGCTCCGCCGGGGTGATGGCGAAGGACTTCAGCTGTCCGTTGACGTCGGTGAACCACAGCCGGATCAGCCGGACCGCCCGTTCCTCGACCGTGCGCAGCACGTACTGTTGTTGGCGCATCATCGCCATCATGCTGCACCATCGGGCGCGGAATTCAGCGGGCCCGCCGAGGCATTCACACTCAATTCACATTCGGGCACCGGGTGGGAAACGGCTGTCGGCCAGCGTCGGTCGCCACGCATCGCGGCTCCTCGGAGCGGCGCCCTGCGACCAGTTCCCTCACAAACAGGAAGAGGCGACACCGTGGAGAAACGGACACCGGCGGAGGTCATCGCGTACGCCGTGGAGCAGGGAGTCGAGTTCGTCGACCTGCGTTTCTGCGACCTGCCCGGGCAGATGCAGCACTTCACGGCACCGCT
>CAIXPF010000033.1 GCA_903921205.1 uncultured Acidimicrobiia bacterium | reverse complement strand
GTGTAGGATTCCAGCCGACGCCAGTCGTCCGACCCATCCGGGCACCGGCCGAAGGGCACCCCATTCTCCTGGGCACCGAAGCGCACCACGTCGAGGACTCGGCTCCCGTCGGCGTTCAGCAGCCACACGGTCTCCCCGGCCGCGCTGAGCCGGAATCCCAGCGCACGCTCGTCGAGCTGCAGGAACGCCCCCGCTGCGAGGGTCGTGCCCGGCGGGAAGCGGAACCGGTTGGTCCCCAGGTCATCGGTCAGCACACAGCCAGAGAGATCGGCCGTGCCCGGGCCCCGGTGGAACAACTCCACCGAGTCGACCTGCGGCAGATCGGTGTGCGCCAACACCTCGTTGAGCACCACATTCCGCGCCGGTTCGACCGGCGGCAGCGGGTCCATCGCCCCCGGATTGCCACCCCGGGTCGCGCTCACGGCCCAGGCGCGCGGGTCGGCCTCGCCGTAGCTTGGGTTGGCCAGCACCAGCGAGTGGCCCGAACCGTCCGCCGCCACCGGCCAGGGATCCCGCGTGCCGATCTCCATCTGCAGCTTGATCGCATCCATCTCGTCGAGCAGTTCCAGCCGGCCGGCTGCCCCGTTGAAGCTCCCGGAGTAAGGCCCCAACACCCCGGTGATCTCATGCCGCGCCGCCAAGGCGGCCGGGTCCCTCGCCACCACGACGAACTGGCCCGCCCCCAGCCGGAATCCCTCCGGGAACTGGTACCGCACCGTGCCCGCGATCTTCCATCGCGAGAGGTCCTCGAACACGTCGCCCGCATTGTAGAGTTCAACGAACCCCAGCGGCGACGATCCAGCGTCGGGTCCTGGCCGGTACTGGATTTCGCTGAAGACGATCCGCGTCCTGCGGCTCGAGAGGCCCAAGCCTTCGCGACGGGGCTCGGAGGTCACCTCCGCCGCACCGCTCACGGCCCCGTAGTCCCGGAATCGGGCCACGGCCACCGCATTGGTGTCGCGGCCTGATACGGCGAGCCCCACCGGCACGGACTCCGGCATGGAGATCGTGGCCGAACCCAGCACCGTCCAGTTCGTGCCGTCCATCGATCCGAACCCGGTCATCGCACTGCCACTGCGCCGCAGACGCAGCCAGGTCCGGGGATGATTGACGGGATAGCCTCCCCGCGGAGCCGTCAGGGCCGCGTTGGCGCCGGGGCTCTGGCGGGATCGCAAGAATGATCCCACCGTCGGGGAACCGGCGAAGGCACCCACGAAGGTGGCGTTGGCATCCTCGCTTGAACGCACCACCAGGCCCGCGGTCGCATAGGGGTCGGTGACGGCGAAGGACTCGACGCGCACCCGCAGGTCGAAGTCGCCCTTGAACACTTGGACCGCCAATACGGCCGAGTCGGCGGTGCCGCCGCTGTCGCCACCGCGCACCGAGATGTCGAACCCTCCCTGGCCCATCCCCTGCACCGTGGTCGTCCGGGCATCGTCACCCCCGAGATTCACCGGAGTCAGATCCAAGGTGGTGAAGTCCCACTGGGTTCCCGCGGCCACCGGGTTGCCGCGCGCGGATTGGTCACGGACGCCTTGGACCGATACCCGGTACCGGGTCGATCTGAGCATTCCACCGACTTCCAGAATCACCCGGTTGGGCTTCTTGCCCAACATCGTCGACCGCACCGCCACCCCTCCATCGATTTGGAAGTTGTCGCCGACCGGGGTCAAAGGGATGGCGACGGCCTCGCTGAATTCGATCACGACGTTGGTCAGCCCCTGGTTGAAGACCCGCCGAATCTCAGGCGCGAGTGTGTCAGGCACCACCGTCAGGGCAACGGAGACCGATTGGGTCGTGCCGAGTGCATTGGTGAGGAAAGCTTGGAATAACGACCC
>CAIXPF010000032.1 GCA_903921205.1 uncultured Acidimicrobiia bacterium | reverse complement strand
GGCCTTGGCTGCGGGCTTGGCAGCCGCCTTCGCCGGTGCCGCCTTGGGGGCGGCCTTGGCCGGTGCCGCCTTGGCGGCGGCGGGCTTGGCGGCGGCGGGCTTGGCGGCGGCGGGCTTGGCAGCCGCCTTGACCGGTGCCGCCTTGGCTGCGGGCTTCGCCGGTGCGGCCTTGGCTGCGGGCTTCGCCGGTGCGGCCTTGGCTGCGGGCTTGGCCGGTGCGGCGGCCGCCACCTTCTGCAGCTTCGGTGCGGTGGCGCTGCCGAGCACGGTGTCCTTGTACAGCTTCAGCGCCGTGACCTTCGCCACGGTCTTCGCCGGGATCTTGACCGGGGCACCGGTGGCCGGGTTACGGCCGACGCGGGCCTTGCGCTTCACCTTGGTGAACTTCGCGATGCCGGGAAGCATGACCGAGTCGCCCTTGGCCACCGAGGCGAGCACAACATCGCCAAGGCCGGCCAGCACCGTGGCAACCTGCTTCTTCTCGACGCCCGTGTGCTCGGTGATCTTCTCGATCAGCTGCGTGCGGTTCATCTGGTCTCCTCTGTGGGTCTCCGTCTAGTTCTTCGACCAAACAGGGCAAATCCTGAAGCATCGGACGGCGAAATGGGGGGATGCTCGGGCCGAAACGGCCCCTTTTCGGCAGAAATTGTGCCCTGTTGGCCTGATTGTCGGGCTTTTCGGCCCGATTCCGGCCGGATTACGGCCGAAATCCGATGCTTCGGTGTGTGCGCGTGGGACGGGCGGCGAGCGTGACCGGTTGCCGTCAGCGTCTGCGCGCAGCGGTCGACGTGACCGTGTGGGGTGCGCTCGCGTCGTCGCGGCGGAGCGCGGGTCTCCTCCCGTGCGGGGCCGCACGGTCCTGCCGTCGCCTGCTCGTGGGCCCGTTGACTACGCTCGCCGACGTCCACGCAGCCGGGATGTCCCCGGCCGGCGCGAGATCGAAGCTCACCTCACCATCCCAAGGGGACCACATGAAGATCCACGTGATCGCCGACAAGTGCCAGGGCCACAACCGGTGCTACGTGCTGGCGGCGGAACTGTTCGACGTCGACGACTACGGCTACGCCACGGCGGCCAACGACGGTCAGGTACCGGCGGGCATGGAGGAGAAGGCGCAACTGGCCATCGCCAACTGCCCCGAGCGAGCCATCGAGATCGTCGAACCCTGAGCGGACGGCGCCCGCCATCTTGCGGCACCCGACGTGTTCCGCCCGTAATCGGGTGGGCGCGTACGGGTGCCTCGGTCGTTTTCGGCGTGTTCGCACCGATCTGCGGGGTGCGCGTCTCCCGGGTGGTGCCCGGCGTCGGTTCCCGCTACCGCTGGAGCCAGCCGCGCACGGCCTCTGCGACGGCGTCGTCCCAGACGTGGCCACCGTCGTGGCGCACCTCGGTCACGTTGCAGTCCTGACGGCGCAACCGGCGCGCCACGAGGTCGCCGTGGAAGGGATCCACGACCTCGTCCCCGTCGCCGTGGACCACCAGCACGGCCGTGCCGGCCGGCAGGGCGACGGCGTCTCCGGGCAGGAACGCCGACACCACCGCCACCGAACAACGAACCTGTGGCCAGAACTCGGTGCAGCGCTGTCCCAACCGCAGTGCCGCGGCCCCGCCCTGGGAGAAGCCGGCGATGCACACGGCCGTCGTTCCCGGCGGCATCGAGGCCATGATCGCGTCGAGGGTCGTCCCGGAGGGGGAGTCCTCCTGGGCGGTCCACCACGCCCGTCCGCCCTCGGGCAGTACGTGCGGCGCCGCAGGACAGACGACGGTCCACGCCGTGTCCTCGACGAGGCGCCGACCGTGTGCGGCGAACGCGTCCGGCTCGTCGCCGTGGCCGTGCAGCAGGACCAACACCGGTTGCCCGGTCGGTGCGGCACGTTCGGGGCCGGGGTGGGGCGCAGGTCGGGACGTCATCGTCGTTGCAGCCTACGGGCCGCCCCGCAAAGAGGTTGACGGCGAGGCCGCCGAGGGACTTTCATGAGTTGGTCACATCAAGAGAGTTCCGATCT
Source organism: uncultured Acidimicrobiia bacterium (assembly GCA_903921205.1). GTDB lineage: Bacteria > Actinomycetota > Acidimicrobiia > Acidimicrobiales > CAIXPF01 > CAIXPF01. The sequence continues at coordinate 66,103 of CAIXPF010000032.1, read as the reverse complement.
CGGTCGGGCTCGGCAACCTGGGGCGGACACCCAAGGTGCCTGCCGCTCCGCAAGGGGCGGGATGCGGCCCGTACGGGCAACGAACTGTCCCGGACCCCTAGCGGTCCCGGAACCATCGGACCACCTCGGTTCGGGCTGTTCGCAGTCGTGCGGTCCGCAGGCATCCACGGCTCCTCCCCGAAAGAGAGTCATCCATGGTGGCGCGCGAAACTCTTGCAATCACCGCCGGACGGAACGACACCGGTTCGGCCCTCGCTCCTGCGGTCTGGGCCAGTTCGACCTTCCAGATGGCGTCGTTGGCCGACGGGCGCTCGCAAGCCATGCGGCCGCGCACCACCCGGTTCTACGGCCGTCACGGGAATCCGTCGGTGCGGGCGTTTGAGGATGCCGTGGCGACGCTCGAGGGCGCCGAGGCCGCACTGGCCTTTGCCTCGGGCATGGGTGCGATGTGTGCGGTGGTGCTCGGCCTGTGCCGGCAGGGCAATCACATCGTGGCGCAACGGCAGTGTTACGGCGGTACGACGCAGCTGCTGGCGGGGGTGTGCCCGCGCTTCGGGATCGACGTGACCTTCGTCGATGCCACTGTTCCCGGGGCGTTCGCGGCGGCGGTCCGGCCGGGCGAGACGATGCTGGTTCTGGCGGAGACGCCGGCCAATCCCAGGCTCGATCTGGTCGATCTCGACGAGATCGGTGCGCTGGTGGGCCCGATCAAGGTCGTGGACTCGACGCTGGCCACCCCGATGGGCCAGCAGCCCTTGCAGCACGGCATCGACCTGGTGGTGCATTCGGCCACCAAGGCCATGGCCGGGCACAACGACGCCGTGCTCGGTGTGGTGGCCGGCGAACGTGATCTCATCGAATGGTTGTGGGGTTTCGCGGTGTTGCAGGGCGCCACCGCCTCGCCCTACGACGCCACCAACGCCCTGCGCGGTCTGCGTACGTTGGGCGTTCGGTTCCGCCAGCAGAGCGCCAGTGCTGTGGCGGTGGGCGAGCGACTGGAGCGCCACCCTGCGGTCGCCGAGGTACGTCATCCTGGTCTCGCGTCGCATCCCCGGGCCGATCTGGCCCGCCGGCAGTTGCGCCTTCCCGGCGGATTGCTCAGCTTCGAGCTCGCCGGCGGACTCGCGGCGGGCGAGGCGTTCATGGGTGCGGTGGAACTGTGCCTGGCGGCGACCTCCTTCGGCGGGCCCGAGAGCCTGGTGACCCATCCGGCGTCCACGACCCATGCCGGGTTGACCCCGGAGGAGATGGCCGAGTCCGGCATCTCGCCGGGCACCATCCGGCTGTCGTGCGGTCTGGAGGACACCGAGGACATCATCGCCGACGTCCTCGGCGCGCTCGATCGCATCAGCGCGGAGGACGGGTCGTCGGCCTCGCCCGCCGCACCGCCGGCGGACTAATGTTGACTTGGCCGATCATATTTATCTGGATTCACGGATCGGCCCGGATCAACGAGAGTGAGTGACGATGGCCATCCAGTTGGGCGATGAGGCCCCCGACTTCACGGCGGAGACCACCCAGGGCACCATCCGCTTCCACGAGTGGCTCGGCGACGGCTGGGGTGTGTTGTTCTCCCACCCGAAGGACTTCACGCCGGTGTGCACCACCGAGCTGGGCATGGTGGCCAAGCTCAAGCCCGAGTTCGACCGGCGCAACGTCAAGGTGATCGGTCTGTCCGTCGACCCCGTGGACTCCCACGAACGCTGGGAGGGCGACATCGCCGAAACGCAGGGAACGGCGGTGAACTTCCCGATGATCGGCGACGCCGACCGTGCCGTGTCGAACCTCTACGGGATGATCCACCCCAACGCCAACGACACCCTGACCGTGCGCTCGGTGTTTGTGGTGGGTCCCGACAAGAAGGTGAAGCTGACCATCACCTACCCGGCGTCGACCGGCCGGAACTTCGACGAGGTGCTGCGCGTCATCGATTCGCTGCAGTTGACCGCGCAGTATGCCGTCGCCACCCCGGTCAACTGGACCGACGGCGAGGACGTGATCATCGCCGCGTCGGTGAGCGACGACGACGCCAAGCTGCGGTTCCCGGGTGGCTGGAAGGCCCCCAAGCCGTACCTGCGGATCGTGCCGCAGCCCAACCGGGTCTGATCCCGGGCAGCGGAGCCGTGGCGGAGTTGCCACGGCTCCGGCGCGACCCGTGCTGACCTAGGGTGTGGCCATGGCGAACTCCGACACGTCCCCGAACGTCCGCAGCATCGACACCGGTACGGCCTTCCTGCTCGGCGAGGTCGCCGACGGGGTCGCCACCTTGCGTCTGAACCGGCCCGAGCGCATGAACGCCCTGCACCCGGAGATCTTCGAGGGGTTCGGAAAGGTGCTGCCGCAGCTCGCCGCCGACGATGAGGTCGGCGCCCTGGTGGTCACGGGCACCGGGCGGGCGTTCTGCGCCGGCGGCGACGTCGCCGCCCAGTCGGAACGGGCCGAGAAGAACGCCGGAGGCGTCGGGCTGTCCTTCGAGGCCGGTGTGGCGGACCTGCGCCGACGCCAGAACCTGGTGTCGGCACAGCTCTACGAGTTCCCGAAGGTCACCATCGCTGCGCTGCCCGGCGCAGCAGCGGGGGCGGGCATGTCGATCGCCCTGTCGTGCGATCTGCGCATCGCTGCGGAGTCTGCGTTCCTCCTCAGCGCCTTCGCCAAGGTGGGCTTCTCCGGTGATTTCGGTGGGAGCTGGTTCCTGACGCAGCTGGTCGGATCGGCCAAGGCCCGCGAGGTCTACCTGTGCAACGAGCGGATCACCGCGGCGGAGATGCTGCGGCTCGGGCTCGCCACCCGGGTCGTCCCCGACGGCGAGCTGGCGGACGCGGCGCAGCAGTGGGCAGCCTCGTTCGCTGCCGGCCCGACCGTCGCGTACCGCTACATGAAGGAGAACCTGATCCGTGCCACCAAGGCCGATCTGCGGACCTGTCTCGACGGCGAGGCCGTGGCGATGACCGCCGCCGCTCGCACCGAGGACCACCGCGAGGCCGCCAAGGCCTTCGTCGAGAAGCGCGCACCGCAGTTCAAGGGCCGCTGAGACCGGGGAGACCACCGCAGCCCGGTGCCGCCGAGAGCAACGCACCGGGCGCATCATCGGGCCGGCGCGTGCTCTTGTGGCGCATTGCCGATGGTCGCCTAACGTGCAGGCCGGCCGAGCGGAGCCGGCGAGAGGAGCACCGTGAGCATTCGAGGCAGAGCTGCCATCGTGGGGGCATTCGAGCACCCGTTGCGGGACATCCCGCATCTGACGCTGCCGCAGGTGCACCGTGAGGTTGCCGCTGGGGCCCTGGCCGACGCCGGGCTGGCGTTCTCCGACGTCGATGCGTACTTCTGCGCCGGTGACGCCCCGGGCTTCGGCGCGCTGTCGATGGCGGAGTACCTCGGTCTGAAGCCGCGGATCCTCGACTCCACCGAGACCGGTGGGTCGAGCTACCTGTTCCACGTCGGCCACGCCGCAGCGCTCATCGCCGCCGGGAAGTGCTCGGTTGCGCTCATCACCCTGGCCGGCAAGCCCCGTACCGGCGGTGCCGCGCCCGGCGGGTCGGGCGGGTTCAGTGCCGCCCCCGAGGGCGGGTTCGAGAACCCCTGGGGCATCACCGTGCCCAACGCCTACGCCCTCGCCGCCCGCCGTCACATGTACGAGTTCGGCACGACCAGCGCACAGTTGGCCGAGATCAAGGTGGCCGCGTCGCTGCACGCCCAGCACAACCCGAACGCCTTCCTGCGTGACGTGGTGACGGTGCAGGAGGTGCTCGACTCGCCGATGGTGGCCGATCCGCTGCACCGGCTGGACTGCTGCGTGATCACCGATGGCGGGGGTGCTGTCGTGGTTGCCAACCCGGAGATCGCCCGATCGCTCGGCGGCGGACATCGGGCGGCATGGGTGCTCGGCCACGGCGAGACGATGAAGTCCACGAACAACGGCCGGATCGACCTGACCCACACCGGTGCGCGCTGGTCGGGTCCGGCGGCGTTCGCCGAGGCCGGGGTGACCCCGGCCGACATCCGCTACGCCTCCATCTACGACAGCTTCACCATCACGGTGCTGCAGACCATCGAGGATCTCGGGTTCTGCGCCAAGGGTGAGGGCGGCCGCTTCGTGTCCGACGGCGGCCTGGTGGCACCGTTCGGCCGGCTGCCGTTCAACACCGACGGCGGGGGACTGTGCAACAACCACCCCGGCAACCGCGGTGGCATGACCAAGATCATCGAGGCCGTGCGCCAGTTGCGCGGTGAGGCCCACCCTGCGGTCCAGGTCCCCGACTGTTCGCTGGCTCTCGCCCACGGGACGGGCGGCAACCTCGGCACCCGTACCGGCGCCGCCACTCTCATCCTCGGTCAGGAAGACGCATGAGCAACCTCCCCGTCCCCGCCCCGCGTGTCAACAGCGAGACCCAGCCGTTCTGGGACGGCACCGCCGAGGGTCGCCTGGTGTTGCCGCACTGTGATCGTTGCGCCTTCGTGATCTGGTACCCGCGGTCGTTCTGCCCGGAGTGCGGCTCGACTGAGGTCACCTGGAAGGACGCCTCGGGCTTCGGCACGATCTACAGCTTCTCGATCACGCGCAAGGGCCAGGGCGAGTACCGCAACGCCACCCCGTACGTGTTGGCCTACGTCGAGCTCGACGAGGGCCCGCGGGTGCTGACCAACCTGGTCGAGGACGATCCCGACGCGCTCGAGGTCGGCCAGCGGGTGCGCGTGGTGTTCCACGACACCGGGCAGGGCACGGCGCTGTACCGATTCGCCCGGGGCTGAACGTAAGCTCCCGGCCATGGATCTGCGCGCACATCTCGAGGATCTCGCCCATCGGTTGCATCTCACCGATGACGACCGGGCCAAGGACCTCGGCAGCGACGTGCAACGAGCCATCGACGAGGACGAGCACGAGGGGCTCGGCGAGAAGCTGAACGAGTCCGCCGTGCACTTCGAGACCTCCCACCCGGAGCTGTCCAACGTGTTGCTGCGAGTGGCCGATTTCCTTTCCGCCAGCGGGCTGTAGCCGGGCCACCGTGTCGCCCCGACGGCGCGGCTGGAGCATCGTCGCCGCGCTGGCGGTGACCGAGACCGTCTCGTGGGGAGTGCTGTACTACGGCTTCACGGCGTTCCTGCGCCCCATCACCGAGGAGCTCGGTTGGTCGCGGGGCTCGATGTCGGCCGCTTTCTCGCTGGCGTTGCTGATGCAGGGGGCCACCGCCATGCTGGTGGGCCGCTGGCTCGACCGCCACAGCCCCCGGGTGTTGATGACCGTGGGCTCCTGCGCCGCCACGGCGGGGGTGCTGGTCTGGTCGCAGGTGCACCGGCTGTGGTCCTTCACCCTGCTGTGGGCCGGCCTGGGCGTGGTGATGGCCACGATCCTCTACGAACCGGCCTTCACCGTGGTGACCAAGTGGTTCCGGGCCGACCGCCGCAAGGCCCTCACCGCGGTCACCCTGATGGCCGGGCTGGCGTCCACGATCTTCCTGCCGTTGGAGAATGCCCTCATCGAGGCCTACGGCTGGCGACGGGCGCTGGTGGTGCTGGCGGTCGTGCTCGGGGCGATCACGATCCCGTTGCACGCGGTCGTGCTGCGCGCCCCGCCGCCCGGCGGGGTGGACGGTCCGGTTGCCGAGCCGGCGACGGACGATGCCGTTGGCGTGCCGACCGTGGCAGGCTCGGTGAGCGAGGACCGTACCCTGCACGACGCCGTGCGCAGCGCCACGTTCTGGTTTCTTGCCGCGGCATTCGTGGCGTCGTCGTTCGTGACCTCGGCGCTGGCGGTGCACCAGGTGGCGATGTTGATCGACGACGGGCATGCGCCGGCGTTCGCCGCCGCGGCAACCGGGGCGCTGGGGGCCATGCAGTTGCCGGGCCGCCTGCTGTTCGCCCCGATGGAGCGGGTGCTGTCACGGCGGGTGACCACGGTGGTGGTGTTCGCGTCGCTGGCGTGCGGGGTGGCGATCCTGAGCGTCTCGCAGGCCGTGGTGGCGGTGTGGTGCTTCGTGGCGCTCTACGGCATGGGCCGGGGGATGAGCACGCTGTTGCGGGCCACGCTGGTGGCCGACCTGTTCGGGGCCGCGCATTACGGCGCCATCAGCGGGGTGCTCAGCGCCTGCACCACGGTCGCGGTGGCGGCCGGGCCGGTCACCGCCGGGGTGTTGTTCGACGTGACCGGCAACTACGAACGGCTGCTGCAGGTACTGCTCGGCCTGGCTGTCGCCGCCACGGTGTTCAGCGCCCTGGTCGAGCGTCGGCCGACCCCGGCGGTCGGGGCTGGGCTACCGTCGCCGTCATGAGCTCTCGCACCATCGACACCGGTACCGACCACCTGCAGGCCGAGGTCAACGACGGCGTGGCCGTGCTGACCATGAACCGTCCCGACCGCCGCAACGCCCTTTCCGACGAGATGCTGATGGGTATGCAAGCGGCGCTGGCCGAGTGCGCCACCGCATCGGACGTGCGGTGCGTGGTGCTCACCGGTGCCGGCGGGGCGTTCTGCGCCGGCGGCGATGTCAAGGGCATGGCCGAGGGTTCCGCGCGCGGGGCGGGCTCGGTCGAGACCTACGACGAGCGGGTCCAGCGCCAGCGGCTCGACCAGCGGGCCACCTCCGGGGCCCTGTGGGCGATGGCCAAGCCCACCATCGCGGTGCTTCCCGGCGCCGCCGCCGGCGCCGGTCTGTCGATGGCGTTGGCCTGCGATCTGCGCATCGCCGTGGACACCGCCGTGATGACCACCGCCTTCGCCCGGGTGGGCTTCTCCGGCGACTACGGCGGTACCTGGTTCCTGACCCAGTTGGTGGGCGCGGCCAAGGCCAAGGAGCTGTACCTGCTGTCCTCCAAGCTGGACATGGCCCAGGCCAAGGGCCTCGGGCTGGTCAATGCGGTGTTCCCCGCCGCCGAGTTCGAGGCCGGCTGGCGTGGGGTCGCCCAGCAACTGGCGACCGGCCCGTCGATCGCCTACCGGTTCATGATCGAGAACATCAACCGGGCCGCAGCCGGCGGCGAGTTGCTCGACTGCATGGACCTCGAGGTCACCCACCACATCCACTGCGGCCAGACCGAGGACCACCTGAACGCGGCCAAGGCCTTCGTCGACAAGCAGGAGCCGGTCTTCCGCGGCCGCTGAGGCCTGCGGACCGGACGCGACACGGCCCGGTCGACGCCCACGAGGGTGACGACCGGGCCGAGACGCGTCCGGGGTCAGCGCAGGTGGGCTGCGGCGATCTCCTCGACGAAGGCCACGATGGCCTCCCCGTCGAGCGGGTCGTTGCGGTCCCGGCCCGCGGGCAGCCGGGGCAGCAGCACTAGCCGGTTCACGCCCAACTCGCCGAAGCGCTCGACGGCGGCGGCATCGGTGCGCCCGGCGGGGGTGACGGTGATCTCGAGCTCGCCGAGGTGGGCGGGACGCTCGTAGCGCTCGGCAGCCTTGCGCAGGCCGTCGACGCACTCGGCGGTGCGATCGGCATCGAGGGCGAAGCCGTACCAGCCGTGGGCGTGGGTGATGGCGCGCCGGTAGGCGGCTGCGGTGTGGCCGCCCATCACGATCGGCGGTGACGGTTGTTGCAGCGGCCGGGGGTGGGCGTCGACGCCCTCGAAGGACACGTAGCGCCCGTGGTAGGCGGGCTTGTCCATCGACCAGATGGCGGTCATGGCCTCGAGGTACTCGAGCGTCTTGCCGTTGCGGTCGTCCATGGAGATGCCGAGCGCCCGGAACTCCGGTTCGAGGTAGCCCACGCCGACCCCGAAGATGAACCGGCCCTTCGACAGCACGTCGAGCGAGGCGAGCTCCTTGGCCAGTACCAGCGGGTTTCGCTGGGGCAGGATGATGATGCCGGTGCCCAGGCGGATCGTCGTGGTCACCGCCGCGGCGTAGGTCAGGGCGATCCCGCCGTCGAGCATGCGGCCCTGCGGGGGCACGGGGGACGGTGGGACCTGAGGGTCGGGCAGCACCACGTGTTCGCCGGTCCAGAGCGACTCGAAGCCTGCGGCCTCGGCCGCCCGGGCCACCTGGGCAAGGGTGTCGGGATGGCTGCAGGCGTTGTTGTTGATGTTGAACAGGCCGAACTTCATCTGCATCGCCGGGACCCTAGCGAGTGGACAAGTGTCACACCCCAAACCCGACCTTCGGCGGGGAAAGTGCTGGTCAACGCCGTGGTCGGCGTGCCATTGTGATACGGTTCGATGCCCGTTCGGCAACGAACCCGTCCCATGATGGCGGCGACACCACCAGAAATGAGGTGGCGGACGCCTGCGGCGTCCGTCAGGGTGGGAATGCCACCCTCACGGGAACATGCAACTCCTCGACGTTGTTGTCGAGGGTCGATACGGATCTCGGTTCCCCCCACTTACCGGGCCGCCCTACCTCCGAAGAGTCAGATCGTGCCTTCAACTGAACAGATGACGGAAGACCTTGTACGGGTCTACCTCAACGAGATCGGCAGCTACCCGCTGCTGACCAAGACCGACGAGGCCGACCTCGCGCGCTGCATCGAAGCAGGTCGCGCCGCCGAGGCCGAGCTCGAGACCCTTGCCGATGTGCTCACCCCTGCCCGCAAGCGTGCCCTGCGGCGTGCCGTCCGGGAAGGTCACGACGCCCACCAGCGCTTCGTGACCTCCAACCTGCGTCTCGTGGTGTCCATCGCCAAGGCCTACCAGTCCTCGGGGATGCCCCTGCTCGACCTGATCCAGGAGGGCAACCTCGGGCTCATCCACGCCGTCGACAAGTTCGACTGGCGCAAGGGGTTCAAGTTCTCGACCTATGCCACGTGGTGGATCCGTCAGGCCATCCAGCGTGGTGTGGTCGCCGGCAGCCGCCTCGTGCGGCTGCCCGCCCCGGTCCGTGACGACGCCCTGCGTCTGCAGCGGGCCCGGCTCGAGCTCGAGGCCCGTTTCGGCCGCGAGCCGACGGTCGAGGAGTTGGCCAAGGAAGCGCTGGTGACGGTGGAGCAGGTCACCCTGCTGCGTCGCTACCTCAGCGAGCCGTCCTCGCTGGACGAGCCGGTGGGCGACGGCGACGCCGTGCGTGGCGATCTCGTCGCGGACCAGCAGGCCGACAACCCCAGCGAGGCCGCCATCGCCAACCTGGTCCCGGCCGAGCTCGACCGGTTGCTGTCCAGCCTGGAGGACCGGGAGCGGTTCGTGCTGCGCAAGCGCTACGGCTTCGACGGCCCGCCGGCCACCCAGGCCGACATCGGCGCCGAGCTGGGCCTGTCCGCCGATCGGATCCGCCAGATCGAGCGCCAGGCGCTGGCCAAGTTGCGTGGCCCGGAGCAGGCGGCTTTCGCCCGGGCGCTGCTCGACGCAGCCTGAGGCGGCGGCTGGGGGCGAGAGCGCCCGATCGCTTGTCCCGCCGCCACATCCCACAACGAGAACAGGACCGGCCTCACGGCCGGTCCTGTTCGCGTTCTTGCTGGTCAGCGGCGGGCGCTGAGGATTCGCAGCACGTACCAGAACATGGTCATCAGGGAGCCGAACAGCTGCACCGCTGCGCCGACGTAGGCCCATTCCGGGTAGCGCTTCATGATGTTCTGGGTCTGGTAAAGGATCGCTGCCCCGGCCAGGCCCACCATGATCACGCTGAACCAGGTGCCGAGGTTGGCGCCGAAGATCACCGCCGCCACGATGGCCAGCAGGGCGACGATGCTGCCCCACATCACCAACGGCCGCAGGATCGACAGGTCCTTGCTGGTGAAGATGCCGACGGCGGTGAGGGCGGCGAACCCGACCAGGGTGATGAGGGCCGCAGCGGCCACGGTCGTCGCCCCGTCGGTGTTGAACACCAGGTACAGGAACGGGGCGAAGATGACGGCCTCGGCGGCGGCGATGCCGAACAGGCCGAAGTACTGGGCCTGGGGGTTGGTCAGGTTGTGGGCGGCCTGGGTGCCGATCCAGTTGACGACCATGAACCCGCCGAGGATCAGCAGCCAGACGGCGCCGCGCCGGGCCAGCAGCTCGTAGAGGGCCTTGGCGCCGCCGCCCATGAACAGGGCGGTCTCCACGGCGAGGAACGCGCCCACCGCTGCCGCAAGGTGCACGTACACCTTGACCAGGAATTGGGCTCGGACCGCGGCAGCCTGGGTGGCTACCGGGGTGTCGGACAGGTACGCGGGGCCGGCCATGGCGCCTCCGTTGGCGACTGTGGAGCGATGTTGTCTCCGTCACAGTCTCGCACGGAGCGGGGCGATATCCGTTCCCGGGATGCGGACTAGGTTGGGCCGATGACCCGCATGTCCGGTGGTGAGGCGGCGGCTGCCGCTCTCGCTGCGCTCGGTGTGACCCACGTGTTCGGCATCGTGAGCGTCCACAACCTGCCCATCTACGAGGCGTTGTCCCGGACCGAGGGCATGACCGTGGTCCGCTGCCGGCACGAGCAGGGTGCTGCGCATGCCGCCGATGCGTTCGCCCGGACCTCGGGGCAGCTCGGCGTCGTGCTGACCTCGACCGGTCCCGGGGCGGTCAACGCCATGGCCGGCCTGTACGAGGCCCAGTTCGGTTCGTCGCCAGTACTGATGATCACCGGGCAGATCGAGACCCGGTTCTACGGCAAGGGCAAGGGATTCCTGCACGAGGCCGAACATCAGCTCGACATGTTGCGCACCGTGACCCGCCGGGCCGAGTCGGTGCGGCGGACCGAGGACATCGCGTCGACCATCGTCGCGGTGGCCACCGACCTGCGTACCGGTCGGCCCCAGCCGGGTGCGGTCGAGATCCCCATCGATCTGCAGTACGCCGAGGCCGAGGTGACGGTGCCGCCGGTTCCCGCTCCCGGGCGGGCCGAGCTCGACCCGGCGGTGCTCGACCGGGTGGCCGAGTTGCTCGACGGAGCCGAACGTCCGCTGATCTGGGCCGGGGGAGGGGTGGTCGCCGCCGACGGTTCCGCCGCTCTGCGGGCCCTGGCCGAGAAGCTCGGGGCGCCGGTCATCACCACCATCGAGGGCCGGGGCTCGCTGCCCGAGGACCATCCGCTGTGCCTCGGCCCCCGGGTCGAGCGGGGTGCGTTGTCGCCGATCATCAAGGAGGCCGACGTGGTGCTCGCCGTCGGCACCCGCTTCCAGAACTACGCCACCCGGATGTGGCAGATGAAGATCCCCGGCACACTGGTGCACATCGACGCCGACCCCGGGGTGATCGGCCGGAACTACCCCGCCGAGGTGGCGATCGTGGCCGATGCCGCCGACGCGTTGGCCGCGCTGGCCGACCGGGTGCACGGCGGCGGCGTCGACGACGGCTTCGTGGACCGGGCCCGCAAGTCGGTCCGGGCCGACCTCGAGAAGTCCGAGGAGGAGACCGGGCCGGACCACTGGCAGATCTGGCAGATCATTCGCCGGTTGCTGCCCGACGACGCCCCCATCGTGCGGGACTCCACCGTGCCCGCCTACCTGTGGGGCAACCGGGTGCTGCCGGTGCTGCACCCGAGGACCTCCATCCGGCCCTCGTCGCTGGCCATCGGCCCGGGCGTTCCGCTCGCCGTCGGTGCGGCCCTCGGCAGCGGCCGACGCACCCTGCTCATCCAGGGCGATGGCGGGATCATGCTCTCGCTCGGCGAGCTCGCGACCCTGGTCGACTACCAGCTGCCGGTCGTGGTGTGCGTCTTCAACGACGGCGGCTACGGAGTGTTGCGCACCATCCAGGAACGGGTGATGGACCGGCGGTTCGGGGTCGATCTGCACACCCCCGACTTCGCCCTCGTGGCCCAGGGCATGGGCCTGGCCTCCGAGCGGGTCGCCGGGGTCGCCGAGTTCGAGGCCGCGTTCGGCCGGGCGATGGACCGACCGGGACCCACTCTGCTCGACATCGACCTGCGCGCCCTTGCCCCGATGAGCTTCCCCCTTCCCCCCCACCAGAGGAGCCGCGCCCGATGAGCCGTCTGCAACACCCCCACCCTGCCGGTATGGAAGGGTCGCACCACTACCCCGTCGGTGAGGCCACCTCGGTGCAGGCCGGCGAGGGGCGTATCGCCTTCCGGGTGCGCCTGGGGGAGATCGGCGAGCTGTTCGAGGCGCCGGAGGCCGACCCCTTCGAGGACCAGCTGCGGGTGACGTCGGGGATCGACGACATCGTCGCCAACCTGGCGGTGCGTCGCTGGAAACCGCCCACCACGTTCGAGGCCACGTTGGTGGTGCCGGCATCGGAGATGGCCGACGACCTGCAGGAACGCGCTGCGGCAGCGGTTCGGCGCTACAGCCGGCACAAGCTGGACGAGGCCGCCGAGGAGGAGGCCCGCGCCCGCTACGAGGGCTACGCCAAGACGCCCTTCGCCCTCGTGTGCTCGATCATCGCCGGCGTGCTGTTCGCCGGCCTGCACCTGGCGCCGTTCATCTCCGACGATGTGGCGCTGCTGCTGACCCCCCTGCCGATGCTGCTGCTGTGGGTGGCTGCATGGCACCCGGTCGAGGTGATCTTCTACGACCGCTGGCAGCCGCAGCGCGACCAGGAGATCTACCGGGCCGTCGAGGCCATGACGATCACCGTCGAGGCAGAGCCGGCGTGAGCTGGTGGGACCGGCTGCGGGCTGCGCTCGGGCGGGAGACCGCCGAGGCCAGGGACCTGATCGACGCCACCGAGGCCCGACTCGACGCCGACCTGCGCCGCCGCGAGGCCGAGTTGGCGGCGGGTCCCGACGAGCAGCTGGCCAGCACGTTGGAGGAGATCGCCGCCGAGCCCGATCCCTTCGCCGAGATCCGGGCCAGGATCGAGGCCGATCATCCCTCGGACGAGGGCTGAGCACCGACCTGGGCGCCCCAGGATGCCCCGGCCGCCGCCGGCACCGTTCACGAACAACCGTTGCGGGTCGCCGACCTGCTAGAGAAGGGGGCGTGAAGGTGCTGGTGATCTACGAGTCGATGGGTGGCAACACCAAGCGTGCGGCCGAGCTGATCGGCGGGGCGTCGACGTTCCTGGGGGCCGAGACCACGGTCTGCTCGGTGACGTCGGTCGATCTGCACGCCCTGGCCGAGGCGGACCTGGTGTTCGTCGGGTCCTGGACCGACGGGCTGTTCCTGTTCGGCCAGCGTCCGGGCCGCGTCGGGCGGTTCAAGAAGCTGCCCTGGCTCGACGGCAAGCACGTGAGCGTGTTCTGCACCTACGCCCTCAAGGCCGGTGGCACCGTCGGTGGGCTGTCCAAGGTGCTGTCCCGCAAGGGGGCCGTGGTCGTCGGTGGCCAGGCCATCAAGCGGACCGAGCTCGACGCCGAGCACATCGGCCAGTTCGTGGCCGACCAGTTCGAGGCGTTCGTCCAGCAGGCCGCCACCGCCACCGCAGCCTGAGCGCGCCAGCGCTGACGCCGGCTGTTCACCCCGCCGCGTGGCGGGGCGCGGTCACTGCCTGAGCGGCGTCACGGGCTTGTTGGTCGCGCTCGGTCCGGGTTCTGAACCGGACCGGCGGTTCCGGCTGACGCGGCCGGCTCAGTGGCAGGCGCAGCCTCCACCGCAGCCGCCGCCACCCCAGCCGCCGCCCCCGAAGGACGGCGCGGGCCCGCTGTCGGAGGCGGTCGCCCGTCCGGCGGTGGCGAACACCGAGAGCACCCGTCGGGCGTCCTCGTGCCCGTCGGGGCAGGTGGCGGGCTCGGAGGAGCGGCTCATCGGCCGCTGCTCGGTGAAGACGGTGTCACAGGTGCGGCAGCGGTATTCGTAGCGCGGCATGGGGTCACCCTAGCGGTTGCGGGCGGTAGCGTTGTCGGTCGTGTCGACCCCCCACATCTCGGCCGAACCCGGGGACTTCGCCGCCGACGTGCTGCTGCCCGGCGATCCGTTACGGGCCCGGTGGATCGCCGAGACCCTCCTGGAGGGCGCCCGCGAGGTCACCGCGGTGCGGAACATGCTCGGCTACACCGGCCGCTACCTGGGTCGGGAGGTGTCGGTGATGGGCACCGGCATGGGGATGCCGTCGATGACCATCTACGCCACCGAGCTGATCACCCACTTCGGGTGCCGTCGGCTGGTCCGGGTCGGCAGCTGCGGTGCACTCCAGCCGGAGATCGAGTTGCGATCGGTCGTGGTGGCGCTCGGCGCCTGCACCGATTCCACCATCAACCGTCAGCGTTTCGGCGGGTTCGACTTCGCCGCCACCGCCCATGCCGGGCTGCTGGTCGCGGCGTTGGCCGCTGCCGAGGCTGCGGCGTTGCCGGTCGAAGTGGGAAACGTCCTGTCCTCCGACCTGTTCTACCCGCCCGTCACGGGCCAGCCGCTCACGGAGCTGTATGGTCCGGCGATCCGGATGGGCGTGCTGGCGGTGGAGATGGAGGCGGCGGCCCTGTACGGCGCTGCTGCCCAGCACCGGGCCGAGGCGCTGGCGCTCTGTTCGGTCAGCGACCAGTTGGTGCGAGGCGAACACCTCTCCTCCGACGAACGGCAGGAAGGCTTTCGCGACATGGTGATCGTGGCTCTGGACGCGCTGCAGCTGGCGGACGGTCGATGAGCGGCTCGGATGGACGGTCCGCCGGCGCATCGCGGCCCCGTCCGGCGAACCGGGAGCGGGCGGCCAAGCGGCCCCTGCACTCGGCCTACGCCGTGTGCCCGCCCGGCCTCGAGGCGCTGTGCGCTGCCGAGGTCGGTGCGCTCGGGGTGCGCGCCGTCAAGGCCGAACGCGGCGGCGTGTCCTTCCGGGCCACCACCCGGCAGCTGTACGCCGCGAACCTGTGGTTGCGCACCGCGACGCGGGTGCTGGTGCGCGTCGCCGAGTTCGAGGCCACCAGCTTCGCGGCCCTCGAGCAGGCGGCTCGATCGGTGTCGCTCGACCCCTGGCTCGGTGACCGCCAGCCGGTGCTGCGGGTGTCGGCGAGCCGATCTGCGCTCTACCACACCGACGCCATCGCCGAGCGCCTCGCCGATCGCTGGGGCGGGGTGTCGGCAGGATCGGCGGGAACAGCGGGAACAGCGGGATCGGCGGGATCGAGCGGCTCGGACGGGGAACGTTCGGGCGAGGGCGATGACGCCGAGGACGAACAGCAACTGCTCGTGGTCCGCAACGTCGCGAACCACCTCACGGTGTCGGTCGACTGTTCGGGTGCGCCGCTCTACAAGCGGGGCTGGCGTCAGGAGGTGGCCAAGGCCCCGCTGCGCGAGAACCTGGCGGCCGCCCTGATCCAGGCGGTGGGCTGGCAACCGGACCAGCCGCTGCTCGATCCCTTCTGCGGCTCGGGGACCATCCCCATCGAGGCCGCCCTGACCGCGTTGGGCCGTCCGCCGGGCTTCCTGCGGGGCTTCGCCTTCTTCGACTGGCCGAGCTTCGAGACCGGCACCTGGGCCAGCGTCGTGGGCCAGGCGGTCGACGCCGAGGTCGTGCCGGACCAACCGCTGGCCATCGTCGGGGCCGACCGTGACGCCGGTGCGGTCGCAGCCGCCACCGCGAACGCCGAGCGGGCGGAGGTGTCCGAGCACGTGCAGTTCGTGGAGCGCCCGGTGTCGGCCACCGAACCGGCGTCGGGCCCGACGGGATGGGTCGTCACC
The DNA here is from genome assembly GCA_903921205.1 of uncultured Acidimicrobiia bacterium. Lineage (GTDB taxonomy): Bacteria > Actinomycetota > Acidimicrobiia > Acidimicrobiales > CAIXPF01 > CAIXPF01. The sequence goes on along the minus strand of CAIXPF010000032.1, from coordinate 50,687 downwards.
AACCCGCCCTACGGCACCCGCATCGACCACGGCGGCGACCTGCGCAACCTCTACGCCCGCTTCGGCGAGGTGGTGCAGCGCTGCCTTGCGGGCTGGTCGGTGGCCATGCTGGTGGCCGACCGGCGACTCGCTGCACACAGCGGGCTGTCGCTGCACGAGGCGCTGCGCTTCGCCAACGGCGGGATCGACGTCGAGTTGCTCGTCGGCGGCGTTCGGTCCCGCCCGGCTCGACGCCACTGAGCCACATCGCGACTGGAACCGACACGGCCGCTGACCGCCATGACCGCCGATGCGGTGACCGTCCACACGGCGTGGCCGGCGCCCGGCGGCACCGGGGCAGGGGCGGGGAGTAGGTTGCGGCCGTGGATCGTGAACTGAACGAGTTGGCAGCCCGGGCAGCGACGTTGCTCAAGCAGCGCGGTGAGACCATAGCGGTCTGCGAGTCGGCCGCCGGTGGGCTGATCTCCTCGGCGCTGCTGTCGGTGCCGGGGGCCTCGGCGTACTACCTCGGCGGCACGGTGGTGTACACCATCGCCGCCAGCAAGGCCCTGCTTGCCGGTGTGGTCGAGACCCCGAAGGGCCTGCGCGGCGCGACCGAGGAGTTCGCCCGCTACCAGGCGCAGGCCGTCCGCGGTCGGTTGGGCGCCACCTGGGGAACCGGCGAGACCGGCGCCACCGGCCCCACCCCGAACCGCTACGGCGACCCCAACGGCCATGCGTGGGTGGCGGTGGAGGGTCCGGTGAGCCGTACCCGCCAGGTGCTGACCGGCTCGGACGACCGGGAGGCCAACATGACCGCCTTCGCCCGGGCCGGGCTCGAGGAGCTCATCGCCGCCCTCGAGCGCGCCTAGGCCCTCAGGGCTTGGCGGCCAGTACCTCGCCGTGCAGGAAGGCGAAGAAGGCCGTCGGCTTGGTCGACCATTCGGTCCACGCCGCGGACAACTCGCCGATCTCCTCGACGCTGGACGCGCCGGAGGCGACCGCCTGGTCGGCGAAGGCTCCCTCGCTGACCCGCGACGCCCACTGGCTGCCCCACTCGTGGGTCCGATCGGCGTCGGCGTAGCACCAGGCGGTGGCGGTGGTGACGGCGTCCACGAACCCGGCCTCGGCGACCCACGCCCGCAGGAAACGCCCGGCATCGGGCTCGCCGCCGTTGCTGCGCGCGACCGTGTGGTAGAGCTCCAGCCAGAGGTCGATCCGCGGGTCGGTCGGGGCGTGGATCATGGTGCCGTAGTCGGCGTCGCGCACCGCCACGAGCCCACCTGGCCGCAGCACCCGGAACATCTCGCGCAGCGCGTCGACGGGGCGGGCCACGTGCTGCAGTACCTGGTGGGCGTAGACCACGTCGAAGCTGTCCGCATCGAAGGGCAGGGCGTAGGCGTCGCCCTGTTCGAAGCGCACGTTGCGCCGGCCCCGCTCGGTGGCGTAGGCCCGGGCCTTGTCGAGCACCCCCGCCACGTTGTCGACGCCGATCACCTCGCCGGGATCGAGCAGGGCGGCGAGGTCGACGGTGATCGTGCCCGGACCGCAACCGACATCGAGCAGCCGTTGCCCGGGCTGCAGCCGGTCCAGCAGGAACGCCGCAGAGTTCTGCGCGGTGCGGGCGGAATGGTTCGCCAGTACCGCCGCATGGTGGCCGTGGGTGTAGCGCTCGGCAGTCATGACGCGACGGTACCCCTGCCGGGCCGGCGGCACCGTGCGCCGGGGCCGGACGTCCGAACGGGGTGCCGGTTGCGGTGCCGTCCGATCCGCTCCGGCCCGGTGGGGGCAACCACGGCGTGACGCACCCGGTCCGCCCCGTCGAGGCTCACACCGGGGTTTGCCGACGGCGGCATGCGGGTACGTCCTCGACGCCACACCGGCAGGTCCGATCGGCGGCGTCCACACGGTGCTCCCTGGCCGGGTGCCACCCCCCGGCGAGACGACCACGACACAAAGGACCGCCCATCATGCGCGCACAGAAGCAGGATCTGCCGGTCAAGATCGACGTGCCCGGAGCAGTTGCCCGGCAGCTCGAGGACTTCGGGAACGCCTCGGGCACGATGGGAGCGGAGTACTTCACCCTCGCCGCGGGCACGGACCTGGCGCCGCTGCTCGTCGGCCTCGACAACGACGCCTGCGACTCACCGCACTGGGGCTACGTCATCGCGGGGCGGGCCGTGGTGACCTACCGCGACGCCCCTCCCGACGTCTGCGTCACCGGCGACGTCTTCTACTGGCCTGGTGGGCACAGCGTCCGCGTCGAGGAGGACGCCGAGCTGGTGCTGTTCAGCCCACAGGCGTTGCACGGTCCCGTGATGGATCACATCGTGAACCGGATGGCAACGGGGTGAACGCCGGGCCGGGCCGGGCCGGGTGCGGTGCGGATCCGGTCGCACGGTCTCAGTCGCCCTGCCGTAACCAGCGAAGGGCGTCCTGTGCGGCGTGGTACCCGGCCATGCCGTGCACACCGGCACCGGGTGGGGCCGATGCCGAGCACAGGAACGCGCCCGGCCAGGGCAGCCGGTAGGGCCTGGTCGAGGGGTGCGGTCGGGCCAGCAACTGCAGCCCGGCATGGGAACCGCCGGTGATGTCCCCGCCGACGTAGGAGGCGTTGTACGCCTCGAGTTGCCGGGCATCGGTGGTGTGACGGGCCACGACGAGGTCGCCGAAGCCGGGGGCGAAACGCTCGATCTGGGCCTCGATCGCCGCGGTCATGTCGAGCGTCGAGCCCGCCGGGACATGGCAGTAGGCCCACAGGGCGGCCCGGCCCGGCGGCACCCGTCCGGGATCGGCGAGATCCTGCTGGGCCACCAGCACCAGCGGTCGCTCCGGGTGGCGTCCGGCTGCCACCTCGGCCTCGGCCACGGCGATCTCCGCCGCGGTGCCGCCCACGTGCACGGTCGTCGCGGCCCGGCAGGCCTCGTTGGCCCACGGCACCGGCCCGGACAGGGCGTAGTCGATCTTGAACGAGCCCGGTCCGTGCCGGAAGCGGCCCATCCAGCGCCGGCCACGTCTCCCGATCCGGTCGCCGGCGATCTGCAGCACCTGGCTGAGCGCCAGGTCGAACAGGACCAGCCGTGACGGCGGCAGATCCTCGAGGCATTGGACCGGCCGATTGGTCTCGATGCCGACCCCGGCCTGCCCGGTGACCTGCAGGAGCGCCTCGATGATCTGCCCGGAACCGCCCGCCGCCACCGGCCAGCCACCCACATGGGCTGCGCCCTGCAGCAGCACGGCGAACGCACTGGTGAACGGGGACGACAACGGCAGGATCGCATGCGCCGCAGAGCCTGCCCACAACGCCGCGGCCTCCTCGGTACGGAACCAGCGCCGCTGCACCCAGGTGGCGGGCGGCAGGGCGCGCAGCCCGAAGCGGGCGACGGCGAGGGGATGGCGGGGCACCGTGGTGAGCGGCCCCATCGTGGCCTCGGCGATGGCCGGCCAGTCGCGGACCACCGGGGCCAGCATCCGGCGGTAGCGATCCCCGTCGGCGCCGAGCCCATCGGCGGTGCGATCGAGATCGGACCACAGCACCGCAGCCCGCCCGTGGTCGAGGGGGTGGGCGAGCGCCACCGGGCTGTGCAGCCATCGCAGGCCGTGGTCGGCCAGGCCCAGCTCGGCGAAGGCCGGCGAGAGGGCGGCCAACGGATGCACGGCCGCACACCGGTCGTGCAGGAACCCGGGCAGGGTCACCTCCGCCGACCGGCAGCCCCCGCCCGGGGTGTCCGCGGCCTCGAGGACGGTCACCGCCAGACCGGCACGGGCCAGCACCGCGGCGGCGGTCAGCCCGTTCGGGCCGGCCCCGACGACGACCGCGTCGACAACGGCGCCGCTCACCGGGTCCGCCCGTCGGCGGCGCGGCGGGTCCTGCCCGGCCGGTCCTGGCGGTCGGCGGCCCAGCAGGCCGCGCCGATCAGGCCGGCGTCGTTGGCGAGCTGCGCCGGCACGATCTCGGCCCGGGCGGTCAGCAGGTGCAGCCACTCGGCGGCGTCGGCGGACACCCCACCACCGATGACGATGCGGTCGGGCCACAGCACCGTCTCGACCACGGCGAGATACTCGTTCACCAGCCTTGCGTACCGCCGCCAGCTCAGCCCACGTTCGGTGCGGATCCGGGCGGCGGCACGCTCCTCGGCGGGCCGGCCACGGACCGGCAACAGGCCGAACTCGGTGTTGGGTACCAGACGGCCCTCCGACAGCAACGCCGAGCCGATGCCGGTGCCGAAGGTCAGCACGAGGACGACCCCGTCGTGGCCGGCCGCGGCGCCGAACGCAGCTTCGGCCAGGCCGGCGGCGTCGGCGTCGTTGGTCAGCGACACCGTGCAGCCGGTGACCCGCTGCAGCAGCGCCGCGGCGTCGAGGCCGACCCAACCGGGATCGAGGTGGGTGGCGGTGAGCGTCGTGTCCTGGCGCACCACGCCGGGGAAGGTGCAGCCGATCGGCCCCGACCAGCCGAAGTGGGCGGCGACGGCCCCCACGGTGGCCCCCAGCGCCGCCGGCGTGGCCGGTGACGGGGTGGGCAGGACCAGGCGTTCACCGATGATCCGGCCACGGTCGACCTCGACGGGCGCGGCCTTGACCGACGAACCACCGACGTCGATGCCGAGTACGACCGGCCCTGCCGCGCCGCCGGCCACCGGGTCGCCGGCTGCCGCGCTCGCGGTCGGGCCGGGCGATACCGGCGCCGGTGGGTTCGTTGCGGCGTTCATCGGCCCGGTTCCCGGTGGCCGCCGAAACGGGCCCGCATCGCCGAGAGCAACCGGTTCGCGACGTCGCTGCGGCCCTGGGAGGCGAAGCGGCCGAACAGCGCCGCCGACAGCACCGGTACCGGGACGCCACGGTCGACCGCGGTCTCGACGGTCCAGCGGCCCTCGCCCGAGTCGGAGACGTAACCGTCGAAGGCCTCGAGCTGCGGGTCCTCGGCGAGGGCGGCAGCGGTGAGGTCCAGCAACCACGACGACACCACCGAGCCCCGTCGCCACAGTTCCGCCACCGCGGCCAGGTCGAGGTCGAAGCGTTCCGGCACCGGCGGCAGGCCGGGATCGCCGCCTCCCGTCGTAGCGGCCTGCCCGTCGCCGGCGGCGCGGGCCGCGCCGGCCGCGTCCGAGGCGGGCTCAGCGGTGCCGCTGCCGGCGGTTGCGGCGGAGGCCAGCAGGTTGAAGCCCTCGGCGTATGCGGCCATCAGCCCGTACTCGATGCCGTTGTGAACCATCTTCACGAAGTGCCCCGCACCGGGCGGGCCGCAGTGCAGGTAGCCATGCTCCGCGGTGGACGCAGTGGATGGGACGGTCCGGGCAGCCCGAGCGGTCGGGGTGGACGGTGCGCTCGACGCAGCCGGTGCTCCGGGGCGGGTGCGGTGACGGCGCCGGCCGGCCAGGGTGCGCGGGGCGGCGTCCACACCCGGCGCCAGCGCGGCGAAGATCGGGTCGAGCCGTCGCACCGGTTCGGGGTCACCGCCGATCATCAGGCAGAAGCCGCGTTCGAGACCGTGGATCCCGCCGCTGGTACCGACGTCGAGGTGGTGAATGCCCCGAGGCCGCAGGGCCCTCGCCCGGGCTGCGCTGTCGCGGTAGTCGGAGTTGCCGCCGTCGATGACGATGTCGCCCGGGTCGAGCAGGTCGGCCACCGCGGCGATCGTGGTGCCGGCCACCTCGTGGGGGACCATCACCCACACCGCTCGCGGCCCGTCGAGCCGTTCGACCAGCGCTGCAAGCGACGGGGCGCCCGCTGCGCCGGCGCGTCGCAGCCGCCGGACCGCCGCCGGGTCGGTGTCGTACACCACGCACTGATGGCCGGCGGCGAGCAGCCGTCGCACCAGGTTGGCCCCCATCCGCCCCAGCCCGACCATACCTATCTGCATGTCGCGCCTATCTGCATGTCGCGCCTATCTGCATGTCGCGTCCGGGAATCGCTGCCATCGCCGTTTCCGTTCAGGCCGTGTCCGAACGGTGACGGCGGTACCAGCCGATCAACCGGTTGGTGGAACCGTCATGGCCGAGCGCCGGGTCGCCGGCGGCGCGCAGCTCCGGGGCGATGCGGCCGGCGAGGACCTTGCCCAGCTCCACGCCCCACTGGTCGAAGCTGTTGAGACCCCAGATCGAGCCCTGGGTGAACACCTTGTGCTCGTAGAGCGCCACCAGCTGGCCCAGCACGAACGGGGTCAGCCGTTCGGCCAGCAGCGTGGTGGTGGGCCGGTTGCCGGCGAAGGACCGGTACGGCTGGCCGGCGGGGGCGTCCTGGCCGAAGGCGAGGGCCTCGGTCTGGGCGAAGAAGTTGGCCATCAGCAGATCGTGATGGTCGCCGCCCGGGAAGTTGGAACGAGCGAAGCCGATGAAATCGGCCGGCACCAGTCGGGTTCCCTGGTGCAGCAGCTGGAAATAGGCATGCTGACCGTTGGTGCCCGGGGTGCCCCACACCACCGGGCCGGTGGCATGGGCGACGGGCAGACCCGCGGCGGTCACCGACTTGCCGTTGGACTCCATGTCGAGCTGCTGCAGGTACGCCGGGAACCGGCCGAGCTCGTGGGCGTAGGGCAGCACCGCATGGGTCTCGGCGCCGAAGAAGTTGGTGTACCAGATGCCCAGCAGGCCCAGCAGCACCGGCAGGTTGCGCTCGAAGGGTGCGGTGCGGAAGTGCTCGTCCATGGCGTGGAACCCGGCGAGCAGCTCGGTGAAGCGCTCCGGGCCGATGGCGATCATCAGCGACAGGCCGATGGCGGAGTCCATCGAGTAGCGCCCGCCCACCCAGTCCCAGAAGCCGAACATGTTCGCCGGGTCGATCCCGAAACGGACGACCTCGTCGGCGTTGGTCGACACCGCCACGAACTGGCGGGCCACGGCGCGCTCGCTGCCGGCGCGCTCCACCAGCCAGGCCCGGGCGGTGTGGGCGTTGGTGAGGGTCTCGAGGGTGGTGAAGGTCTTCGAGGACACCACGAACAGGGTGGTCTCCGGGTCGACCCGGGCGAGGACCGAGGCGATGTCGGCCCCGTCGATGTTCGACACGAAGTGGCAGTCGAGCCCCTCGCCGCGGACGGCGGCCAGGGCGTCGTAGGCCATGGCGGGGCCGAGGTCCGAGCCGCCGATACCGATGTTCACGACGGTGCTGAGCGGCCGGTCGGTGTGGCCGAGCCAGTTGCCCCGCCGCACATCCCGGGCGAAGCCGTACGCCCGCTCCAGCACCCGGTGGACGTCGGCCACGACGTCGCTGCCCTCGACGATCAGCCGCCGGTCGCGGGGAAGACGCAACGCGGTGTGCAGCACCGGGCGGTCCTCGGTGACGTTGATGCGATCGCCCCGGAACATCGCCTCGATGTGCTCGGCCAGTCCCCGCTGTCGGGCCAACCCGGTCAACAACGTCAGGGTGTCGTGGGTGACCCGGTTCTTGCTGAGATCGACCAGCAGCCCGTCGGCCTCGACGCTGAGCCGCTGGGCCCGCTCGGGGTCCGCGGCGAACAGGTCGCGAAGATGGGCCGAGCCGATGGCGCGGTGGTGGGCGGTGAGGGCCTGCCACGGCGGCGTCGTGGTCAGCTCCTCGGGCGGGATCGGGGAAGGGTCGCGGGCCATCGGTCAGATCATGCCCGCCCGGTGACCGGAACGGGGGTACCGCAGGGCCGGACGCCCCGGAGCGCTCAGCGGCGCTGGCTCGGGCCGCGCTCGGCGAGCCGTCCCCGGCCGGGTCGTGCGGCGTCGGTGAGCCGGCCGGCTTCGACCACGACCTCCCCGCGGCTGAGCACCAGGTCGGGCCAGCCGGTGACCGACCAGCCGTCATAGGGCGAGAAGTCGGCGTTGGAGTAGCCGCCGCTGCCGTCGATGACCTTGGTCTCGTCGTTGTTCCAGATCACCAGGTCGGCGTCGGAGCCGACGGCGATGGTTCCCTTGCGGGGGTACATACCGAACAACTTGGCAGCGTTGGTGGAGGTCAGCTCGACGAAGCGGCTCATGGACAGCCGCCCGGTACGCACCCCGGCCCACCACAGCATCGGCAACATCGTCTCCAGCTCCGCCATACCGAGCCGTAGGTCGGTGGCGTCGAGGGCGGGGTCGAGCTTCTGGCTCAGCGTCCACGGGGCGTGGTCGGTGGCCACGGTGGCGATGCTGCCCTGGGTCATGGCCGCCCACAGGCCCTCCACGTCGCGCTCGGTGCGCAACGGAGGGGCGCCGGCGTAACGGGCGCCTCCGGCCTCGGCGAAACGTTCCTCGGTGAGGAACAGGTAGATGGGCCGGGTCTCGATCTCGACGTTGGTGCCGCGGGCCTGCGCCGCTCGGCAGGCGTCGAGGGCGGCGAGGGAGGACAGGTGCACGATGTAGATCGGGCACCCGGTGACCTCGCCCATGGCCACGGCCCGCTCGGTGGCCGCCCGTTCGGCGGCGAGGGGCCGTCCGGCCGGGAAGTGCTCGGCCCCCAACTTGCCCTGCTCGCGCAGCATGGTGCAGGCGCAGTCCATGAGCGCCACGTCCTCGCAGTGCACCAGGGCGATGCCGCCGAGGGCCTCGATGCGCCGGAAGGCGTCCAGGAAACCCGACACCGAGCGGTCGAAGCGGCGGAAGGACAGGAAGATCTTGACGCTGGTGTGGCCTGCGGCGTGCAGTGCGGCGACGGCGTCGAGCTCGGAGGGGGTCGGGTCCATCAGGACCGGGTGCAGGAAGAAGTCGCAGCGGGCGTTGGCCGACCCGTCGGCGGCGTCACGTTCGACGGCCGCGAGGACGGACTCGTCGCGGCCCGGGTGGGACATGTTGCCGACGGTGGTGACGCCGCCGGCGAGGGCCGCAGCGGTTCCGGCGGCGAAATCGTCGACCCAACGGTAGGAGTGCGGCTCGGATCCGGCGGCGGTCAGGTGGACGTGGGCGTCGATCCCGCCCGGCAGGACGTAGCGACCGGCGGCGTCGATCTCCCGGTCGGCCTGCATGGGCCCGCCGAGTTGCACGATGCGGCCGCCGTCGATGCCGATGTCGGTGTTGGGGCTGACCGCCCCTGCCGTCACGACCGTCGCATTGCGGATGATGCAGTCCATGGTTCGCTCCTGTCTCCGGCCGGACCGTAGCCGCCGTCAGGTCCGGTACGCCGCGAGATGGGCCAGCAGTGCGTCGGTGACGACCGAGGGGTGGTCGTCGGTGAGGAAGTGCCCGCCGTCCGGTACCTCGACGAAGCGGTACGGGGCGCGCACGTGCACGCCGGTGCCCTCGGCTGCGGCCCGCCCGACGGACTGGTCGTGGTCGCCCCACAGGTACAGGGTGGGCACGACGATGTCGGCGGCGTCGAGGGCGCTGACGGTACCCGCCGAGCGGTACCACGCCAGGGCGGCCTCGAGCGCCGCCGGGTCGTTCAGTACCGAGAGGTATGCCTCGGCGTTGGCCGCGGGCACGCCGTTGTCGACCAGGCCCCGGCGCAGCCGGCGGGCGTCGTCCTCGAGCAGCAGCCGGGCGGTGTCGGGGTCGTGGAAGGCCTTGTGATGACGGGACCGGTGGCGCTGTCCGTCGGCGTCGGCCTCGAGCGCTGCCCGGAAGGCCCGCGGGTGCGGACGCGACAGCACGCACAACGAGGCCAGCGCCGCCGGGTGGCGGTCGGCCACCAGCCAGGCGACCGCACCGCCCCAGTCGTGGCCGACCAGGTGGAACGGTTGCGTCTCGCCATGGCCGAGTGCCGCGGCGACGGCGATGACGTCGCCGACGAGCGCATCGACGTGGTAGTTCGCCGGCTCGGACGGGTCGGGCCGTGCGCCGGGGGAGTAGCCGCGCTGGTCGATGGCCACCGTCCGCCAGCCCTCGGCCGCCAGGGCCGGTTGCTGGGCCCGCCAGGTGTGGCGGCTCTGCGGGTAGCCGTGCAGGAACAGCACCAGCGGGCCGTCGTCGGGTCCGTCGATCTCGGCGGTGAAGGTCCCGGCGGCGGTGGTGACGGTGCTCGGCATGCCGCACCGTACCCGTCTCGGGACGACGACGTCCCGGTCTGCGAGCCGTGGAGGCGGTCGCCGGGTGCTCGTGGGTGCAGGTTTCGCCGAGGATCCGCTCAGGGACGGTCGGGGGTGCCCGGGGGCTGGGGTGCTCGGCGGCGTCGTTGGAGCAGGATCACCACACCGATGGTCACCAGGCCCACGCCCAGTGCGCCCATCTGCCACCGGGCGATCGAGGGACCGAGCACGAGCAGCGTCAGCGCGATGACCAGCAGGCGTATCTGCCGAGGGGAGGGCGCTCGCACACCGACCATCTTGACCGCCTCCGGCGGGCTGCTGCCAGTGTTCCTGCGGTGGGCGGGCCCCGACCGTCCGCGGCGAAGCGTCACAGGTACTTCGCTAACGTGAGCAGCGGGCGCGATCACCACAGCGGCGATCCGTGGCAGAAGGGAAGGGTCTCCATGACCGAAGTGATGGGTCGGCCGGCGGCTCGCCCGGTTCCCCAGGACCTCGAGGCCAAGTACCGCGAGACCGAGGGCCAGTTCTTCTTCACCGGGGTGCAGGCGCTGGTGCGCGTGCCGCTCGACCAGATGCGCGCCGACAAGATCGCCGGCCTGCGCACGGCGGCGTTCATCTCCGGGTACCAGGGGTCGCCGCTCGGCGGTTACGACCGGGAGCTGATCGCCCACAAGCCGCTGCTCGATCAGCACAACGTGGTGCACCGGTCGGGCCTCAACGAGGAGCTCGGGGCCACGGCGGTGTTCGGCAGCCAGCTGGCCAACACCTTCCCCGACCCGCTCTACGACGGCGTGCTCGGCATCTGGTACGGCAAGGCCCCCGGCCTCGACCGGGCCAGCGACGCCCTGCGCCACGCGGCGTACGGCGGCGCCCAGAAGCACGGCGGCGTGCTGGCCCTCACCGGCGACGACCCGGCCTGCAAGTCCTCGACGCTGCCCTCGGCGTCGGAGTTCACGCTGGCCGACCTGCACATGCCGGTGCTGCATCCGGGCAACGTCCAGGAGGTGCTCGACCTCGCCCGTCACGGCGTCTACCTGTCGCGTGCCAGTGGGCTGTGGAGCTCGGTCAAGATCGTCACGTCGGTGGCCGACGGCGTCGCCAACGCCGAGGTCGGCCCGGACCGGATCCGCCCGGTCATGCCGACGTTCCTCTACGAGGGCAAGCCGTTCCAGGCCACCGTGACCGGCAGCGTCGGTCCGCCCACGACCAACGGCATCGAACGTGAGCTGTACGAGGCCCGCCTGCAGGTGGCCCGCCTGTACGGCGCCGAGAACAACCTGAACAAGGTCACCATCGACAGCCCCGACGCCTGGATCGGCATCATGGCCTCGGGCCGGCTGTACCACGAGGTCCTGCAGGCGCTGCACTCGTTGGGCCTCGGCGAGGCCGACCTGCCGGCGCTCGGCATCCGCATGATCCAGATCGGGATGATGTACCCCCTCGACGCCGGGGTGATGCGCCGGCTCACCAAGGGGCTCGCCGAGGTGTTCGTCGTCGAGGAGAAGCGCAACTTCCTCGAGCTGCACCTCAAGGAGGCCCTCTACGGCGTAACCGGTGCGCCGCTGATCACCGGCAAGACCGATCCCGACGGTCGGGCGCTGGTGCAGTCGTGGGGCGCGCTCGACGCCGACTACCTCATCGAGCCGCTGTTCCGCCGCCTGTCGACCCGCATCGACCCGCAGCGCCTCAAGGGACCGCAGCCCGCGCCGGCGATCGGCATCAAGAAGAAGATCGAGCTGTTGCCGAGCCGTACGCCGTACTTCTGCTCGGGCTGCCCGCACAACACCGGCACCAAGGTGCCCGAGGGCTCGGCGGTCGGCGCCGGCATCGGTTGCTCCGGCATGGTCACGATGATGGACCCGGCCCGCGTCGGCAACATCATGGGCATCACCCAGATGGGCGGCGAGGGCAGCAACTGGATCGGGATCGAGCCCTTCGTCGGTACGGACCACTTCATCCAGAACATGGGCGACGGCACCTTCGCCCACTCCGGGTCGTTGTCGGTGCGGGCCGCGGTGGCCGCCGGGTCGCACCTGACCTTCAAGATCCTCTACAACGGCGCGGTGGCCATGACCGGCGGCCAGGATGCCGCCGGGGCGATGTCGGTGCCGCAGCTGAGCTACTGGCTGCGCAGCGAAGGGGTGGCCCGCACCATCGTCACCACCGACGACCGGGGCAAGTACAAGGGCATCGATCTCGCCCCGGGGGTCGAGGTGTGGGCCCGTGAACGCATCATCGAGGCCCAGGAGGAGCTGCGCAAGGTCCCCGGGGTCACGGTGCTGATCCACGACCAGCAGTGCGCGGCCGAGAAGCGGCGCGACCGCAAGCGTGGCAAGGTGGCCGACCCCGCCACCCGTATCGTCATCAACGAGCGGGTGTGCGAGGGCTGCGGCGATTGCGGCATGACCTCGAACTGCCTGTCGGTGCAGCCGGTCGAGACCGAGTTCGGCCGCAAGACCCGGATCCACCAGTCCTCGTGCAACAAGGACTACTCCTGCCTGGCCGGCGACTGCCCGTCGTTCCTCAGCGTGGTGCCGGCCAAGGGCGGCAAGGGTGCTGCGGCGGTGAGCCGGGCCGAGGGCGGTGCCCGCCGTACCCCGGTGCTGGACCTGTCGAGGTTGGTCGAGCCGACGCTGCGGGTGTCGGCCACCGACGCCACCGTGCGCATGCCCGGTATCGGTGGTACCGGCGTGGTGACCGTGTCCCAGGTGCTCGGGACCGCCGCCACCCTCGACGGCAAGTTCGTGTCGGGGCTCGACCAGACCGGCCTGTCGCAGAAGGCGGGCCCGGTGGTGTCCGACATCCGCATCACCACCGAACCGGTCGAGGGCTCCAACAAGACCTCCGCCGGCGAGGTCGACCTGTACCTGGTGTTCGACCAGTTGGTGGCGCTGATGGCCAACAACCTCAGCGGCTGCGCACCGGGCCGTACGGTCGCCGTGGTGTCCACCGCCAAGTCGCCGACCGGATCGATGCTGCGTGACCCCCGGGCCACGTACCCCTCCGACGCCGACCTGCGCGCCGACCTCGATGCGGTCACCCGGGCCGGCGAGAACCGTTACCTCGATGCCGGCGAGGTGGCCCTCGGTCTGTTCGGCGATTCGACCACCGCCAACGTCCTGCAGCTCGGCGTGGCCTACCAGCTCGGCTGCCTGCCCATCTCGGCGCAGGCCATCGAGCAGGCCATCGAGCTCAACGGTGCGGCCATCGAGGCCAACAAGGCGGCGTTCCGCTGGGGCCGCATGTGGGCGATCGACCCCTCGGCGGTGGACGCGGCCTCCCAGCACCCGGCCGACAAGCTGCCCAGGGCGTCCGCCGAGCTCGAGGCCGACATCGTGCGTCGCGGCCTCGGCGACGGCGAGCTGGGCCGCATCGTCCGGCTGCGTGCCGCCGATCTGGTCGAGTACCAGGACGCCAGGTACGCCGCGGCCTACCTCGACACGGTGCAGAAGGTGACCGGCTCCGGCGACCGCGCCTTCGCCGAGGCGGTGGCTCGCAACCTCTACAAGCTGATGGCCTACAAGGACGAGTACGAGGTGGCCCGTCTGCACCTCGAGGAGGCCGCCCGGCTGCACGTCGAGAACGAGGTCGGCCCGGGCATGAAGGTGACCTACCACCTGCATCCGCCGATGCTGCGAGCGCTCGGGCTCGATTCGAAGCTGGAGCTGGGGCCGTGGTTCACCCCGGTGCTCGCACAGCTGCGCAAGGGCAAGCGTCTGCGTGGTACCCCGGTCGACCCGTTCGGGCGGGCGAAGGTCCGCCGGGTGGAGCGCGAGCTGATCAAGGAGTACAAGGGCTTGGTCGAGAAGCTGGCAGGCCGGGTCGATGAGGCCAACTCCGCCGATGCGGTGGCGCTGGCGTCGCTGCCCGACGGCATCCGGGGCTACGAGGACATCAAGCTCGAGAGCGTCGACGTGTACCACTCCGACCTCGCCCGTCTGAAGTCAAAGCTCGGACTGTGATCCGCCGGGCGGGCTGATCGGGCGCTGACCCGCTCGCCATCCCGGTCCAGGTGTTCTGGCTGCGTTCCGCCGGCCCGGCTGCTTCGGCGGCCGGGCCGGCCCGCGTGCCGCTGGGTACGGCCTGTGCCATGCTGCGGCGATGGATCTGCAGTTGGACGGCAAGCGGGCGTTGGTGACCGGCGGGACCCGGGGGATCGGCAAGGCCATCGCCCGGGCGCTCGCCGCCGAGGGGTGCGACGTGATGATCGCCGGCCGTGACGCCGATGCGCTCGCTGCGTCGGCGGCGGAGCTCGCGGCGCAGACCGGCCGGCGGGTGCTGCCGGTGGTGGTCGACACCGGTGACGACGCGTCGGTCGAGGCCATGGTCGCCACCTGCGTCGAGCAGCTCGGCGGCCTCGACATCCTGGTGAACAACGCCGCGAAGCCGCTGGGCCAGGCCACCCCGCCGAAGCTGGCGGACATCACCACCGAGCTGTTCTGGGACGACGTCAACGTCAAGGTGATGGGGTACCTGCGCTGCGCCCGGGCCGCGGCGCCACACATGATCGCCAAGGGCTGGGGTCGCATCATCAACATCTCCGGGCTGGGCGCCCGCAGCACCGGGTCGGCGATCGGCTCGGTCCGCAACGTCGGCGTGGCCGCGCTGACCAAGAACCTCGGCGACGAGCTCGGCCGCCAGGGCATCAACGTGACGGTGGTCCATCCGGGGCTCACCCGGACCGAGCGCACCCCGGCGGTGATCGCCGCGCGTGCCGCCGATGCCGGGGTCGACGAGGCCGAGATGGAGCGCCGCATGGGCGCCGGCAGCGCGCTGGGCCGCATCGTGGACTCCGAGGAGGTGGCCGACCTGGTGGCCTTCCTGGCCTCGCCGCGTTCGGTCGCGGTCAACGGCGACGCCATTGCCTGTGGCGGCGGGCAGCTCGGGGTCATCCACTACTGAGCGGCTGCGGCGCGTGCCCGCGGCAGGGCGGGCCCGTGGCGGGCACCCCCGACCGGGCGCGGGCTATCGTCGCTGCGCAGCGCCGTTCGACCGATGGGGATCAGGCATGAAGATCGCAATGGGTATGGGGTTCTTCGACGGGAACCCGCAGAAGTTCGCCAAGCGGGTCCAGGGCCTCGAGGCCTCGGGTGTCGACCTGGTGTGGGGCGGTGAGATCTACGGGTTCGATCTCGGGTCGTCGCTGGCCTACCTCGCGGGCCAGACCACCACGATCGAGCTGATGACCGGCATCTTCCCGGTCTACAGCCGGACCCCGGCGCTGATCGCCCAGGTGGCCGCCACCATCGACGCCCTCTCCGGCGGCCGCTTCCATCTCGGTCTCGGGACCTCGGGCCCGCAGGTCATCGAGGGTTGGCACGGCCTGCCCTACGACAAGCCGCTGCAGCGCACCCGTGAGGTCATCGAGATCTGCCGCAAGGTGTGGAACCGCGAGCCGTTGATCCACGACGGCAAGGCCTATCACCTGCCCCTCGACGAGGCGCACGGTGGGTCCGGTCTGGGCAAGCCGCTCAAGTTCATGGGGCAGCTGCAGCGTGCGGACATCCCGGTGTGGATCGCCGCCATCGGGCCCAAGAACGTCGAGCTCGCCGCCGAGGTGGCCGAGGGGTGGCAGCCGATCTTCTTCGTGCCCGACAAGTTCCGCGACGTGTGGGGCGACTCGATCCGGGCCGGCGAGGCCAAGCGTGACGCCGCCCGGGGCCCACTGCAGATCATGGGTGGCGGCCCGGTGGCGATCGGCGGCAAGAACGATCCCTACGTGAAGGAAGCCCGCGAGCGGGCTCGGGCCAACGCCGGCTTCTACGTCGGGGGCATGGGCGCTCGCGACAAGAACTTCTACAACGACCTGTTCTGCCGCTACGGCTGGGAGGCCGAGGCCAAGGAGATCCAGGATCTGTTCCTGGGTGGCCGTCGGGAGGAGGCGTTCACCAAGATCCCCGACGCCTACCTCGACATGGCCACCATGTGCGGGGACGAGGGCTTCGTCCGCGAGCGCATCGCCGTCTTCAAGGAGGTCGGGGTGACCCACCTGATGATCGAGCCGGTGGGAGAGAACCCCCGCGAGGTCATCGAGAAGGTCAAGGCGTGGGTCGACTGACCACGGCCGCTTCGCTGATCGCGCCCACCGACACGCCCGCCACCACCACAACGACCACGACAACGTCGACAGGAGTACGACACCATGGCAGATGAAGTTCTCACCGAAGCGCGGGGCAAGGTCCTGCTGATCACGCTGAACCGGCCGGAGCAGCGCAACTCGGTCAACCGCGATCTGGCGGAGGCGCTCGCCGCGGCCCTCGACAAGCTCGACAGCAGCCCGGAGCTGTCGGTGGGTGTGCTCTGCGGCAACGGCAAGGGTTTCTCCGCCGGCATGGATCTCAAGGCCTTCGTCGAGGGCGGGATGCCGAACCTGCCCGGCCGGGGTTTCGCCGGGATCACCGAGCGGGCGGCGACCAAGCCGCTGATCGCTGCGGTCGAGGGTTTCGCCCTGGCAGGCGGCCTCGAGATCGCCCTGTCCTGCGACCTGCTCGTCGCATCGAAGGGCACCCGGCTGGGCATCCCCGAGGTCGGTGTGGGCCTGTTCGCCGGTGCCGGCGCGCTGCTGCGCCTTCCCCGGGTGCTGCCCTACGGGCTGGCCATGGAGATGGCGCTCACCGCCGATCCCATCACCGCCGAGCGGGCCTACGACCTCGGCCTGGTGAACCGGTTGGTCGAGCCGGGCGAGGCGCTGAACGTGGCGCTGGAGCTGGCCGAGCGCATCGCCCGCAACGCCCCGCTGGGCCTCGCCGCCTCGAAGCAGCTCATCCGTGAGCAGCAGGGTCGCACCGAGGCCGAGTTCTGGGCCTACCAGGACACGGTGCTGTCCTCGGTGTTCGCCTCGAAGGACGCCATCGAGGGTGCCACGGCGTTCGCCGAGAAGCGCTCGCCGAACTGGACCGGCCAGTAACGAACCACCCCGGTCACCCCGGTCCCCGTCGTGCCCCGTCCCTCTGGGCGGGGCACGTGCGCGTCCGCAGCTGCTCGTCTCGCCAGGACGGCCTCAGCCCCGGAGCTCGCCAGTGCGAACGCGTCGAGAAGGCCGCGAGGTGTTGAGGAAATCGCTGCCTTTCCCGCCGCGCCCGGAACGAACCGCCACGGTCCACCGACGAGCCCCGACCATGCGGGCCCCCGAGCCGATTCGCCGTCGATTCGGCGCGCGTGGCGGCGATTCGCCGTCGATTCGGTAGGCGTGGAGCGATTCGGTGTCGATTCGGTAGGCGTGGAGCGATTCGGTGTCGATTCGGTAGATGGGTGCCGGTCGGGCACGGGGCGTGGGGGTGGGGTGGTGCCCGGTCCGGCGGGCCGAGGGGTGGATGGGAACCGGGCAACAGGGCGAACGTAGGATCCGCAGACGTGGCCGCGCGGGCCGATGGGGGAGATGAGACACCGATGAGCTGGCAGCCGGAGATCGATGAACTGCGGGAACGACAGCGCCTCGCTGCCGAGATGGGCGGCGCCGAGCGGGTCGCACGCCAGAAGGCGGCAGGCAAGCTGACCGTGCGTGAACGGTTCGCCGCGTTCGCTGATCCGGGTTCGTTCGAGGAGGTCGGGTCCACCGCCGGGGTGGGCACCTACGACGAGGACGGCAAGCTCGTCTCGTTCATCCCGGCCAACTTCCTGTGCGGTACCGCCGAGGTGAACGGCCGGCCGGTGATCGTCTCGGGCGACGACTTCACCGTGCGCGGCGGGTCCAACGAGTTCACGATCCCCGCCAAGCGCGATTTCGCCGAGCGCATCGCCGTCGAGCTGCGGTTGCCCCACATCCGCCTCGTCGACGGGATGGGTGGTGGCGGTTCGGTGAAGATGATCGAGATCAAGGGCCGCACCAACATCCCGCAGATGTCCGGCTGGGAGACCGTCGTCGAACACCTCGGCGTTGCACCCTCGGTGGCGCTCGCACTCGGTTCGGTGGCCGGGATCGGTGCGGCACGGGTGGCGACGAGCCACTACTCGGTGATCGTGGCCGAGACGGCGCAGATGATGATCGCCGGTCCGGCGCTGGTCGATCAGGCCTCGCTCGGCGAGGTGTCCAAGGAGGAACTCGGTCACGCCTCGATCCACACCTCCAACGGTGCGATCGACGACATGGTCGCCACCGAGGAGGAGGCCTTCGAGCGGGCCCGCCGGTTCCTGTCCTACCTGCCGCAGAACGTGTGGGAGCTGCCGCCGCGGGGTCCGATCACCGACGATGCGAACCGACGTGACGAGAAGCTGATCAAGATCGTCCCCCGCGAGCAGCGGCGGGTCTACAAGATGCGGGAGATCATCGACAGCGTCGTCGACCTCGGCAGCTTCTTCGAGATGGGCAAGGGCTGGGGCAAGTCGGTCATCACCGGGTTCGCACGGCTCGACGGCTGGCCGGTGGCCATCTTCGCCGAGGATCCCTACCAGTACGGTGGGGCGTGGACGGCGGCATCGAGCCGCAAGCTGACCCGGTTCATCGACCTGGCGTCGATGTTCCACCTGCCGTTGATCCACCTCGAGGACTGCCCGGGGTTCCTCATCGGCAAGCAGTCCGAGGAGGAGGCCACCATCCGGCTCGGGTCGATGGCGCTCGCCGCGCTCGGGCAGTCCCGCAGCCCGTTCTGCTGCGTGATCATCCGCAAGGCGTTCGGGGTGGCCGGCGCGGCGAACCACAAGGGCGCGACGACCCACTTCCGCTACTCCTGGCCGTCCGGGGACTGGGGCTCGCTGCCGATCGAAGGCGGGCTCGAGGTGGCCTACAAGGCGGAGTTGGCGCCGTTCGAGGGTGAGGACTTCGACCGGGAGGTCGGCAAGATCCGCGATCGGCTGAACCTCTATCGCAGCCCGTTCCGGTCCGCCGAGCCGTTCGAGATCGAAGAGGTCATCGACCCCCGGGATACCCGATCGCTGCTGTGCCGCTGGGCCAACCTGGTCGCCCCGTCGCGCCAGGCCGGTCCGGTCAGCTGGACCTACCGGCCCTGACCCCGCCCACGCCGGCACCGGTGCGTGTCCGGTGGGCTCCGGGACGACCCCTCCCGCAGCCGGAAACGCATCCGGGGTGGCACCATACCCAACGGTATGGTGCCACCCCGGATGATCACGGCTGGCGCCGGACGGTCAGCTCTCCGCCGTCGGTGACGGTGCCGCGGCCTCGTCGGCCTTGGTGGTCCGACGACGTCGCGCAGCCGGCTTCTTGACCGGCGCGGCGGCCGACTCGGCGTCACCGCTCGCCTCTGCTGCCGGAACGCCCGCGTCGACCGTCGTGGCGGCCGGGTCGGTCGTGGCGCCGGTCGTGGCGCCGGAGGTGCCGGCCGTGCCCTCGCCGGCGGCGCCGGCGGTGCCGGCCGTGCCCTCGCCTTCGGCGCCGGCTTTGCGTGCCGGGGCCCGCCGCCGGCGTTTCGGCGCCTCGGCGGTGGTGTCGTCGGCGGTGGCGTCGGTCGGTGTGGCCGCTTCGCCCAGCGGCTCGGACGGAGCCGCCTCGAGCACGGTCGCAGGGGTGGCCCCGTCGGCTGCGGCCGGTTCGGGCAGTAGCGGCCCGGCGCCGGGTCCAGCGGTGGCCACGGGCCCGGCTGTCGTGGCGGTTCCGGCCGCCTCATCGGAGTCGCTCGGCTCGTTCCCCGCGGTTGCGCCGGGGCCGGTCGCTTCGCCGGTGCCGGCTGCCCCGGGCACTGCGGTCGTGACGGTCGAAGCAGCCGGGGTGGCCTCGGCGGTGGCGTCGTCGGCGGGCGAGCCGGTCACGCCGGTTTCGTCCTCGCCTCGTCCGCCGCGGCCACGTCCTCGTCCGCCGCGGCCACGACGCGGCCGTGCTGCCAGCCCGGGGTCGACGGTGGCGTCACCGTCGCCGGCCGACGCGAGCTCCGATCGGCCGGTGGCGCCGGTTGCGGTCGCGTCGGGCGCCGTTGCGGTCGCAGCACGTGCGGTCGGTTCCGTCCCCGATGCGGACACGCCGGTTTCGGTCGCGGTTGCGGTGTCGGTCACAGCAGCGGGTCCGGTGGTAGGTGCCGCCGGGGCAGGTTCGAGCCTCGGTCGCCCGGGAACGGGGGTCAGCAGGTAGTCGTCGGCGTCGTCGTTCCACTCCATGGCGACGATGCCGCGGGCCACGGCGGCCTTGGCGAACTGCAGGAACCCGCCGAAACCGAACCGCTTCTCGCTGAACTCGCTCTGCGCCCGGCGTAGCTGGGTCTTCAGACCCGACAGCGGGGTTCCGTTGCTGCCCTCGGGGGCGAGCCGTTCGACGGTGGCGGCGAGCAGCTCGAAGGCGTGGCCGACCTCGCCGAGGTTGCCGTCGCTGGGGAACTGCACGTCTGGGTCGCCGGGGCTGGAGCTCTCGGCGAGCTCGATCACCCCACGCTCGGCCAGGCTGCGCAGCAGCTCGGTGAAGCCCCGGAAGCCGTGATCGGCCTCGTTGAAGGTGGATTCCTTGCGCAGGATCGCCCGCTTGAGTGACGAGGCCCGTACGGCGCCGCTGGTGCGCTCGAGCCCGGCCAGCGTCTGGGTGACCAGGCGCTCGAGCTGTTCGATGGTGGCGGGTGCCTCGGCGCCGGCTTCCACGACGGTGGTCTCGGCGTCGGCGGCTTCGGTGGTCTCGCTGATCTCGCCGAGCTCGCCCACGTCACCGACCTGCGGCCTGCGGCGTCGTCCGCCGGAACCGCGCGGCACGATGATGCGTCGCTTGGGGACCTCCACGCCCTCGAGTCGTTCGTAGAACAGGAACTCGTCGCAGGCCGGTGGCAGCAGGGCGGAGGTGGACATCTGTACGCCCAGTCCGATGACCTGCTTGTTGTGCTCGCGCAGCTTGTGCACCAGCGGGGTGAAGTCGCTGTCGCCGGTGCCGAGGACGAAGGTGGTGATGTAGTCGCGCTCGAGGCACAGCTCCACGGCGTCGACGGCCATCTTGATGTCGGCGGCGTTCTTGCGTACAGAGCCCATGCGCTGGGGGATCTCGATCAGCTCGACGTGGAAGCGGGTGAGCATCCGACCGTCCTCACCGAACTTCAGCCAGTCGGCGTACGCCCGGCGGGTGACCACACGGCCCCGCTCGGCCAGGGCGTCGGCGACGGGCTTGAAGTCGAAGACCATGCCTCCGAGGTTCTCGCGTGCGCCGATGGCCAGGTTCTCGTAGTCGAGGAAGAGGGCGATCCGTTCTTCGTCAGCACTCATGAGTCACCAGCGACCGCATGGTGGCGGTCGGCCCGTGCCTCGGTTGGTGTCTTTGTCATGCTGGCAGCGTAGGCGGCGCTACGCCCCTGACCGATGATCGGCCCAGCTCACAGCGGATGTGCGGCCTCGCAGGTGGGTCCTCCGGCGCCCGGTCTGCGGCCACGACCGCGCCCTCAGCGCAGCCAGAAGTTGACCGCGACGACGACCCCGATCGTGACCACCACGGCGCGCAGCACCTTGGGGTTCATGTGCTGGACGAGGCGGCCGCCGATGCTGCCGCCGATGAGCGCCGCCGGTGCCATGACCACGACCAGGGACCACACCAACTTGCCGGAGAACAGGAAGTACGTGGCGGCCACGATGTTGGCGGTGAAGGCCACCAGCTGTTTGAGCGCGTTGATGCGGACCATCGAGTCGTCGAGGGCCAGGCCGAGCACGGCGAGGGCGATGATGCCCATCCCGGCACCGAAGTAGCCGGCGTAGATGCCGATGGCGAACACCGAGGCGATGACCGAGGGCGGGGACGCCCCGGCCTCGGTGTCCCCGTCGAGCGACGGTCGGGGAGGGAGCGCGGCCTTGATCCGGTCGCCGAGCGCCAGCAGGGCGCAGGCGCCCAGCAGCAGGAACGGCACGAGGTCGCGGAACAGCTTCTCGGGAGACAGCACCAGCAGTACCGAGCCGATCAGCCCGCCCACGGCGGCGGCGGCCATGATCCCCGGGATCCGCTTGCGCTGCACGGCGAGGTCCCGGCGCTGGGCGAACGTGCCACCGAAGTATCCGGGGCACAGGGCGACGGTGTTGGTGATGTTCGAGGTGATCGCCGGCAGCCCCAACGCCACCAGCGTGGGGAAGGTGATCAGCGTGCCGCCTCCGGCGACCGCGTTCACCATCCCTGCGGCCAGTGCGGCGAGCGCGGCGAGGACCAGGTCGAGGGTCGAGAGCTCCATCGGCCGGTCACTGTAGGGGGTCGGGGTCGGGGCCGGGGTAGGTGCCACCGTCGGCTGCCGAGCGGGTCTGCCCCCTACGATGTCGGGGTGCGCAACCCCTCCGGCGGATCCGGGATCGATGTCGATCGTCTGGGAGACCGTCTGGCGGCGTTGGCGGAGCTGGCCCCGGTGGGCGAGTTCGGATCGTGCCGGCTGGCGCTGACCGATGCCGACAAGGCGGGGCGGGACCTGCTGTGCCGCTGGATGGAGGACCTTGCCCTCGAGGTCCGGATCGACGTCGTGGGCAACATCGTCGGGGTCTGGACGGCCGGTGCCACCGAGCCCGGGCTCGACCCGGTGCTGTGCGGCTCCCACCTCGACACCGTCGCCACCGGAGGCCGCTACGACGGGGCCTACGGGGTGGTGGCCGGGCTCGAGGCGATCGAGACGCTGGCGGCGCGTGGCCTGCGGACCCGCCGGCCGCTGGCGGTGGCGGCGTTCACCAACGAGGAGGGGGCACGGTTCACGCCCGACATGATGGGCTCCCTGGTGCACGTCGGGGCGCTGACGGCGGAGGCGGCGCTCGCCGCGGCCGACGAGGACGGTGTCACGGTGGGCGAGGAGCTGGCCCGCATCGGATACCTCGGGGTATGGCCGGCACCGGCCCGGCCGCCGTTCGCCTTCGTCGAGCTGCACATCGAGCAGGGCCCGGTGCTCGAACACGAGGACGTGGTGATCGGCGCGGTCACCGGCGTGCAGGGCATCTCGTGGCAGGAGCTCACCTTCGTCGGGCAGTCCAACCACGCCGGGACCACGCCGATGGGCCTACGACGCGATCCGGCGTACGCGATGGCCCGGGTCGCCACCTTCGTCCGGGAACTCGCCGCGGAACTGGGCGGGCGACAGGTCGGCACCGTCGGACGGGTCCTGATGCACCCGAACCTGGTGAACGTGGTGCCGGCCTGGGCGACGATGACCGTGGACCTGCGCAACACCGACGCCGACACGCTGGCCGAGGCCGAAGGACGTCTGGCCGTCTTCGCCGCCGAGGTGGCCGAGGCCGAGCACCTGGAGGTGTCGTCGCAGTCGTTGGTCCGCTTCGATCCCGTCGCGTTCGATCCGGCAATGGTCGACCTGGTCGAGGCCACGGCCCGGCGTCGTGGGCTCAGCACGCTGCGGTTGCCCTCCGGAGCCGGTCACGATGCCCAGATGCTGGCCCGGGTGTGTCCCACCGCCATGATCTTCGTACCGTCGCATCGTGGCCTGAGCCACAACCCGGCCGAACACACCGAGCCCGCCCATCTCGCCGCCGGCGCCGACGTGCTGCTCGATGTCCTGACCGACCTGGCGGGCCGGTGACCGCTCCGGACGTGACGGCCGCGACAGCTGCGACGGACGGCGCCGTGGAGTCCGCGCTCGCCACCGTGGTGTCGGCCTTGCCCGGTGGCGGTGAGGCCCGGGACGGCCAGCGGCGGATGGCGACGGCGGTGGCGGCGTCGATCGCCGGTGGACGCCACCTGGTGGTGCGGGCCGGGACCGGCACCGGCAAGTCGCTGGCCTACCTGCTGCCGGCGGTGCTCAGCGGCCGCAAGGTGGTGGTCGCCACCGCGTCCAAGGCGCTGCAGGATCAGCTCGACGCCAAGGACCTGCCGTTCCTGCGGGAGCACCTCGACCATCCGTTCAGCTGGGCGGTGGTGAAGGGCCGGGCCAACTACCTGTGCCGTCAGCGCATCGACGAGGTCGAGGCGGGTCTGGGGCAGGCCGAGTTGCAGCTCGGCGGCGAGTCGGTGCAGGCCGAGCTCGAGCAGTTGCTCGGTTGGGCCGACATTACCGTCAGCGGCGATCGGGCCGAGTTGCCGATCGAGCCGTCGGCCCGGGCGTGGTCGGCGCTGAGCGTGAGCGGCGACGAGTGCCCCGGAGCAGCCCGCTGCCCCCGGGGTGGGGACTGCTTCGCCGAGCAGGCTCGCAGCAAGGCGGCCGAGGCCGACATCGTCGTGGCCAACCTGGCCCTGTACGGCGTGAACATCGGGTCCGGCGACCGGGTGCTGCCCGAGCACGACATCGTGGTGGTCGACGAGTGCCATCAGCTCGAGGACGTGCTGTCCTCGACCCTCGGATTCGAGATGGGGGCGCCACGGTTCGCTGCGTTCGCCGGTCGGGTGCGGGCGGTGGTGGCCGATCCGCAGCTGGCCGCAGCGGTGATCGAGGCCGGCGCCGCAGCCCTGGCGACCCTGCGTCCGCATCTGGGCCGGCGGTTGCCGCGGCCGTTGCCGACCGAGGTGATCGACGCCCTGGTGCTGTTGCGCAGCCGGGTCGAGGTGATCGCCACGGCGCTGCGGGCCATCCAGACCTCGGTGGCCGACGCCGACCAGCGGCGGGCGCGGGCCCAGCGGCTGGCCACGTCGCTCACCGACGAGCTCGACATGGTGCTCGATCTCCCCGAGAACTACGTGGCCTGGGTGCCCGACGGTGGGGAGCCCCGCCTGGCGGTGGCTCCCATCGAGGTGGGCCCGGTGCTCGGGGCCACGGTGTGGGGCAGCCGTACCGCCGTGCTGACCAGCGCCACCATCCCGTCAGGCATGGCACGTCGGGTGGGGTTGGCCTCCGACCAGTTCGACGAGCTCGACGTGGGCAGCCCCTTCGACTACGAGCACCACGGCCTGCTCTACTGCGCGTTGCACCTGCCCGATCCTCGTGCCGATGGCTATCGCGACGCCCTGCACCAGGACCTCGAGGCCCTCATCCGTTCGGCCGGCGGACGGACCCTGGCCCTGTTCACCAGCTGGCGGGCGCTGGAGGCCGCGGTGGCGGCGCTTCGGCCGAAGCTGCCCTTCCCGGTGCTGGCCCAGGGTGACCTGCCCGTCACCCGGCTCATCGAGACGTTCCGGGCCGATCCTGCGGCCTGTCTGTTCGCCACCACCGGGCTGTTCCAGGGCATCGACGTGCCGGGCGAGACCCTGTCGCTGGTCACCATCGACCGCCTGCCCTTCCCGCGGCCGGACGACCCGCTGCTCGAGGCGCGACGCGACCGGGCCGGCAGCGCCGCGTTCGGGGTGATCGACGTGCCGCGTGCGGCGACGTTGCTGGCCCAGGCGGCCGGGCGGCTGATCCGCAGCGCCTCGGACCGGGGCGTGGTGGCCGTGTTCGATCGCCGCCTCGGTACCGCGCGGTATCGATGGGAGATCATCCGGGCCCTGCCGCCGTTCTCCCGCACCCGTCACCGCGCCGACGTCGAGGCCTTCCTGCAGGAGATCACCACGCCCGGGTGACCCGGGCAGCGGTGCTCGCGCCCCGGGGGTGAACCCTGGTGACGTTCGTCAGGCTCCCTGGTGGCGCCCGTGATGGGAACGGTCGTGGCTCGGCTCGAGCGTCGGGTCGTCCGGCTCGTGCTGCAGACGGGCGGCCTCGGCCTCGTTGCCCTTGCCCATCGTGCGGCACGAGCGGCACATGCCCTCGTGCACGTCCTCGTGCGCACCGCATGCTCGGCAGATGCTCATGGCTGGAACCCTCCTTCGGGTCCGGCGGACCCGGGTCCAGTGTCCGTCTGCGCCGAGCGACGGGGACAGGGCCCAACGGCCGTCGTCGGCCGGCGGCAGACCCTTGGGGGCCACGTTGCGCCCACCGCAGCCGGCCGCGGCCTGCGCCCGGCTCCGACCGCATCCGGACGCGGCTCCGGGGCGCCCTGTCGGGCGCCCCGGAGTGCGATCACGGCCCGTCCGGTCGGAACCGGGCCGTTCGTTCGTGGTGGCTCAGCGAGCGGACTGGATCGCTGCCCACACCCGCTCGGAGGTGCAGGGCATGTCGACGTGACGCACCCCGAGGTGGGCGAGGGCGTCGACCACGGCGTTGTGGATGGCCGGGGTGGAGCCGATGGTGCCCGACTCGCCGATGCCCTTGGCACCGAGCGGGTTGCGGGGCGAGTCGGTCTGGGTGTTCAGCGTCTCGAAGCTGGGCAGCTCCGCCGCGGACGGCATGGCGTAGTCCATCAGGTTGCCGGTGATGGGGTTGCCGTCCTCGTCGTACTGCACCCACTCGAACAGCGCCTGGGCTGCGCCCTGGGCGATGCCGCCGTGCTGCTGGCCGCTGACCAGCATCGGGTTGAGGATGCGGCCGCAGTCGTCGACGGCGACGTGGCGCAGCCAGCTGACCTTGCCGGTCTCGGTGTCGACCTCGACCACGGACACGTGGGCGCCGAAGGGGAAGGTCGAGTCGCCCCCGTCGAAGTCCAGCTCGTGCGCCAGGCCGGGCTCCATGCCCTCCGGGCGACGGCTGTCGTCGTCGGCGGCAGCCGACAACTCACCCCAGCTGACCGCCTTGGCCGGCACACCGGCCACCTGCAGGCCGCCCTCGCCCTTGACGATGTCGTCGACGTTGGCCTCGAGGAGGTGGGCGGCGAGCTGCTTGGCCTTGGCCAGCACCTCGGTGGAGGCCACGTGCACGGCCGAACCGGCGGTCTGCAGCGACCGGGAGCCGAGCGTGCCCGAACCACGGGGCACGGTGGCGGTGTCGGAGTTGATCAGGTTGATGCGGTCCATCGGGATCCCGAGCACGTCCGACACGAGCATCGAGAACGCCGTCTCGTGGCCCTGCCCGTGCACCGAGGTGCCGACGTACATGGTGGCCGAACCGTCGGCGTGCACCTCGACCTTGCCGTATTCGACGTGCAGGCCGACCGGGGCGGTGATCTCGACGTAGGCCGATACCCCGATGCCGAGGAGCTTGGGGTCACCGGCAGCCCGCCGACGCTGCTGCTCGGCACGCAGCTCCTGGTAGCCCGACGCCGCCACGGCCTCCCGCAGGGGCAGGGCGTAGTCGGCGGAGTCGTAGTTGGCCCCGGTGATGGTGGTCATGGGGCTCGAGAACGGGGCGAAGAAGTTCTTCATGCGGATCTCGACGGGATCCATGCCGATCTCGGCGGCTGCGACGTCGATGACCCGCTCGAGCATCTGGGTCGCCTCGGGGCGACCGGCGCCGCGGTAGGCACCGATGCTGGTGTTGTTGGTCATCAAGGTCTGGGCCTTGAAGTTGATCGTCGGGATGTTGTAGACGCCGGTCGACATCAGCTGGGTGAGCATCGGCAGGATGGCGCCGATGATCGGGTACGCACCGGCGGCTGCGGCCACCTCGGCCTTCAGGCCGACGATGGTGCCGTCGTTCTTCACGCCGAGGGACACGTCGATCACGAAGTCACGGCCGTGGACCAGCGAGACCATGTCCTCGGAGCGGGTCTCGGTCCACTTCACCGGTGCCTGCAGGTCGAGAGCGGCCTTGCCGGTGATCAGGTACTCCACGTAGACAGCGGCCTTGGGGCCGAAGCCGCCACCGACCCAGGGGCAGACCACCCGCAGCTGCTCGGGCTCGAGGCCGAGTTCGGGAGCCATCGCGGCTTGGGCGCCGTGGGGACCCTGGTGGGTGATCCACGCAGTCAGGCCACCGGCAGTGGGCTCGTTCGGGACCGCGACCATGCCGTTGGGCTCCATCGGCACCCCGGCGAGACGCTGGCTGACCATGCGTACCGTGCCGACCTTGTCGGCACCGGCGAGGGCGTCGACGTCGTCGCCGAGCTGCGTCTCGAAACAGACGTTGCTGCCGTGGTCGGGGAACAGCAGCGGCGCATCGGCGGCGGCGGCGGCGATCGGCGAGGTGACCGAGGGGAGCAGGTCGTAGTCGACGACGATGGCCTCGCCGGCGTCCACGGCCTGGGCCTTGGTCTCGGCGACGACGGCGGCGACGATGTCGCCGACGAAGCGGACCCGGTCACGGGCGATGGGGGGGCGGCTGAGCGACGGCGGCATCATCGGGAAGGCCAGGAAGTCCTTGAGGCCGATGTTGGCGCCGGTGTACACCTTGCGAACCCCGGGCATCGCCTCGGCTTCGCTGGTGTCGATGTTGGTGATGATGCCGTGGGCGACGGTCGAGCGCACGAAGTGGACGTGCAGCATGCCGTCGAAACGGAGATCGTCGAAGTACTTCCCGGCCCCGGTGATCAGGGTCGGGTCTTCCCGACGCAGGACCGAGTTGCCGAGAATCGAACCCGAGGTGGCCATGCCGTTCTCCCCTGTTCGCCGGCGGTCGGCCGGCGATCGTGTCGGTGTGGACAGCCTGAACCTACTTGACTTTCGTGACCGGGGCCACGTCTGTCGAGGCAAATGCGTGACACGACAGAACTCGCAGGCGACGGCGGGTCGCCGGTGCGGGGTCAGTTCGGGGTGTTGGGGGAGCGGATCGTCTGTGCCGCGATCGGCTCGCCGCAGTGGCTGCAGGTCAACACCGGGGTGACCTCGTGGCCGCAGGTGGCGTGGATGAGGGTGACCGGCGGGCCCTCCTCCTCGGCAAGCCAGGTGTCGCCCCACTGCTTGAGGGCCAGCAGCACCTGGTAGAAGTCACGCCCCATGTCGGTGAGGCGGTACTCGTAGCGGGCCGGGTGGTCGCGGTACTGGCGCTTCTCCAGGACCCCGGCGTCGACCAGGGTGGACAGGCGGTCCGAGAGCACGCTGCGACCGATCCCGAGGCTGGTCTGCAGCTCCTCGAAGCGGCGCATCCCCCGGAAGACGTCCCGCAGGATCAACGGCGTCCACCACTCGCCGACGATGTCGAGCGAGCGGGCGATGGAACAGTGCATGTGGCCCACCGTCGATCGCTTCATGGGATCACTCTACCGATGGCACCATCGGGGTCGCCGCTCCCCCGGGCGACCGGGGCAGCGGTCTGCAAGGATCGCCGGTCATGGCTCGACTCGACGGCAAGGTAACCCTCATCACCGGCGGCGCCCGCGGGCAGGGGGCGGCCGAGGCGCAGCTGTTCGCCGGCGAGGGGGCGCAGGTGTTCGTCACCGACGTCCTCGACGAGGCGGGGCAGGCTGTGGCCCGCTCGGTGGGTGGCGGCTTCCGCCATCACGACGTCACCAGCGAGACCGACTGGGTCGAGGTGGTGCGCTGGGTGCTCGGCGAGGCCGGCCGGCTCGATGTGCTGGTCAACAATGCCGGGATCTTCCGGGTGGTGCCCATGACGGAGACGTCGGTCGATCTGTGGCATCAGGTGATGGACGTCAACGCCCTCGGTGTCTTCCTCGGCATGCGGACGGCGGCGGAACCCATGAAGCAGCAGCGGTCGGGCTCGATCATCAACATCAGCTCGATCGCCGGCATGCGTGGAGCGGGCACCGCCTTCGCCTACGGGGCATCGAAGTGGGCGGTCCGGGGCATGACCAAGGCCGCGGCGCAGGAGCTGACGCCGTTCGGGGTGCGGGTCAACTCGGTGCACCCGGGGATCATCGACACCGAGATGATCACCGAGGTCGGTGAGAACTGGCGGGACGTCCTGGTGCCGCGCATCCCGATCGGCCGGCCGGCCTCGGCCGAGGACGTGGCGAAGCTGGTGCTGTTCCTGGCCTCCGACGACAGCGTCTACTGCAGCGGCCACGAGTACCTCGTCGACGGGGCGATGACGTCCTGAGCCGCAGGGTCCTCAGCCCGCTGTCGGGTCGTGCTGACCCGAGATCGGGTCCGTCGGCGCCATGCGGGTCGGTTCACCGGGCCGGGTCAGGGCCTCGATGTGCTCGGCTCGGTCGGGATGATGTGCCACGAGGTCGTCGCGGTCACCGCCCTCGTAGTCCTCGACCGTGAAGCCCGGGGCGAGGGTGCAGCCCAGCAGGGCCCAGCCGTCGGGGCCGCCGGCGGGCACGGAACAGCCCATCCAGGTGCCGGCCGGGACGACGGCGAAGACCTGCTGCCCGGCTGCGAGGTCCTCGCCGAGCACGACGGTCTCGCTGTTGCCGTCGGGGTGCAGCAGCAACAGGACGGCCGGGTCGCCCAGATAGCGATGCCACACCTCATCGGTGGGCAGGCGGTGCAGCGCCGAGAAGTCGCCGGGGTCGGAGGTCAGCAGGAACACGATGGCGGTCCCGGCCGGCTTGTCGTTGCCGGGCCAGTGGCGATGCGAGCGCCAGACCTGGCGGAACCGGCCGCCCTCGGTCTCGAGCGGGGTGAGCCCGAACCGTTCGATCAGCCAGTCCACGGTCGGCCGGCCCGGTCGGTGCCCGGCCGCGTCGTCGCCGGCCTGCCGGTGGGGGCCGGTTCCCGCCTCGCCCGTCACGCCCCTGCCGCGGCGTCGAGTTCGGCGAGGATCTCGGCCCGGTGCTCGTCGAGCAGCGGACCCCGTTCGGGCGGCCCGCCGGCACCCTTCACCAGCTGCCCGAACGCGGTCACCGTGCCGAAGGTCGGGTGGTGGTGGGTGACCACGAGCTCGTTGGCGGTGGCCAGCGGGCTGTTCACCAACCCGGTGGTGTTCACCGCGACCCGGTTGGGGCCGTCCACCGCCTCCCAGCCGTGATCGGTCTCGACCAGCTCCAGGTGCGGGCCCGGACCTTTGAAGTCGAACCCGCCCCGCAGCGGCTGCGGTGCCCCCTCGTACTGCGTGACCTCGGCCATCTGGCAGGCCAGCGCGGCGTGGGCCAGCGAGGTGAGCACCCGCTGTCCGCCATGGCCCCGCTGGCGATGGTTCAGGGCCGCCACCACGCCGAACGCCCCGAGCATCGGGGCCATCACGTCGTGCAACGGCGGGGTGAGGAAGACCGGCTCGTCATCGCCGCCCTGGGCGTCCATGACCCCGGACAGGGCCTGAAGCAGGGGATCGAAGGCGGCGGCCGAGGCCAGCTCGGGGTCGACGCCGTACCCGGGGGAGGACAGGTAGATCAGCTCGGGGTTGATGGCCCGCAACGTGTCGTAGTCGCAGCCGAGCCGGGCCGCGACCCCGGGCCGGAAGTTCTCCGTCACGACGTCGGCGGTGGCCACCAGCCGGTGCAGGATCGCCCGGTCGGCCTCGGTGGTCAGGTCCAGGGCGATCGAGCGCTTGCCGTGGTTCCAGGCGGCGAAGGCCTCGCCGAAGGCCCGGAACGGGTCGCCGGTGGGGGCCTCGACCTTGATCACGTCGGCGCCGAGCATGGCCAGGTGCCGGCTGACCACCGGCCCGGCGATGAACGAGGCGAGATCGAGCACGCGGACGCCGTCGAGCGGCGGGCCTCCCTGGCCGGGCCAGGCGGTGTGCTCGGGGTCCGGCGCCGGTCGGCCGGGCTCGGCACGGACCTCGTCGTCGTGCTCGCCCCACAACGGGGCCCGGCGCTCGATCGACCCGTCGCCGGAGGCGAACCGCACCGGCCGGCCGCCGATGCGCACCCGGCCGAGCTCGGGATGGTCGAGCTGCACGGTGAGCTCGTTGCTCACGCTCAGCGACGAGGCCAGGAACTCCTCGCGGCTCTGTACCGGTTGGACCGGGATGTCGGCCTCGCGCAGCAGGCGCAGCCACTCGTCGCGGGTCCGGGTCTCGAACGCCGCCTCGAGCAACGGGGCGATGAACGCCACCGCGTCGAGCGACATCAGACCCCAGGGCGGGGACGGCAGGCGGGGATCGTGGCGCAGCTCCGGGCGGCCGATCAGCTCGAGCAGCCGCTCGTAGAAGCGGACGGTGCCGCAGGCGACGAACAGCCAGCGGTCGTCGGCGCAGCGGAACAGCCGGTAGACCGGCACCCGTCCCTTCGACCCCATCGGTGCCGATCCTGCCCGGTCCTCGACCCGGTCGCCGTTGCGGAACTGCTCGAGCTGGAACGCCGCGGCCCCCGCCACCTGGGACACCTCGTAGGTCGGGGCGGCGCCGGTCCGGTCGCGCAGCAGCAGCCCGGCAGCGGCGGCCAGGGCGGCGAGCGGGGCGGTGGCGTAGGACACCAGCGGCTGCACCAGGTGCACCGGGCCCTCGGTGTAGGACTGCTGGTTCCAGGCCATCCCGCAGGCCGCGGCCAGCAACGACGGTGACGCCGGGTCCTCGACCGCCGGGCCACGCTCACCCCACGGTGCGACCGACACGATCACCGCGGTCGGGGCGAAGGCCCGGAGCCGCCACGCCGTACCGGGACGGTCGGTCACGATCACGTCCGCGCCGGCGAGGAGCGGGGCAAGCTCCAGCTCACGGATCGAGCGCTTGTTGCGGTTGAGGCTCTGGAAGCCGGGCTCGGCCCGGTACGGGTCCGCCGCGGATTCGACCTTGATCACGTCGGCACCGAGATCGGCGAGCAACATGGTGGCGTAGGGGCCGGCGATACCGCGGGCTACCTCGACCACGCGGCGACCCTCGAAGATCCTCGTCATGGCGGGGCACCTTACGCGGGTGGCCGGCCTCGTGACGGCGCTTCCGGCTGTGTCGTTGCGCGCCGGGGCGCACCAGGCCGCTAGCGTTCGCGCCCATGCCTGCGGTCAACAGCTTCGGTGCCCGTCGTTCCCTCTCGGTGGCCGGCACCTCCTACGACATCTATGCCCTCGACGCGCTCGCCCGTTTCGACGTGGCCCGCCTGCCCTACTCGATGAAGGTGCTGCTCGAGAACCTGCTGCGCTTCGAGGACGGCGTGGCGGTCACCGCCGCCGACGTCGAGAACGTGGCGAAGTGGGATCCCACCGTGGAGCCCGACCAGGAGATCGCCTTCACCCCGGCCCGGGTGCTCATGCAGGACTTCACCGGCGTGCCGGCGGTCGTCGACCTCGCCGCGATGCGTGATGCCATGGCCGGACTCGGCGGCGACCCCCAGAAGATCAACCCGCTGGTCCCCGTCGACCTGGTCATCGACCACTCGATCCAGGTCGACCACTTCGCGGTCAACAACGCCTTCGACCTCAACGCCAACCTCGAGTTCCAGCGCAACCGGGAACGCTACGAGTTCCTGAAGTGGGGTCAGCAGGCGTTCCGCAACTTCTCGGTGGTACCGCCCAACACCGGCATCTGCCACCAGGTCAACCTCGAGTACCTCTCGCAGGTGGTCATCGCCCGTGACGGCGTGGCGTTCTGCGACACGGTGGTCGGCACCGACAGCCACACCCCGACCGTCAACGGCATCGGCGTGGTCGGCTGGGGTGTGGGCGGCATCGAGGCCGAGGCGGCCATGCTGGGCCAGCCCATCCCGATGCTGATCCCCAAGGTCGTCGGCCTCAAGCTCAGCGGCGCGCTGCCCGAGGGCGCCACCGCCACCGACCTGCTGCTCACCGTCACCGAGCTGCTGCGCCGCCACGGCGTGGTCGGCAAGTTCGTGGAGTGCTTCGGCCCCGGCGTCGCCTCGGTCCCGGCCGAGAACCGGGCGGCCATCGGCAACATGTCGCCCGAGTACGGCTCGACCATCACCGTGTTCCCCATCGACGACGAGACGCTGCGGTTCCTGCGGCTGTCGGGTCGCCCGGCCGAGCAGGTCGCCCTGGTCGAGGCCTATGCCAAGGAACAGGGCCTGTGGCACGACCCCAGCCGCGAGCCGGTGTTCTCCGAGACCGTCGAGCTCGATCTGGGCACCGTGGTGCCCTCGCTGTCCGGCCCGTCCCGGCCGCAGGACCGCATCCGCCTCGACGAGGCCAAGACGGCACTGGCCGGCGCCCTGTCCTCGGCCGGGGCCCAGTCCACGCCGACCTCGGTCACGCTGGCCTCGGGCGAGCAGGTGACCCTCGATCACGGTGCGGTGACCATCGCCGCCATCACCAGCTGCACCAACACCTCCAACCCCTCGGTGATGCTCGCCGCCGGTCTGGTGGCCCGCAAGGCCGTGGAGAAGGGCCTGCAGCGCAAGCCCTGGGTCAAGACCTCGCTGGCCCCCGGCTCGAAGGTGGTCATGGACTACTACGAGCAGGCCGGCGTGCTCGACGCCCTCAACGAGCTGGGCTTCAACCTGGTGGGCTTCGGCTGCACCACCTGCATCGGCAACTCCGGGCCACTGCCCGCCGAGGTCTCCGAGGCGGTCAACGAGGCCGGCCTGTCGGTGTCGGCGGTGCTGTCGGGCAACCGGAACTTCGAGGGCCGCGTCAACCCGGACGTGCGCCTGAACTACCTGGCTTCGCCGCCGCTGGTGGTGGCCTACGCCCTGGCCGGAACGATGGACTGGGATCCCTACAACGAGCCCATCGGTGAGGGCACCGACGGGCCGGTGTACCTGCGCGACATCTGGCCGACCAGCGCCGAGGTGGCCGACACGGTGGCCGCCAACGTGACCACCGAGCAGTTCGCACGGGAGTACGGCGCGGTGTTCGAGGGCGACGACCGCTGGAAGGCCATCGCCGCCCCCAGCGGCGATCGCTTCGCCTGGAGCGACGACTCCACCTACATCGCTCGGGCCCCGTACTTCGACGGCATGCCCGCCGAGCCGGCGCCGCTCACCGACATCGTGAACGCCCGGGTCATGGCGGTGCTCGGCGACTCGGTCACCACCGACCACATCTCGCCTGCCGGCAACATCCGGGCCAGCTCACCGGCAGGTCTGTACCTGCAGGGGCGCGGCGTCGAGCCGGTCGACTTCAACCAGTACGGCGCCCGTCGCGGCCATCACGAGGTCATGATCCGCGGCACCTTCGCCAACATCCGCATCAAGAACCAGCTGGTTCCCGGGGTGGAGGGCGGCGTGACCCGCCACCTGCCCGACCCCGACGTGGTGCCGATCTACGACGCGGCCGTGCAGTACGCCGCCGAGGGCACCCCGCTGGTGGTGCTGGCCGGCAAGGAGTACGGGTCGGGCTCGTCGCGGGACTGGGCCGCCAAGGGCACGGCGCTGCTCGGCGTGCGGGCGGTCATCGCCGAGAGCTTCGAGCGGATCCACCGGTCCAACCTGATCGGGATGGGCGTACTGCCCCTGCAGTTCCTCGACGGCGAGTCGGTGGCGTCGCTCGGTCTCACCGGCGAGGAGACCATCACCATCGCGGGCCTGGCCGAGGTCAGCGACCCCAACTCGGCGTTCCCGACGCAGCTGGTCGTCCAGGCCGGCGATCGCACCTTCACCGCACGGGTGCGGGTCGACACCCCGACCGAGGCGTCGTACTACCGCCACGGCGGCGTGCTGCGCTACGTGCTGCGTCAACTGTCGCGCTGAGCGACGCCCTCCGGAGGGTCCCCGCGGATCGCGGAACCGACCTCACGCTGCCCGTCCCCACCGCCTCGGCGGCCCGGGGGCGGGCAGCGGCCGCGTCCGGGCCGCTCCGGCCGGGTGCGCGAGACCTGGGTGCGCGAGAGCCGGGTGTGTGGGGCCGCAGCCGCGGCGTGCCGTGGTCGGGCGCATGCCGGGTTGCCGCTGCGTCAGCGGCCGCTGACGCAGCGGGTGGTGGCCCGGGTGATGATGCCCTGCAGTTCGTCGGACAGTTCGCCCTGGTAGAGCCCGATCAGGTCGGCCGGGTCGATCTTGGCAGCGACCTCCTGGGCCACGCAGTCGGCCACCGCGTCGGTGAGGCCACCGTCGCCGCGCAGGACCTCGCGTAGCTCGGGGGCGATGCCGGCGAAGGCGTTGTCGGTGCCGGTGTCGGCCGCACAGCGGGTGCCGCCGGCCGGGCGCTTCGCGGTCAGCAGGAAGGCGTCCACGGCGTCGGTGACGCAGTCGGACTTCAGGTACGCCGTGTGGCCCTCGCCCTCCCAGGTGAGCAGCTGGGCCGCCGGGGCCAGCGCTGTGGTCAGCCGCTGGGCCCAGGCGTAGGGGGTGGCGGGATCGTTGACGGTCCCCACGACGAGGATCGCCCGGTCCGACCCCGCCTTGGTGCCGCCGGCCAGTGAGACCGGCAGCCGCTCGTCCTGCGGCGCCGGCCAACCGTCGCAGGACATCGCCGACCAGCCGAGCTGCGCGCCGAAGGTGGGGGCGGTCCGGGCGAACTCGGCGGCCAACCGCTCGGCGTCGGCACGGTCGTTGCGTTCGGCGGTGTCGGCACAGGTGATGGCCAGGTTGGCGTCCTCGCTGTTGGGGTAGCTGCCGTCCGGGGCCCGATCGTGGTAGAGGTCGGCCAGGGCAAGCATCGTCGACCCGTCACCGGCGGCGGCCTCGGCCAAACCCCGGGCCAGGTACGCCCACAGGGCCTGGTCGTAGAGCGCACTCACCACGCCCATCTGGAAATCGCCGATGGCCAGGTCGCGGTCCTCGCCGGCGCGGGACACCGGGATCGGACCCTGCTCCACCCGGGATCGGACCCGCTCGTAGAGCGCAC
Organism: uncultured Acidimicrobiia bacterium; assembly: GCA_903921205.1. Lineage (GTDB taxonomy): Bacteria > Actinomycetota > Acidimicrobiia > Acidimicrobiales > CAIXPF01 > CAIXPF01. The sequence goes on along the minus strand of CAIXPF010000032.1, from coordinate 14,772 downwards.
GGGCGTCCGGTGCCGCCGCACAGCGACGGTCGGTGCGGCAGCGGTCGGCGAAGTTGGCGAAGGCCCGCTCGAAGCCCTCGGCCTGGGTGCGGGCCAGCTCGACCTGATCGAGGTCGGGGGCAACCGCCCCGTCGAGCACCAACGCCCGGATGCGGTCGGGGTAGCGCGTGGCGTAGGCCGACCCGATCTCGGTGCCGTAGGAGAAACCGAGGTAGGTCAGCTTGTCGTCGCCGAGAGCGGCCCGGATCAGGTCGAGGTCGGCCGCGGTGGACGCAGTGGACAGATGCCCCAGACCGTCGCCGTAGCGGGTGAGGCAGGTGTCCCTGACCGTGCGCTGGACGGCCACGGCCTGCGCGATCTCGGCCGGGGTGTCCGGGTCGCCGTCGAGGGCGTTGACGGTTGCCTTGTCATCGATGCAGGAGACCCTGGCGGAACGGTCCACCCCGCGTGGATCGAAGCCCACGAGGTCGAAGCGGTCGAGAACCCGGTCGTCCATGGCCGATGCCAGCTGTCCGACCAACTCGACGCCCGATGCGCCGGGGCCGCCGGGGTTCACCACCAGCGAGCCGATCCGTTCGCCGGACTTGCCGCTCGCCGGACGGCGCGCCAGGGCCAGTTCGATGGTGCCGCCGCCGGGGTCGGCGTGGTCGATGGGGACGGCGAGGGTGGCGCACTGCAGCCCGGCGAGGTCTGCATCGCCGGTGCAGGCACTCCAGCGCAACGGGCTGCCGGCCGGTGACGTCGCCGTCCGCTCGGGCAGGGAGCCCTGGTCGTCCGGGCCGACACAGGCCCCGAGCCCCAGCGCGGCCAGTGCCATCGCCGTCGGAACGACCAACGCTCGGCGGATCCGGATCCGGAACCGGCCGGGCCGGGCGCTGTCGGGCCGGGCGCGGTCGGGCCCGGCCGGGGAGGTGGGGACGCAGTGTCGGCCGTCGTCACCGACCGTTGGGAACTCGGGCACAGGTCGACGTTACCGACCGGCCGTGCCCTGCGGAGGTCAGCGCGAGCGCCGGTTGGTGGCCGCGGTGGGTTGAGCCGACAGCGGGTCGGTGGGCCAGGGATGCCGCGGGTAACGCCCGCGCAGCTCGGCCCGTACCTGCTGGTACGCGCCGGTCCAGAACCGTTCGAGATCGTCGGTGACCGCGACCGGCCGCCCGGCGGGCGACAACAGCTGCACCACGAGCCGCTCGCGGCCCTCGGCCAACGCCGGCAGGGCTCGCAGGCCGAACAGCTCCTGCAGCTTGACGGCCAGGGTGGGCCGCTCGGCGCCGTAGTCGATGGCCACCGACCGACCGGTCGGCACGGACATCCGGGCCGGGGCCAGCCGGTCGACGGCTCGGCGGGCGGCCGGGTCGAGCAGCGACGTGACCACCTCACGCAGGTCGATCGCCGCGAGGTCGCGCCGACGCCGGGCCCCGCCCAGCCACGGGGTGAGCCAGTCCTCGAGCGAGCCGAGGAGGGCCTCGTCGCCGAGGTCGGGCCAGCTCTGCTCGGGCATCAGCCGGCGGCAGAAGGCAATGCGCAGGCGCAGCGACTCGGCCTCGGCGGCGTGACCGAGCAGCTTGAGGCCATGGCGGCGGATCCCCTCGAACAGGGCGGGGCCTGCCTCGGCCGGTCGGAGCTCACCGAGCGCGAGCGGGCCCGAACTGAGCACCAGGGCATCGAGGCGCTCCTCGAGCCGCGCCGAGACGTCGCCGCCGTCACCGATCGTCGGGTCCCATCGCACGGTGACGACGCGCTCGCCCGTCGGCAACATGCTGACCGGTATCTCAAAGGCCAGCCGGGCCACGAGGTCTGCGCCGGACGGGCCCGTGGCCTGCTGCCGGCCGGTGCCCGATCCGGGTGTCGGCCCGGCCGGTGCCGGGCCGCCGGCGTCGGCCACCACGATGAAGGCGGCGCGGGCCAGCGGATCGGCCGCGTCGACGCGGGCCCCGCCACCGTGACGCAGGGCGAAGCGGCCGCTGCCGTCGGGCCGGCGGTGGGCCAGACGATCGCTCAGCCCGGCCAACAGCAAGCCGGCGACGACGTCGTCGGTGCGGTCGGGCCGGTCGGGCCGGTCGGGCCGGTCGGCGGCATCGCCACGCACGGGCGGGTCCGGGCGGCCGGATGGGTCCGGATGCTGGGTCTGTGCGAGTCGACGGGCGCGCTCGGCGATACGTGCCGCGCGTGCCCTGACCCGGTCGCGGCGGGCGTACTGCAGGTCGATCCCCGGGGGTAGCGCGCCGCCGGTCCGTCCTGGTCCGAGGACGGCGTCGAGTCGCAGTCCGAGGTCGGCGGAGCGGCGACCCGGCCCACCGGTGAACACGTCGCCCTCCTCGAGCAACGCGGCGAGCACCGCGGCGAGCCCGGGTGCCTCCCCGCCGAGGCGATTGCCGGCCAGTACCACCGCACCGGGCCGCGGTTCGAGGCCCACCTGCAACACGGCCCGCCCGTCGGCGGTGAGCCGGCCGGACGGCTCGAGCAGGCCCAGGCTGCGCAAGGTTCGCCGGCCCTCGTCGAGGGCATCGGGAGGCGGTGGGTCCAGCCAGGCGAGCGCCCCAGGGTCCGCGATGCCCCAGCCGGCGAGGTCGAGGGCCAGGCCGGACAGGTCCGACTCGAGGATCTCCGGCCGGGGCGCCGGTCGCAGACCGGCCTGGTCGCGTTCGGCCCACAGGCGGTAGCAACGGCCCGGTCCCTGCCTTGCGGCACGTCCGCGGCGTTGGTCGGCCTCGGCCTGGCTGACCCGCTCGGTGACGAGCTGTCCGAAACGACCGGTTCCCTCACCCGCCCGGCTGGTGCGGACCCGCCGGACCAGGCCGCTGTCGACCACGGCCCGGACCCCGTCGACCGTGAGGCTGGTCTCGGCGATGTTGGTGGCCAGCACGACCTTGCGTCGCCCGGCGGGTGAGGGGGCCAGGGCGCGGTCCTGCACCGTGGGGGTCAGCTGCCCGTGCAGCGGTCGGATGTCCACGGTGGCGCGGACGGCGGACGGCAGCACCGTGGCCAGACGCTGCTCGACCCGGCGGATCTCGGCCGCGCCGGCGAGGAAGACCAGCACGTCGCCGGGACCCTCGTCGAGGGCCTGGCGTACGGCCTCTGCCACGGCGGGCTCGATCGGGCTGGTGGCGGCCATGGGGAGGTAGCGGGTCGTGACCGGGTGGGCGGCGCCGGGGGCCCGCACCACTGCGGCCCCACCGAGCAGCCCGGCGGTGGCGGCGACATCGAGGGTGGCCGACATCACCACCACGGCGAGGTCGGGCCGCAGGCTGCCGGCGGTGTCGAGCACCAGCGCCAGCCCGGTGTCGGCGGGCAGGGAACGTTCGTGGAACTCGTCGAAGATCACCACGTCGACCCCGGCGAGCTCGGGGTCGCGTTGCAGACGTCGGGTGAGCACCCCTTCGGTGACGAACTCGATGCGGGTGCGGGCACTGGTGCGACGTTCGTCGCGGGTGGTGAGGCCGATGAACCCGCCGACCGGCTCGTCCCGTTGCCGGGCCAGGAAGTGGGCCATTGCCCGTGCCGCAACCCGCCGTGGCTCCAGCACCAGCACGCGGCCACCGACCACCCCGGCCACGGTGGTGGGGACCCGGGTGGTCTTGCCCGAGCCCGGCTCGGCGGCGACGACCACCCGGCGACGGGCGGTGACGGCACGGCCGATCTCGCCCAGCACGGCGTCGATGGGCAGCGGGACCGCGTCGTTCACCTGGCGGTGCCTATCGGCGCCGGTGCCGGGCAGGATCCATCAGAGGACCCCGAGCTGCTTCAGCTCGTCGTGGGCGGTGCGAAAGGCATCGATGGCGGCCGGGACCCCGCAGTAGATCGCGGTCTGCAGCAGCACCTCGCGGATCTCCTGCGGCGTGACCCCGTTCGTGATGGCGCCACGCACGTGCAGGCGCAGCTCGTGGGGCTTGCCCAGGGCGGTGAGCATGGCCAGGTTGAGCATGCTCCGGGTGCGGCGGTCGAGCTCGGTGCGACCCCACACCGCACCCCAGGCGTAGGTGGTCACCAGCTCCTGCAGCGGCCGGGTGAAGTCGTCGGCACCCTCGACGGCGGCATCGACGTACTCGGCGCCGAGCACGGCGCGGCGGATCTCCAGACCCTCTTCGTAGGTAGCCATGGCGCCCGACGCTACCGTGCGGTCCCTTCAGCGGTAGTTGCCGGTGTGGCCCATGCTGTAGCGGCCCGGCTGCGGGAAGTAGGTCAGGCCGTGGGCACCGCCACCGGCCTTGATCTTCATCGTCACCTGGCCGGTCACCGTGTCGAACACGTAGACCTCGCTGTGGTAACGGCCGCTTACCCAGAACTGGCTGCCGTCGGGGGAGACCGAACCCATGTCCGGCGACCCGCCACCCGGTATGGGCCAGGTGGCCACCACCTGGTTGGTGGCGAAGTCGATCACCGACACCGAGCTGCCGAGGCGATTGGTGGCGTACAGCTTCTTGCCGTCGCGTGACGGGTACAGGCCGTGGGTGCCCCGGGCGGTGGGGATGAAGCCGATCTCGTGCAGATCGCCCGGATCGAGCACCAGGACGCCGGCGCGGGCCTGGTCGGCGACGAAGAGGCGGGTGGCGTCGGGTGAGAACTTGACGTCGATCGGCTCGATCCCGACCTTTGCCTCGGTCACCACCCGCAGCTCGACGAGGTCGACCTTGACCACCCAGCCGGAGAACTCGCAGCTGGCGTAGAAGTACCGGCCGTCGGGTGAGAAGTCGCCGTGGTTCACCCCGGGATGGGGGACCGGGATGGTGTGCAGCAGCTTCCAGCTCACCGGGTCGCGGATGTCGATGCGCTGGTAGCGCTCGGCGATCACCAGCGCGTACCGCCCGTCCGGGGTGAAGTACAGGTTGTAGGGGTCCTCGACGGGGATGCCCGCCCCGATCTCGGTCGTGCCCGGCTTGATCGGGAACAGGGCGTTGCCGGCGGTGTCGAGCACGTACAGCGTGGACAGATCCCAGCTCGGCGTCACGTGGTGGGGGAGCAGCCCGACCGGCAGGGTGCGCACCACCTCGCCGTTGGCCGGGTTGATGATCGTGAGCGAATGGGCATCGCTGTTGGGTACGTAGACCAGCGGCGTCACCCCCACCACCTGCGGGGCCAGCATGCCGGCTCGGGTGAAGGCGTACAGATCGAGCGGTGCGGCGGTGGTCGGTACCGGAGGAGTGGTGGTCGGGGTGCCGGCGGCCGTGGTGATGCCGGCAGGCGGCGTCTCGGCGACGACGGTCCCTGCGGGCGGCGGTGCTGCGGGCGAGCCGTCGGTGCCGTCCGCAGCGGCGACGGCTACATCGGCCCGACCGTCGGTGCTCACCCGGTCGGGGACGGGGGAACAGGCCGCGAGAGCGGCGGCGCCGGCTCCGAGGAGACACGTGATCAGGCGGAGCCGTTGCCGCGACAGCACCGGTACAGGCTAGCCCACAGCCCGGAGCCGGTTGCCACCTGACGTGCCGGTCATGACCGACGGTGACCGACGGTGACCGGCTGACCCGATAGGGGATGTACCCGGGCTGCCGACGTGCCGATACTCGGGCGGACTGCCCAGGAGGTCGGGTGTCGGATTCCGACAGCACATCGAGGATCGTCCCGGAGGAGGACCGTCAGGGTTCCCCGCCGTCGTGGCGCGTGGAGGGGCTGCCCGAGGACCCCCCGCAGCTCGCGCCGCGCCCCTCCGGCGCCGGCCTGTTGCCACGCGAACCCCGCTTCTGGATCATCCTGCTCGGGCTGCTGCTGATGAACTGGTTCATCTACAGCTGGTTCGCCGGTGGACAGGCCGCGACCCGGGCGAGGGTGTCCTACAGCCAGTTCCGCACCGAGGTCGACGCCGGCAACGTCGAGGAGGTCACCTCGGTCGGCAGCGCCATCGAGGGCTCGTTCCTGGCCCCGGTGAAACCGGGCGGCGACGGTGCCGACAACCCCCGGAGCGGCACGGGTGCGGCGGTCACGTTGTTCCGCACCGAACGGCCCAGCCTCGGCGACGACAAGGTGATCGACCTGCTGCTGGCGAAGGGGGTCACGGTCAACGCCCAGTCGCTGACCCGACCCGTGCCGTTCTGGCAGAACCTGCTGTTCGGGTTCGGTCCGACGGTGCTGCTGGTCGGGCTGTTCGTGGCGATGTTCCGGCGAGGCGGTGCCGGTGCGCTCACCGGGATGGGCAGGTCGCGGGCCAAGCGGGTCGACAACGAGCCCAAACGGGCCACCTTCGCCGACGTCGCCGGCATCGACGAGGCCGAGGACGAGCTGATCGAGATCGTCGACTTCCTGCGCAACCCCGAGCGCTACCAGCGGCTCGGTGCGACCATCCCGCGTGGGGTGCTGCTGTCCGGTCCGCCCGGGACGGGCAAGACCTTGCTGGCCCGGGCGGTGGCCGGCGAGGCCGGGGTGCCGTTCTTCTCCCTGTCGGCATCGGAGTTCGTCGAGATGATCGTCGGCGTCGGCGCCTCCCGGGTGCGTGACCTCTTCGAGCAGGCCAAGAAGGCTGCCCCGGCGATCATGTTCATCGACGAGCTCGACGCCATCGGCCGGGCCCGCAGCTCCGGCGCGGGCATCGGCGGTCACGACGAGCGCGAGCAGACCCTCAACCAGATCCTGACCGAGATGGACGGGTTCGCCGGGGCTGCCGGGGTCATCGTGCTGGCCGCCACCAACCGGCCCGAGATCCTCGACCCGGCGCTGCTGCGGCCGGGCCGGTTCGACCGTCATGTCGTGGTCAACCCGCCCGACATCGTGGGCCGCCGGGCGATTCTGACCGTGCACACCCGCCAGGTGCCCCTCGACGCCGACGTGGACCTCGCCGCCGTGGCGGCGTCGACCCCGGGCATGGTCGGTGCCGACCTGCGCAACCTGGTCAACGAGGCGGCGCTGCTGGCAGCCCGGCGTCGGCGCGTGCGTGTCTGTCAGGCCGACTTCACCGACGCGTTCGACAAGGTGATGCTGGGTACCGCCCGGGCCATCACGGTCAGCCCCGCTGAACGGGAACGCACCGCAGTGCATGAATCCGGCCATGCCGTGACCGGGATCCTGATGAACCCCGCCGACCCGGTGCGCAAGGTCTCGATCATTCCCCGCGGTGCCTCGCTGGGTGTCACGCTGCAGGCGCCGGAGGCGGATCGTTACGACTACGACGAGGCCTACCTGCGTGGCCGCATCGTCATGACCCTCGGTGGCCGGGCGGCGGAGGAGCTGGTGTACGGCAACGTGACCACCGGCGCCGAGTCCGATCTCGAGAAGGTCACCCAGATCGCCCGGCAGATGGTGGGCCGGTGGGGCATGTCGGCGGTCATCGGGCCGGTCGCCGTGCTGCCCCGGCCCGGGGACGGTCCGCTGCTGCCCGGCGTCGACGCGACCTCGCCGCGGACCCAGCAGCTGGTCGACGAGGAGGTGCGTCGCATCATCGACGAGTGCTACGTGATCGCCCTCGGCCTGCTCGCCGATCACCGGGAGCGGCTCGAGGCGCTGGCCAGGCTGCTGCTCGAGCGTGAGACCCTCGACGAGCCCGACATCTACGCCGCGGTCGGCTTCGCCCGTCCCGGGTCCTCGACGGTGCGTTGAACCTGCCGGGCCGAAGGCGTCTGACGGAACCCGCGTGACCGCACCTGCGTGACCGCACCGCCGGGCTGAGCGCGCCGAGGGCTGCAGCCGGTCACTACCCTTGCGTTGTGGAGTCCGTCCGCCCGTGATCGCTGCTTTCCTCGGAGACTTCTTCGATCGTCTGGCGAGCCTGTCGGGTTCGCCGTCGTTCCTCCTGGTGATCTTCCTGATCGCCTTCGCCGACTCGGTGGTGCCGGTGGTGCCCAGCGAGACGCTGGTGATCATCGGCGGGGTCGCCGCCGGCCAGGGCGACCAGAACCTGGCTCTGGTGATCCTCTGCGGCGGGCTCGGCGCCTTCCTCGGCGACAACGCCGCCTACCAGCTCGGCATCTCGGCCGAGGGCCTGTTGCGGCGCACCATGTTCCGTGGTGACAAGGGCCAGCGGCGGCTGGACTGGGCTGCCCGGCAGCTGACGATCCGCGGCGGCCAGTTGCTGGTCACGGCCCGGTTCATCCCCGGCGGCCGCACGGCGGTGACGGTGTCGTCGGGGGTCACCCGCCAGCCGCGCCGGCGCTTCGCCCTGTGGGACCTGCTGGCCTCCGCGATCTGGGCGACCTACGCCGCGTTGCTCGGCTTCGTGGGCGGCAAGACGTTCGAGGACAACCACACGCTCGCCTTCCTCGTCGCCTTCACCGCCGCGGTCGGCGTGACCGTGGTGATCGAGGTCATCCGTCACCTCCGGGCCCGGCGCAACCCGGCGGAGGTCCATCCAGAACAGTCCTGAGGACCCCTTCAGCGCAGCAGCGAGGCCAGCAGCGCCGCGGTGGCCACCGGTTGCTCCTGGGGGAACAGATGGCCGCCGTCGGCCCGGAGATGGTCACAGCCGGCATGGCGCGCCTGCTGCTCGAACAGTCCGTCGGGCAGATTGGTGTCGCGGCCGGACACGATGGTGAGCGGCGCGGTGAGGCGGGGGAGGTGCTCCCACGCCGGCCAGCCGCCGCGTGGGCCGGGCGTACACGCGAACACCGCTGCCTCCATGGCCGGGTCGCAGGCCAGTTCGACCTGGCCATCGGGCCGATCGCGTACGCCGTGGCGCAGGTAGGCCTCGAGCGCAGCCGGATCGAACCCCGAAAGCGGGGCGACGGTGCGAAAGCGCTCGCGCATCTCGTCACGCGATGTCCAGACCCGACGGCGTCTGCCTGCCGCCTCGGACATCGGCGAGGGCCCCTCGGTGCGGTCGCTGAGCGGGGGTGGCGGGATGATCACCGGTTCGAGCAGGACCAGTTGCGCGACCCGTTGCGGGCGGATGGCCGCCAGCAGGGTGGCGACGACGCCGCCGAGCGAGTGCCCCACCACCCGCACCGACGAACCGGGCCGATGGTCGAGCACCGTGGCGACGTCTTCGGCGATGCCCTCCATGGTGAAGCGGTCGAGGTCGGCCGGACCGTCGGAGCCGCCGTGCCCACACAGGTCCAACCCGAAGCAGCGGAACCGGTCGGTGAGGTGGGCCACCACCGGGTCGAAGATGCCGGCACAGAACCCGTTGGGGTGCAGCAGGAGGACGTCCGGCCCGGAGCCGCCCCAGTCGAGCCCGGTGATCCGACGGCCCTCGACCTCGAAGGACAGGGCGAGCGCTGCAGGTGCGGCTTCCGGCTCGGGCATGGCTGCACCGTATCCGACCCGGTGCGGCAATTCCTATCGAATAACGAACACGTGTTCGATACACTCACCGCCATGGCAGACGATGGACATGACGATGGACATGACGATGTGCATGACGATGGACATGACGATGGACATGACGACGGACCTGAGCGCGACCGGCCACCGCCCGGGTGCCCCGTCCCGCCGTCGGGGGTTGTGGCGGCCGAGCGGGACGATCCGCGAGGTTGCGTGCTCCCGGTCGCCAAGCTGTGGCTCGACGGCCGGCTCACCCCGGTGCAGGATGCCACCGTCGCCGTGGCCGACGACGGCTGCGCCTGGCGGGTGTCGGCGCGCCTGCCCGAACACGACCCCTTCCTGCGCACGTACGGCTTGTCGGCGCAGCTCGGCGACGGACGGGCGCTGCACGGCAGGGTACGGCTCGCCGAGGCCGGCGACGGGCAGGTCGTCTTCGAAGGCCGGGAACCACCCGAGGGAGGATGGGTGTGAACGCCGTTCCGCAACTGGCTAGACAGACATCGTGTCCAAAGCCGTCGTGACCAAGACCCTGGTGGGCTACTGCGATCCGTTCGCCGCCCGGCCCGGGGACCAGATCGAGTTGATGATGAGCGCCGAGCCCGACGCGGGCGCCGGACCGGGGCCCTGCCGGGTGGACGTGGTCCGGACCATCTGCGGCGATCCGTCCTCCAAGGGCCCGGGCTTCCGGGAGGAGGTCCTCGACCAACGGGCGATCACCGGGGCGTCGTGGCCCGAATCGATCGACGTCGGTCACCAGCCGCTGCGGCCCGGCTCGTCGGTGGAGATCCCCGCCGACGCCTGGCTGGGCGGCTTGGGCAGCTTCACCTTCGAGGTGCTGGTGTACCCGACGCGCCTCGGCGGCGGCCGCCAGGTGCTGGCCCGCCTCGGCGGGTTCGAGCTGTCCCTCGGTGACGACGGCAGGCCGGGTCTGCGGGTCGGCGGCGCATCCGAATCGTTCGTGCAGACCACCCGTCCGTTGTCGGAGCGTCGGTGGTGGCGGGTGGCCGCGGGGTTCGACCAGGCCACCGGCAGGCTCGTCCTGCGTCACGAGGCGTTGCCCACCCGCTTGCCCAGCGATCGCCTGTTGCTGCACGGTGACGTGACCGAGGCCGTGGTTCCGGACCTGGTCGGGGTCGGGGTCGGCCCCGGCCCGCTGGTGTTCGCCGGTTCCTTCGACGGCCGGCTCGAGGCCCCGGTCCTGCAGGGCCGTGCGCCGGGCGACCTGCTCGGCGAGGCACCTTCGGCCGACGACGACCAGTGGGCGGCCTGGGACTTCTCGGTCGGGATCGGCACGGTGACGGTGCACGACCGCGGGCCGCGGTCGCTGCACGGTCGCACCCACCAGAGCCCCACCCGGGCGGTGACCGGCTCGTGCTGGGACGGCTCGGTGCAACGCTGGGCCGACGACCCGGCCCAGTACGGCGCCATCCACTTCCATCGTGACGACCTCACCGATGCCGGCTGGCAGGCCGACCTCCGCCTGACCGTACCGGCCGGTCTGCCCTCGGGTCTGTACGCCTTCCGGATCACCGCCGCCGACGGCGAGGTGGACCGGGTCCCGTTCGTGGTACGCCCGGCAGCGGGTGCGGCCACCGCGCCGGTGGCGCTGCTGCTGCCCACCGCCACCTACTGGGCCTACGCCAACCACCGCATGAGTATCAGCGGCGCCGAGTTCTTCGCCGCGCACACGAGCCTGCGGCCGGAGTTCCGCTACATCCGCGACCATCCGGCGGTCGGCTACAGCATGTACGAGTACCACGACGACCACAGCGGGGTGATGGTGTCGTCGCGGCGTCGGCCGGTGCTGAACCTGCGTCCCGGGGCCGATGGCTGGGCGTTCACCGCCGACACCAACCTCGTCGCCTACCTCACCGCGCTCGGGGTGACGTTCGACGTCATCACCGACGACGACCTGCACCGCGAGGGCCGCTCGCTGCTCGACGGCTACCGCGTGGTCATGACCGGTAGCCATCCCGAGTACTGGTCGACGCCGATGCTCGACGGGCTGGCGGACTGGCTCGGCGACGGTGGCCGGCTGATGTACCTCGGCGGGAACGGGTTCTACTGGCGGGTGGCGTGGAGCGCCGACGAGCCGTGGGTGATGGAGGTCCGTCGGGCCGAGGACGGGACCCGGGGCTGGATCGCCGAGCCGGGCGAGTACTACCACGCCTTCGGCGGCGAGTACGGCGGCCTGTGGCGCCGTCTGGGCCGAGCCCCGAACCAGCTCGTCGGCGTCGGGTTCGCCGCCCAGGGCTTCGACCGGGCGTCGCCCTACCGGCGTCACCAGGAGAGTATCGACGGCCGTGCGGCATGGATCTTCGACGGTGTCGAGGGCGAGGTGTTCGGTGGGTTCGGCATCGGTGGTGGCGCCGCCGGCCAGGAGATCGACCGCTTCGACAGCACGCTCGGCTCGCCGGCCCATGCGGTGGTGCTCGCCACCTCGTTCGACCACAGCGCCGAGATGCTGCGCACCAAGGAGGAGTTCCTGGCCACCGCCATCCTCGAGGACGACCCCAAGGTCCGTTCCGACGTGGTGTTCTTCGAGGGTCCCGCCGGGGGAGCGGTGTTCTCGGTCGGGTCGATCTCGTGGTACGGGGCGCTCGCCCACAACGGCTACGTCAACGATGTCGCCACCATCACCACCAACGTCCTGCGCCGGTTCCTCGACCCGGCACCGTTCCAACCACCCGTTCAGGGCTGACTGGAACCCGCCGGGTCGCGTTCGTGCGGGTCGCGTTCGTCCGGGTCAGGCCGTGACCGGGTCGCCGTCGGGCTCGACGAGGTACCACCGGCTGTCGACACCCTGGCCCGTCGCGCTGCCGGCCGGTTCGTCACGGTGCCGGTACAGGGGGCGTCCGTAGTAGGTGAGCTGGACTGTTCCGCCTGACCCGGTGACGGTGCCGATCCGTTCAGGGTCGATGCCCGGTGCGAGCCCGGTCACCGAGCCCGACAGCGGGATCCAGGTCTGCGCACACGTGTCGTCGCAGGTCGAGACCCCGGGCGGGTCGGCGAGTGACACGTACAGGGCCACGTCGGCGGCGTCGACGACGACGACCGTGCTGCCGCGGCTACGGGTGCGGAGTTCGACCGTCGCCGGGGGGGTGGAGGAGGTGGTGGTCGTGCCGGCCCGGCTCGTCGTGGTCGAGGACACGCTGCCCGAGGTGGTCGTGGTCGAGCGGACCGTCGTGGAGGTTGCCGGACCCGTTCGGGTCGTGCTGGTCGCCGCCGTCGTGGGGCCACCGGCCGGCCCGGCGGACAGCACGATCACGGTGACCGGGGTGGTCAGGGCGACCGGTACCGCAGCCCCGTCGGGTGCGGTGGTGCTCGCCGACACGTTGCCGACGGTGGCCCGGCCGGCGATCGTGGCCCGAGGGGCCTGGCGCGACGCCGGCACGCTGCGGTCCTGGGCGGCCAGGGTGCTCGCCGTATCCGACGTCGGCGGCGGAGCGCCGGTCTCCAGCAGCACCTCCCGTCCGGGGGTGGCCCCGCAGCCGAGGAGAAGCGGGGCCATCAGCACCCAGCCCCAGCCGCGTGGCCGGGAACCCAACCGCAACCGCAACCCCGACCGCGACCGATGTCGCACAGGGTCGGGTCGCAGCGGCACGCTGCCTGCATCGGCGCGCCGGCTCGCAGGATTGAGCACCCGCGGCCCGGCACCGACACCCGGGCCGGCTCCCGTGGTCGCTCAGCGGGCGGACGTGGGGGCGGCATCCGCCGCCTCGACGTCGTCGCGTCGGATGCCCAGGATGAACAGCACGGCGTCGAGGAACGGCACGTTGAGGGCGGTGTCGGCGGCATCGGCCACCACCGGCTTGGCGTTGAAGGCGATGCCGAGCCCGGCGCGGGCCAACATCTCGAGGTCATTGGCCCCGTCGCCGATGGCCACCGTCTGGTGCAGCTCGATGCCCTCGGCCCCGGCGACCTCGGCCAGGATCTCGGCCTTGCGCCGGCGGTCGACGACCGGTCCGACGATCCGACCGGTCAGGGCACCGTCGACGATCTCCAACCGGTTGGCGAAGGCGTGGTCGAGGCCGAGCTCCTCCTTGAGGGCATCGGTGAAGTGGGTGAACCCACCTGACACGATCATGGTCCGGAACCCCAGCCGCTTCAGGGTGCGTACGAAGGTCCGGGCGCCCGGTGTGAGCCGCAGCCGATGCCGGGCACGTTCGAGGACCGCCGCGTCGAGGCCGGCCAGCAGCGCCACCCGGGCCCGCAGGGCCTCCTCGAAGTCGAGCTCGCCGGCCATCGCCGCAGCGGTGACCCGGGCGACCTCCTCGCGACATCCGGCCTCGTCGGCGAGCAGTTCGATCACCTCGTCCTGGATGAGGGTCGAGTCGACGTCGAGGGCGACGAGACGCATGGCCCGTCGTTGCAGGCCGTCGGGCTGGACCGCCACGTCGAAGCGGATGCGCCGCGAGGCGAGGACCAGCTGCTCGCGGATCGGCCCGATGTCGGTGGCCGAGATGACCAGCTCATAGGCCGCGACGGGGTAGCGGGCCAGGCAGGTGATGCGCTCGATGTTGGCCCCGTGGTCGGCGATCGCCGCGGTGACCGCCGCCATTGCGTCGGAGCCGATGGGGTTGCCGAGCACCGTCACGGCGTACCACGGGGCCTTGCGCGTGGCGTGGGAGGCGGGATCGACCGGCTCGAACTCGATGTGCATGCCGCGTTCCCAGCCCATCAGCAGCAGCTCGCGGATGAGCGGTCGCTGGTTGGTCACCGCGATCAGCACGCTGAGGTGCAGCCGTCCGCGCACCGTGATCAGCTCGACGTCGACGACCTCGGCGCCGGCCTCGGCCAGATGCGCCATCAACGCCGCGGTCACGCCGGGCTGGTCGTGCCCGGAGACGTGCACCAGGAGATGCCGGTCCACGATGGAATCCCGCCTGGCCCGAGCGGGGCTCAGCGGCCCGCGGCCTTCAACGCGTCGTAGATCTCCTTGCAGGTCGGGCAGACCGGGTAACGGTCGGGGTCCCGGTTGGGGATCCACTTCTTGCCGCACAGGGCCACCGCCGGCACGCCTTCGATGTTCGCCCGCATGATGTCGGACTTGCGCACGTAGTGGGAGAACCGATCGTGCTCACCCTCGTCGGTGTCGGCCAGGGTGGGGTCGATGACGGGAGTGGTGACCGTGGCGCTCATCGCCGACCAGCGTATCCCGTCGCCCGATGCGACCCCGACGTGGCACGGCGCCGCTCCAGCGGGCATACTTGATGGCCGCCCGAACGCTGGAGGACGAAACGTGCAGAAGGACATCCACCCCAACTACCGCCCGGTCGTATTTCAGGACCGCGCCGTGGACTACGCCTTCCTGACCAAGTCGACGATCCAGACCAACGAGACCATTGTCTGGGAGGACGGCAACACCTATCCGCTGGCCAAGGTGGACATCTCCCACCGCAGCCACCCGTTCTTCACCGGCACGATGACCATCGTGGACACCGCCGGTCGTGTGGAGCGCTTCGAGCGCCGTTACGGCCGCCGCAACAAGTAGTTCGTTCCCGCACCGGGACGCAGCGAGGGGGTGGGAGCTCGGCTCCCACCCCCTCGTCGCGTCCGTCATGCGGCCGTACGCCGGGTCGGGGACCCGGC
>CAIXPF010000031.1 GCA_903921205.1 uncultured Acidimicrobiia bacterium | reverse complement strand
GTAGCGGCCGGTAGTCGACCAGGTAGCCGGGCAGGGCGTCGTCGTCGCGGAACTGGAACACCACCCGGTCGAAACCGTCGTTGCGGCCCAGGCGGACATCGGTGAGCACCGCCAGACGGTTGGTGCCGGGGAAGTTCTGTTCCACCACGGCGGTCGCCGGCTGGAATGCCGGTCCGGGCGGTGCCGTGGTGGTCGGCGGGATCGCCGGGGTGGTTGCCGTCGTGGTGGTTGCCGTCGTGGTGGTTGCGGCGATGGTGGTCGGCCCGGCGGAGGTGCTTGGTGCGGGAACCGTGGTCGAGCCGGATGTCGAGCTCGTGGTCGGCCGAGACGAGGTGCCCATCGGTGTGCTGCTGCTCACCGAGGTGCCGCTCGGGGTGGCCGAGTCGTCGCTGCTGCAGGAGGCGGCAGCTCCGCTGCCGAGGAGCAGGGCGAGGGCGATCAGGGCGTGGCCGGCCCGACGCCGCTGGGGTCTCGCCGGAGCCGGAGGCGACACCGCGGTGGTTTCGGTCGTCATGGGAGGTATCTGCCCCGTTGCTCCTTCGGCGAAACCAGCGCCGGGTCGTTCATGGCGTCAGCAGCAACCGGCGGGCTTGTTCGAGGGTGTGGCGGGCCTTGGCCTCGAGTTCGGCGTCGGTTGCCGAGGAGATCGGGTGGGAGATGACCACGAACGGGTAGCCCGGGACTCCGAGCGCCTGGGCCATGAGCTCGGCCCCGTTGACGAAGGGCACGGTCATCACCCCGACGGCGGGGGTGCCGGCGCGTTCCGAGCTGACAGCGTCGTGCAAACTGCACGACGAGCAGCTGCCTCAATCGCCGATACCGGCGAAGGTGGCGGCCCAACCTGCGGCCTCGTTGATCAGCTCGGTCTCTGCCGGCGCCGAGTAGTTCCGCTTCGTGCGGTAGACCACCTCGGCCACGCCCCACTCGTCGCGCAGTAGGCGCTCGAGATGGGCGAAGAATCCCTTGGTTCCCTGCTTACCGTTGGAGATGAAGCCCACGGTGGCGCCGGCGAGACTGTGCGGCCGTTGCGGCAACACGACGGTGGCGGCGTCCTCCTCGAAGCTGGGGTCGAGCACGGTCATACTCATCGGTAGGTTCCTTTCGGCTCGTCCGGTTCAGCAGTCGATGCAGACGCCGATGGCGGCGGTGGTGGCGGCCGACTTCGGGCCGAGCCAGGGCGGGATGACGGCGGCGAATCCGCCGGCCTCCCCGCCGGCGGAGATCACCAGCAGGTGATCCGGCGAGGGCAGGGCCCGGTACTCGAAGTCACGGTTGCGGTCGTTGACCACGGCGGCCTTGCCGACCCGTTCCCAGTCGGAGCGACGCACCACCGCCTGTTCGTAGACGAAGCGGCGGACATCGGCCTTGGACCAGCCGGCCTGATGCAGGACCGCGCGGATCTGCGGCGGCAGGACCACGGCGTAGTTCCCCGACCAGATCGAGTAGTGCAGCATGGTCGCCTTGATCTCCGCGACCACCGTGGTGAGCAGTTCGACGGGGTCGGTCGTCCATTCGTTCATGATCTGGCGGGGTGCGGAGGCGGCGAAGGCGGTGACGGAGCTGACGTCGTCGGGCATGCCGCGCTCGGTGCCCAACGGGAGCCACGGCGCGCCGCCCTCTTCATCCTCGGCGAGGCACCACGACAGCTTGCCGGGGTGGCCCAGGGTGGAGCGGTCGAGCTCGCCGGGGCGAACCTCGAGCAGGTTGCGCAGCACCAGTCGGACGGCCCGGCCGATGCACACCGACGCCCGGTCCGGGCCGGCGAGAACCGAGAAGGTGGACGACATGGCGAGCTGACGGCGGATCGGCCCGTTGACCACCAGCAGGACGGCACACCCGCCCGTCGAGGCGGTGGCCCCGTGCACCAGGAACTCCTCCTTGCACATGGCCTCGATCGCCGCCGCCACCACCGGGAAGTCCGGTGGCAGGCACCCGGCCAACACCGCGTTGATCGCCACCTTCTCCGCCGTGAGCGCCCGTTGCTTGACCAGCTCGACCCCGATGACCTGGTCCGGTGCGAAGCCGCCGAACGCGAGCATGGACTCGACCCTGGCCGGCGTGGGAGCCACCACCGGAAGCCCGTCGGTC
Organism: uncultured Acidimicrobiia bacterium; assembly: GCA_903921205.1. Classification (GTDB taxonomy): domain Bacteria; phylum Actinomycetota; class Acidimicrobiia; order Acidimicrobiales; family CAIXPF01; genus CAIXPF01. Next base: position 43,896 of record CAIXPF010000031.1, on the reverse strand, counting down.
CACCCGCGCTCCCGGTAGAGCTGCTGCATGGCGTCGTCGTCGACTGCCTCGAGGGTCCGCGCCTGGAATCGCACACTGCGGTTGTAGTCGGCGCCGCACCCCGCGTCCACCATGGATTTCCGGGTGGGGGTGGGTCCCGCGGCGATCGTGTCGGGGCCGCTCGCCCCGGTGAGGTGTGCGAAGGGCCGCTCCGGCTTCGTTGTCACAGGGTCCAAGTAGGTTGACCCCGTGCCCGCCGAAGTCCACGCCACCGCCGCTGTGCCTGCCGACGACGGCCGTCGGCTCGCAGCGCTACGGCGGGTCACCGAGGTCTTCGCCGCAACGGCCGATGCCGACGGCGACCAACTCCTGCTCGATGCGGTGCTCGACGCAGCGGCCGAGGTGCTGGCACCGTGCTCGGTTGCACTGGTGCGCCGGTCCGGGCCGCGCGGGGTGTTCCCGGCGGGCGAACGGGGTCGGCCGCTGCTGCTCGGTGCGTTGCACTCCGTCGACGATCTCGAGCCGAGGGGCCCCCTTCGGGACGCGCTGCTCGAGGGGTCCGAGAGTTGGGTCGAGACGGACTGGTTCGCCGGGTCAGGTGTCGCGACCGGCAGCGGGCTGGTGCCGTTGCTGGTCGACACCGACGTGGTCGGTGTCCTGGTCGTCGCGCTCGAGCGGCCTGGTCCGATGCCGGCTTCGGACCGTGAGTTCCTGCGCTGCCTGGCCGGCGTCGCCGCCGAGGCGGTCCGGCGGACGTCGCAGCTCAGCGAGCATCGAAGGATCACGATCAGCAACGTGGCGCTGCACGCCGCGGCCACGGCGTTCGCCCGCTCGGAGACCCCACAGGAAACCCTCGAGGCCATGCTCGAGGCCATTCGCGACCTGGTAGGTCCCGCCGGTTGGGCCGGCGCCGGTCTGCTCGACGACGACGATGTCGTGCAGGTCACCCGGCTGCAGCCGACCACCCGGGCCTTCGAACGGTTCGCCATCCACCCGGGCTCGCCGAACTTCGTCATGTCCGCAGTCATCCGCGACGGCAAGGCCCGCCGGTTCCACAGCCGGGACGAACTCCTGGCGGAATTCCCCGCCTACGCCCCCAGGCTGTCCTGGGATTCGGGAGTCGTGGAACCGATCGTGGTGGGGAACCGTACGGTGGGCAGCCTGTCTTTGGTGCACCGGGCGCCACACCGTCTCGCCGAGTCGGATCGGCTGCTGGTGTCCTCGCTGGCGACGTTGTGCGGCGAGGGGCTCCGCCGGATCGGTCTGCGTCAGGTCGTCCGGCAGGCCAACAATCGCGCTGCGGCCCTGCACCAGGTCACCGAGGCATTCTCGCGCTCCACCACCGTCAGCGAGGTCGTCGACACGGCCACGGCGGCCCTGCTCGAAGGGTTCGACGCGCCGGTGGCGGCCGCGGTGCTCATCGACGAGGACGGCCAGGTACGCCGCTGGTTCCGACGGTCCGGCCCCATCGAGGTGGCCGAGGTCACCGTGGCTGCTGCGATCAGCGAGCCCGAGCAGGCGGTCCTGCATGACGGCAGGCCACGGCACTATGCCTCGGCCGAGGAGTTGTTCCTCGAGTTCCCCGGGTCGCGCTGGGTGCACGGCAGCGGCGGTGCAGCGTTTCTGCCCGTTGCCCTCGACGGGCTCCCGCTCGGGGTGCTGGCGGTCTCGTTCGGCGCGCAGCGGACGGCTCGTCCTGCAGATCATTCGTTCGGCGAGTCGCTGGCGTCGTTGTGCGCCGAGGCGGTTCGTCGGGCAGGTCGTTACGAGGAGGAGCGTCGATCGGCCGCCCGGTTGCGCACCCTGCACCGTCTGACCAGCGCGCTCGCCCGCGCGGCGACCGTCAGCGAGGTCTTCGCCGTCGCTGTCGACGAGATCCTCGTCACCCTCGGGGCCGATGCAGTGGGGGCCAGCGTCCTGCGCGACGGCGCGGTCCACGTGGTTCAGGCGGTGGGTCTCGACCCCGCCGGCCGCACGGTCGACGCCCCTGCGCCGCCCGAGTCGCCACCGCCTCCGGCGCTCTGTGATGCCCTGCTCGACGGCGTCGTCCGTTGGTACGAGACCAACCAGCCGTCCGAGTTCGGCTCATGGGGCGCAGGCGGGCTGGTCCCGATCCTCATCGACGGCTCGCCCGCCGCCGTGTTCGGGGTGGCCTTCGCCGATCCACGCCCGATCCCGGTTGCCGACCGCGAGCTGCTGCTGACCGTGGCCGATCTGTGCGGCGAGGCCCTCTACCGCGCCGCCGACTTCGAGCGGACCAGCGAGGCCGCCGAGCGCTACGAGCGGTTGTTCACCAGCTACGAGGAACTGTTCCGCAACCATCCCCAGCCGATGTTGGTCTACGACGACGAGAACCTGGCGGTGCTCGCCGTCAACACGGCGCTCATCGACGCCTTCGGCTACTCCGAGGAGGAGTTCCTCGGCCTGCACCTGACCGATCTCGTCGAGCCGGAGCTGCGTGAGGGGCTGGTGGCCGCAGCGGCCGACCGTCGGGCACGGAAGGTGGAGACCAGCACCAGCGGCCTGTTCCCGGTCCGGCGAAAGGACGGCTCGGGGTTCGTGGCCGAGGCCTCGGGGCGCAACGCCGTGACCTTTGCCGGTCGGCCCGCTCGTCTGGTGCTGCTGAGCGACCAGACCGCCCGGGTGGCCGCAGAGGCCGATCGTCAGCGGCTGCGGGAGCGGGTGGCGGCCGTCGCCGGGGGGGAACGCCGTCGCCTCGCCGCCGACCTCCACGACGGTCCGGTGCAACGGCTGTCGGCGGTGGCGTTGCGGCTCGACCTGCTGCAGCGAGACGACGCAGTGCCGGACGGAAGCCTCGGTGGGATCACCGGCGAGGTGCGCAGCACCCTCGAGGAACTGCGGCAGCTGCTGCCCCAGTTGTATCCCAGGGCCTTGGCCGGGTTGCCGCTGGGAGAGGCCCTGCGCCGCCTGTACCAGGACCGTGACGAGGTCGAGCCCGGTGGCGACCAACGCCCGGTGGTGCGGATCGAGGACCGTCTCACCGTCACCGTGCCTGAAGCGGTTCGGACCTCGTTGTTCCGGGTGGCGCTCGAGGCCCTCGCCAACGTGCAGCAGCATGCGGCCGCCTCCGAGGCGCTCGTCGAGTTCGACGAGCAGGACGGCGCGATCGTGCTGCGGGTCACCGACGACGGTGTGGGCATCGCCGAGGGCACCTCGTCGGCGCCGGGTCATCTCGGGCTGCTCGCCATGGTCGACCAGATGGCTGTGGTCGGCGGACGCTGCCGGGTATTCCGTGGTGGTGCGGGGGGTACGGTCGTCGAAGCCATCGTTCCCTTGCCGCAGCGAGCCGGGACCCCCTCGGGCGAGCTGCCCGAGGGGAGCGGCTGAGCCGGTCGTGGCGTCAGGCCGGCGTCCGGGGGGGGGTCCGCTGCCTCGGGTCGGTGGATAGCGGCGGGTCGGTGTTGCCGGAGCTCAGACCGGGTTGGCGAGGCCGTCGAGGAGCAGGTCGCACATGGTGTCGGCGATCTGGTCCATGGTGCGCGGGCCGTCGGGTCGGTACCACCGTCCGAAGGAGATGACGACCGAGATCATGGCAAGGAATACGAGGTCGGGGTCGAGGTCCGCCCGGAAGGCACCGGCGGTCACGCCGCGTTCGAGCACCCTGGTCCAGGCCAGGCGGATCGCCCGGTCCCGCCGCCGGATCAGCTCGTAGGTCGCGGTACCGGCGAACTCCTTCGAGCTGTCGCGCATGATGGCACTGACATCCGGATGATCGACAGCGAAGCGCATCCCGCGGTGCAGCAACTCACGAACGGCCGCCCGGGGCTCCAGCTCGGACGAGCGGGCCAGGGCTTCATCGAGCGCGATGTCGGCGTCGAGGGCATTGCGGATGATCTCGTCGAGCATCTCGTCCTTGCTCGCGAAGTGGTGGTAGAGGCTGCCCGACAACATCCCGGCCTCGGTGGCGATGTCCCTCACCGTGGTGTTCGTCACCCCCTTGCGGGCGAAGATGGCCGCGGCCACCGCCAGGATCTCCTCGCGTCGGTTGGGTGTGCCCGGGCGAGCTGCGTCGCCATCGGCGGTGTGGCTGTGTCCGGGTGGTGGTGGCGTTCCGGGGCCGGCCATGACCGCCGAATGTACTGCCCGCCACGGATCCTGCCTGCTGTGGGTGCAGCCTGCTCGCGTCGAACCGCCGGGTCTGGCCCGCCACGACGGCGCGTTCTGGCGCGCGTGGTGCTCGCTACGCTGCGGTGCGGCAACCGGGCGTCGGTGAGCAGGATCTCGCCGCTCCGATCGCGGGAGGGAGTTCCGGACATGGGCGAGGAGATCGGGGCGGGTGCGGTCGGGCGTGCCCGGCTGACCGAGGCGCAGCGGATGGCGTTCCGTCGCGACGGGGTGGTGAAGGTGCCGGGCGCCGTCGATGGCTCGACGGTCGGCCAGATGTCGGCGGCGGTCGAACGTTGGCTGGCGTCGCCGGGTTCGGCGGGCGGCACCGGCATGGACCGGCGCGTCTACGCCCGCGACGATGCCTTCAACGCCTTCGTGTTCGGCACCGATCTGGCGGCACTGGCTGCCGATGCGCTCGACAGCGAGCGGATCCGCATCTACTTCGACCAGATCTTCGTCAAACCGGCGGGCGCTGCGGAGCGCTACTTCCACTGGCATCAGGACCAGCCGTTCTGGCCGATCCGCGGTTCGCAGGTGGCGTCGACCTGGGTGGCGTTGACCCCGGCGACGGTGTCCACCAGTGCTCTGGAGTTCGTGGCCGGCTCGCATCGCTGGGACAAGGAGTTCCGGCCGTACTTCGGGGAGCGTTCCACGACGGAGGACCTGAACCGGATGTGGCCCCACTTCGGAGACCGCGCCGCCGCACTCGACGACCGGATCGAGGCGTTCGAGGACCATCCCGATCGGTTCGACATCATCGGGTTCGACGTCGAACCGGGCGATGTTCTGCTGTTCAGCTATCGCATCGTGCACCGCAGCCGTGGCAACCCCACCGATCGCGCCCGGGTCGCGGTGTCCTATCGCTGGCTCGGCGATGATGCGTTGTGGGCGCCTGTCCCCGGTGCAGACCCGGTCATTGGGCCCGAGGACACGGCCATGACGCCCGGCTCACGGATCGACGACGACGCCGTGTTCCCCGTGGTCTTCGGGCCGCTCACGTCGGCCCCCTGATCGCCGCACACCGCGGCCAGGTGGGTCCGGTCGGGCTGTCGACTGCGCCGGTCGGTGGGCCGGTCGGCTTGCGTCGACGGGTTCAGACCTTCTCCATGACCTCTTCGAAGCGGTCGACGTTGCGCAGCGCCGGGAAGCGCCACCACCAGATCCCCACGATCGCCAGGGTGGCGATCCCGCCGAGGGCCACAGCCCCCACGACCCCGAGCAACTGGGCGGCAACACCGGACTCGAAGGCCCCGAGTTCGTTGGAGGCGCCGATGAACACGTTCTCGGTCGCCATCACCCGGCCGCGCATCACCGCCGGCGTGGCCAACGGCACGAGGGTGCCGCGCACGAACACGCTGATGGCGTCGGCCGAACTCAGCACGGCCAGGGCGACGAACGCCACGGCGAAGTTGGTGGTGAAGGCGAGCAGCAGCGTGAAGACCCCGAAGACGGCCACGGCGACCAGCAGCACGCGGCCGACCCGGCGTCGCAACGGTCGCCACGCCAACAGCAGGGTGGTGGTGCCCGCCCCGATGCCACCTGCGGCGCGCAACCAGCCGAGCCCGACCGAGCCCACGCCGAGCCGGGTGTCGGCAATGGCCGGTAGCAGCGCCACGGCGCCACCGAAGAGCACGGCGAACAGGTCGAGGGAGATCGCCCCGAACAGGATCGGCGTCCGCCGGACGAAGCGCAGGCCCTCGAGCGCCTCCCGCAACGGTCCGGTGGCCGATGCCGTGCCGGCCGCCCGCTGGCCCGACGTGCTGCGCACGTCGGGTACCTGCAGGATGAGGACGACGGCGATCAACAGCGTCGCCGTGCCGAACACGAACGGCCAGGACGGTCCACCGACATAGAGGAAACCTGCAACCACCGGCCCGATGATCACCGCGAGCTGCCAGGCCGCCGAGTTCAGCGGCACCACGCGTGACAGCTGCGCCCCGGCCAGGTCCGCCGGCAGTGCCCGCAGGGCCGGGGTGACCGCAGCCCGTGCCGTGCCGTACCCGGCGACCAGGGCGAACACCGGCCAGGCCCGCGTCGGATCCGATGCGGCATACAGGGCCATCCCCAGCGCGCACAGCGCCTCGGCCAGCAGCCCGAGGGCCACCACCTTGCGGCGGTCGAAACGGTCGGCCATCGGACCGACGAGGGGGGCGAGGATGGCGGTGGGCAGGAACTCGGCGAGTCCGATCAGGCCCAGATCGAGCGCGCGGCCGGTGATGTCGAAGACCAGCTTGCCCAGCGCGGTGGCCATGGCCAGGGTGCCGATGGTCGACACCGCGACGGTACCGATGACTGCCGGGACACCGGCGGGGAGCCGTCGGCGGCCCGGCGTACGATCGGCCTCCGACGCCGCGGGGGCGACGCTGCCCGCACCGCTGTCGGTGGTGTCGGCGTCGGTCATCGGTCCTGCTTTCGAGTCCGAGATCGCGGCGACGGTGGCGCGGCCTGCTCGGCCGCTTGGACGCTAGGGAGGTGCGGCCTCCCGGTCAACTACCGCCGCTCCGGTCACCTCGAGCGCCGGGCCCGTAGGCAGGCGGGCCCGGGCGCGCAGCCCGGGCGCGCAGCCCGGGCGCACAGCCCGGGGACGCGGTTGCGGTGCGCGCCGGCCGGTCGGTCAGTGGCCGGCGAGGCGCTGGACCTCACCGGCGACGGCAGCCGCCGCGAGGTCGAGGCCCCGGTCGCTGGGATGGAAGCTGTCGGCGAGTTCGGTGTCGAGCCGCAACCCGTTGAGCATCGGGTCGGATCCGCAGATTCCAGCCGGGTTCCATCCGACCCGGCGCATGCTGCCGTCGGCGGCGGTGCGCTCGGACGTGGGCGTGGTGCCGTCGGGTGTTCGCCATTCGATGACGGTGATGGTGCGGTCCCGGTGCTGCCGGCCGGCACGGGCCGCAGCGGCCACCACGGTGTCGTCGAGGCGCACGATGGCTGCGTTGACGAGGGCGGCGTCCTCCGGTCGGTTGAGACCGACCCCGGTAGGACAGGCACCGGCCCGCTCGGGAAAGGGCAGCGGGTAGGTGAGCACCACCAGCGTTCCGCCCGGTCGCAGCCAGCCGGCGAGGTCGCCGAAACGGGCGGTGAGCCGGTCGCCGAGGAGATCCCAATCAGTGGCTCCGGTCGTGCCCGGCGTGCCGGTCGAACCGGGACCGCCGGCACCGGCTGTCCGGTCGGCGCCGCCTGGGGTACCGGGTACCCCGGGGAGATCGGCGAGGTCGGCCGCGAGGTCGGGACAGCTGCCGCTTGAGCACTGCCGGATCAGCTCGCCGAACCCGATGTCGTTGCCGCCCACCGTGACGGTCGCGACATCGGTCCTTCCGGCTGGACCGGCGGCGGCCAGCTGGGAAGTCAGGTCGCTGCTGAGCGCCCCACCGCACGCCGCCAGCGTCAGCTCGATGGGTCGCGGCCCCAGCAGCTCGGTGGCTCGTCGGGCGTAGCTGTCGGCCTCGGCCTGCATGCACGCCGCCCGCTCGCCGCCCGCCGTCGGGGAACCCGCGGCCGGGCCGCCGGCTGCGGTCGGTCCAGCTGCGGTCGGTCCAGCTGCGGTCGGTCCGGTTGCGGTCGAGGCCGCGCTGCTGCGCAGGACCACCCGGCTGCGGCTACCCCCGTGGCCGGCGCTGTAGGAGTCGCCGAGCGCAACCCAGCGGAGCACAGGAACCGCGACCGTCGTCGGGACCACCGCGACCGAGGCTGCGTCCGTGCCGGCGCCGTTGGTTCCGCGACTCCCGCCGCTGCACGCGCCCAGCACGCCCGTCACAGCGAGGACGCCGAGGACGGCGGCCCACGTCGTGCGCGTCGACCGTCGCCCCGATCGCCTCTGCCGACGTCCTGTCATGGACTCCAGTCTGTCGGTCCGGGTGCGCTAAGCAGAGCGGGTGAACCAGGACGAGCTGGCGGCCGATCTGGCCGAACGGGCCGAGAAGATCCGTACCGAGATGGGTGGTGCCGAGCGCATCGCCCGCATCCACGAACGCGGTGGCCACACGATCCGCGAGCGCATCGACGCACTGGTCGACCCCGGGTCGTTCCGGGAGCTCGGGCGGTTCGCCCGATCCGCCGACCCCGCCGACCGGGAGAACACCCCCGGCGACGGCAAGATCGGCGGCCACGCCCGTCTCGACGGCCGGCCGGTGGTGGTGTTCGGCGACGACATCACCGTGCGCCAGGGCTCGAGCTCGCTGGTGTCGATGCGCAAGGAGGACCGCCTCGTCGACCACGCCCTGCTGCACGGCACGCCGATCGTGCACATCGGTGAGACCGGCGGGGCCCGTATCCCCGACATCCTCGGCTCGGAGGGTATCTCGGCGTTCGTGCCCTTCCCCGGAGTGGCCACCCGTCGGCACCGGGTACCGATGGCCACCGTCATCGTGGGCAAGTCCTTCGGCGGTTCGTCGTTCCTGGCGGCCATGAGCGATCTCACGGTGCAGGTACGTGGTTCGTGCCTGGCCGTCACCTCGCCACGGGTGATCGAGGTGGCCACCGGCGAGCAGATCAGCTTCGAGGCGCTCGGCGGGGTCGACGTGCACGCTCGGGAGACCGGTCAGATCGACCTCGGGGTCGACACCGAGGAGGAGGCCTGGGATGCGGTCCGGCGCTTCCTCTCCTATCTGCCCTCCAACGCCTGGACGCCCGCACCGCGTCTGCCCGAGGGCGGTGTCGGCCCGATCGAGCCCGACCCGTCGATCCGCTCCGTGGTCCCTGTCGAGCGCAAGCGGGGCTACGACATGCGCCGGCTCATCGCCAAGCTGTGTGACCCCGACAGCTTCTTCGAGCTGCGGCCCACCATCGGCCGGAACCTGACCACCGGGTTCGGCCGCATCGACGGGTTCCCCGTCGGCATCATCGCCTCCAACCCGATGTTCGGCGCCGGGGCGATCGACGTGGACGGCTGCGAGAAGGCCACCCGGCTGCTGGTGCTCTGCGACAGCTTCGACATCCCGGTGCTGTTCCTGCAGGACGTGCCGGGCTTCCTGGTGGGCCGGCAGGTCGAGCACGACCGGCTGCTCTACAAGGCCATGCGCTTCCGGGAGGCGCTGTCGAACTGCTCGTGTCCGACCCTCACCGTCATCGTGCGCAAGGCGTTCGGCCTGGCGTTCAAGACGCTCAACGGCTCCGGGGTCGTGGCCGACGCCATCTACGCCTGGCCGGGTGCCGAGATCGGGTTCATGGACCCGGAGGTCGCGGTCAACATCGTGCGACCCAACGCCACCGGGGCCGACCGCGAGGCCGAATACGCCCGCCAGGTCGGTGCGACCAGCCCGTACGGGGCCGCCGAGGTGATGATGCTCGATGACGTCATCGATCCGGCCGACACCCGGGTGGTCCTGGCGGAGGACCTGCGCCGGCTGGCCACCCGTGAGCCCCGGCCACACACGTCACGTCCGTTGTCGACCTGGTCCACGTGCTGAGCGAGGAGTGACCGCTGTGCCCGAACCGTCAGCCCCTGAACCGTCGGTAGCCGTGCCACCGCTGTCGGACCTCATCGCCGAGCGGGACGAGCTCGCCCGGCGGATCCGCACCGAGATGGGTGGCCTCGACGCCATCGCCCGTATCCACGAGCGTGGCGAGCGCACCATCCGTGAGCACCTCGACGGGTTCCTCGATCCCGGCTCCTTCGAGGAGCTCGGCACCTTCGCCCACTCGATGCGGCTCGAGGACCGCGGCTCGACGCCGGGCGACGGCAAGATCGGCGGGATCGGCACCGTCGACGGCCGTCCGGTGGCGGTCGGCGGCGACGACATCACCGTCAAGCGGGGCTCGACCGCGGTGGTGGGCAGTCGCCGCATCGACCGGCTGCTGCGCCTGGCCATCGACCGCGGGCATCCCTTCGTCTACTTCGGCCAGACCGGCGGAGCCCGCGTACCCGACATCATGTCGGCCGAAGGGTTCTCCGAGCTGTCCTCGATGATGGAGCTGGCCCAGCGCAACCATCTGGTTCCGGTGGCCACCGCGATCGTGGGCCAGAGCTTCGGTGCGTCGAGCTTCACCTCGGCCATGAGCGACTTCGTGGTACAGGTACGCGGTTCGTGCCTGGCGGTGACCTCGCCCCGGGTGGTCGAGGTGGCGACCGGCGAGCAGATCGGCTTCGAGGAGCTCGGTGGGGTCGACGTCCATGCCCGCCAGACCGGTCAGATCGACCTGGCGGTGGACAGCTTCGACGAGGCCTATACGGCGATCCGCCGGTTCCTGTCCTACCTGCCGCCCAATGCCTGGACCCCGGCGCCGCGTGTGCCGGCCGAGGGGGTCGGGCCGATCGAGGACGATCCCGACCTGGCCGGGTTGGTGCCGGCCAAACGGTCACGGGCCTATGACATGCGCAAGGTGCTGGCGCGCATCGCGGATCCCGATTCGCTGTTCGAGCTGCGCCCGGACATGGGCCGCGGCCTGTGGACCGGCTTCGCCCGCATCGACGGTTGGCCGGTCGCGGTGATGGCATCCAACCCGATGTTCAATGCCGGCACGCTCGACCCGGCCACCTGCGAGAAGGGCCTGCGGCTGCTCGTGCTGTGCGACAGCTTCAACATCCCGCTGATCTGCCTGCAGGACGTCCCCGGGTTCCTGGTGGGCCGCCAGGTGGAGCACAACCGTCTGCTGTACCGGGCCATCCGCTTCTACGAGGCGTTGATGCTGTGCAGCGCCCCGAGCATGACGGTCATCGTGCGCAAGGCGTTCGGCCTGGCGTGGCAGGCCCTCAACGGCCTGCCCGGCTACACCCAGGGGCTGTACGCCTGGCCCACCGCGGAGATCGGCTTCATGGACCCCGGGGTCGGCGTCAACGTGCTCTACGGCGACCGGATGTCGGCCGAGGAGAAGGCCCGCACCGCGGCCGAGATGGCTGCGGTCACCGCCCCCTACGGTGCGGCCGGGGTCATGAACATCGACGAGGTGATCGACCCTGCGTCAACCCGGGCGGTGCTGGCACGCGGCCTCGGCCTGCTCGCCAACCGGCGGGTTCCGCCGCTGGAGGAACGGCCGCTGCGGACCTGGCCGACCTGCTGACGCAGCCGGGTCCAGCCGGGTCCGGTGGGTCCGCCAGCGGTCGGAACCGGCGGTCGGCCCTGGCTCGGTGGTGGTCAGCGGCCGCCGGGCAGCAGCACCGCGGCGGCCTCGACGAAGTCGACCGCGTCGAGCACGGCGACGCTGCGGGCGTCGAGGTCGTGCACGCCCCGGTCGCCGGCGAGGCGCAGCGCCTGACGGTTGATCGCCTGCTCGAACAGGGTGCGCGAGAAGCGCGCGTTGCCGAAACGTTCGTTGCGCACGGCCCGCTCGAAGATCCGGCTGAGCGCCTCGTGGGCGTCGGGGCCGAGGCGGTAATCGGCGTCGGTGGCGATCTTCTCGGTGATGGCCACCAGTTCGGCCGTGGCGTAGTCGGGAAAGGCGATCTCCCGGGCGAAGCGCGAACGAAGCCCCGGGTTGGAGTTGAGGAACGCGTTCATCAACTTGGGGTAACCGGCGGCGATGACCACCAGTCGGTCGCGGTGGTCCTCCATGCGCTTGAGGAGGGTCTCGACCGCCTCGGAGCCGAAGTCGTTGCTGTTGTGCAGCCCCGGCGGTGACAGGGCGTAGGCCTCGTCGATGAACAGCACGCCGTCCAACGCCCGGCGGATGGCCTTGTTGGTCTTTGCCGCGGTGTGCCCGACGTACTGGCCGACCAGCCCGGCCCGGTCGACCTCGACCAGGTGGCCTTTGGCCAGCAGTCCGACCGATCCGTACATCTCGGCAAGGAGCCGGGCCACGGTGGTCTTGCCGGTCCCGGGGTTGCCGAGGAAGACCAGGTGCTGGCTGGTGGGTACGCCGGCCAGGCCGTGCTCGCGCCGCCGTCCCTGGACCTGCAGGAAGGCGATCAGCGTCCGGACCTGCTCCTTGACCGAGTCGAGGCCGACGAGGGCATCGAGATCGGCCTGGATCTCTGCCAGCGGACGGGGTGGGGCGGAGCGGGTGGCGGGCATCCCGCCGCGTCGCTGCTCGAGGTTCTCGATCGTGCTCTCGGCCGTTCGGCGGACCTGCTCGCCGGCCTCGCGCAGGCGGCGGCGGAGGTCGTCTGGGCGCCGGAACATCTCCCCGACGCTAGCGGTGCCGGCGGGCCGGTCCGGTCACCCGGCCCACCGGCACCGGCCGGTGCTCAGACGCTGACGGGCTCCACAAGGGCGAGGTGCATCTTGGCGACCCGGCTCGGCTGGCCGGCGAACACGGCCGCCCGTTCCGGCGACTCGGTGTACACCGCCTCGGCGGCGCGGAAGGCGGCCTCGTCCCCGTCGAAGCTGACGGCCCACACGAACTGGTTGGTCTCACGGTCCGCGAAGCCGACCTCGACCGTGAACCCGTACTTGGCCCGTACCGGGACGATGTTCGGGAACCAGGCGAGGAAGTCGTCCATCATGCCGTCGTGCAACTCGTAGCGACGCAGCTGGGTGGTGGTCATGGGAGGTTCTCCTCGACGTGGCTGCCGGCCGGCCGGTCGGCCATGCCGGATCTGTTCGGCGTGATCTTGCCATCCCGGCGACCGGTCGGGTCGTGCGGCGCGCCCGGTGCGGTCCCCGCCGGTCGTCCGGCGTGTGCCCTCTCTCTCGCCCCCGGTGCTCCGCCGGCCTGGTGCGATCTCCACCGAGCGTGCGGCTCGGTGGCGCCGGTACGATCCACGGCACCGTGACCGCCGCTGCCGATGCCCACCGTCCCGTCCGACTGCACCGCCTGACGTGGGCGGGTGACGACGTCCGCCTGTTCGAGCTGCGCGCCACCGACGGTGCGCCGTTGCCGTCGTGGGAGGCCGGTGCCCACATCGAGCTCGAGTTGGGCAACGGGCTCGCTCGGCCGTACTCGCTGCTGCCGTCGGGCCGGGCCGACACCTATCGGGTGGCGATCAAGCGTGCGGCCGATTCGACCGGCGGCACCCGGTGGCTGTTCACCCGGGGTCAGGTCGGTGCGCTGCTCACGGTGTCCGCGCCGCGCAACACCTTCCCGCTGCAGGAGGGGCCGGCGGTGCTCGTCGGTGGGGGGATCGGGATCACTCCGCTGGTCTCGATGGCCGCAGCCCTCGAAGGCAGGGGCGAGAGGTCCTGGCGGCTGCACTACGCCGTGGCCCGACGCGACCAGGCTGCGCTGCTCGACGAGTTGGCCCGCCACGGCGACCGCGTGCGGCTGCACGTGGATGCCGAGGCCGGGTCGCTGCTCGACCTGCGGCGAATCGTCGCCGAATCGCCGCCCGACGCCCGGCTGTACGCCTGCGGCCCCAACCCGATGCTGGCGGCGTTGGAACAGGCAGCGGTTGCGGCCGGGCGCGATCGTGCCACGATCGCGGTCGAGCGTTTCGACCCGGTGGCCGACGCTGCGACCGGTGGCGGCTACACCGTGGTACTCGCCCGTTCCGGCACCCGCCTGTGGGTGCCGCCGGGAACGACGATCCTCGGTGCGTTGCGCAAGGCCGGCCTGTCGACGCAGACCATCTGCGAACGGGGTGCCTGCGGTGTCTGCGAAGTGGCCGTACTTGAAGGTACGCCCGACCATCGTGATGCGGTGCTGTCGCCGGAGGAGCAGGAGGATGGCACCGCCATGATGATCTGCTGCTCCGGCAGTCTGACCCCCGAGCTCGTTCTCGATCTGTAGGAGTGACCATGAGCGTGTCCGTGCCCGGCCTCGACGCCAACCCGGCGGGCTATGTGTGCCTGTCGTTCGACTTCGACGGCCCGTCGCTGTGGATGCAGCGCCGCCAGACCAGCCCGACCCCGATGTCGCGCGGCGAGTTCGGGGCGGTCGCCGTGCCCCGCATCCTGCGGTTGCTGGCCAAGCGAGACATCACCGCCACGTTCTTCATCCCCGGTCACACGCTCGAGACCTACCCCGACATCTGCCGGGCGGTGGTCGACGCCGGTCACGAGGTCGGCCTGCACGGCTACGCCCACGAGTTCAACCCCGGCCTGTCCCCGGACCGCGAACGCTGGGTCATGCAGCGCAGCTGTGAACTGCTCGAAGCGCTGACGGGCACCGCCCCGGTCGGCTACCGGGCCCCTTCGGGTGACCTGACCGCACAGACCATCGCTGCGCTCGTGGAGTTCGGTGTGCGCTACGACTCGTCGCTCATGGGCCACGACGTGTCGCCGTACTGGGTTCGTTCGGGGGACCGGTTCCCCGAGGACGGCCCCGTCGAGTGGGGCGACCCCGTCGATGTCGTCGAGCTGCCCTTCAGCTGGACCCTCGACGACTACGTGCACCTCGAGTTCGTGACCTTCCGCAAGATGCTGATGCCGGGCTTGCAGCGCCCCCAGACGATGTTCGCGAACTTCGCCGACGACGTGCGCTGGATGGTGCGCGACGTCAGTCACGGGGTGTGCAACGTCGTGTTCCATCCGCAGGTGATCGGTCGTGGCGGCCGCCTGCTGGCCCTCGAGGAATGGCTCGACGAGATCGCCGGCCTCGGCGTGGCCTTCGCCCGGATGGACAGCGTGGCCGAGGCGTTCCGGGCCGGCCGGCACTTCGGGATCGAGTCCGGCGCAAGCTGACCGGCCCGCCCGGCAGCATCCCGACGAAGTCAGATCCGCATGTCGAGCTGCACCACGTTGCCATCGTCGTCCTTGACCAGCGTGGTGGCCACCCGCCCCGATCCGGCCGGCTCGCCGTAGGCGAGGGCGTCGGCCGCGCTGGGCGGGACGAGCACCTTGAACCCGGCGGCCACGATGCGCTCGAAGCGTTCCTCGAGGTCGTCGCACCAGAAGCTGAAGTGGTGGGTGCCCAGCTCGAACAGCCGCGGTGGTGCACCGAAGGGCTCTCGGGTCAGCTGCTGGTCGAGAACGATGAAGAAGTCGTGGGGGTCCGCCGAGCCGGGCAGGCGCAGGTAGACGGCCCGTCTGCGCTCCTGACGGCTGGAGCCGAACCCGCCCTCCTCGGTGTCGAGGGTGACCTCGAGGCCGATGAGGTCGCGGTAGAACACCAGCGCCCGCTCCATGTCACGTACGCCCACGGCGACGTGCGAGATCCCGATGACTGCCATGGCTGTTCCCCCGATGTCGGCCGGTTCGGCTGGTGCGACGTCTGTCTAGTCGCCCGGAACGGGCCGGGCTCGTTGCCCGGTGGGTAGGGTCGGGCCATGAGCGACGAGCGCGACATGGCCCCGGCGGGGGAGAGCGACCAGGAGCGGTTGACCCGGCTGGCGAACCTGTTGTTCCAAGCCGCTCGGCAGGGTGACGTCGGGCTGCTGCGCGAGGCCACCGAGGGCGGGGCCCCGCCCGATCTGACCAACCAGAACGGCGATTCGCTGGTGATGCTCGCCGCCTACCACGGCCATGCCGAGGCGGTGGAGGTGCTGCTACGGGCCGGTGCGTTCGCCGATCAGATCAACGATCGGGGCCAGACACCGCTCAGCGGGGCGACGTTCAAGGGATACGCCGACGTCGTCGAAACGCTGCTGCGTTTCGGGGCCGATCCCGCTGCGGGCAGCCCCCCGCCGGTCAGCGTGGCGGTGCTGTTCGGCCGCGAGGACCTGCTGGCCTTGTTCGAGGCCCGCCAACGATCCCGCAGCGAGGGCGACCCGAGGCCGGGGGAACCCGCCGGCTGACCGACCCGGCCCGAGCTGACCCGTCGTTCAGCTTCCGGCGGGATCCTGGGCGTTGCGTGGGCTCCACGGCCGGTACGGCTCGACCACCGTGGCGGTGCGTTGCCACGGCTCGAGGGGGTGGCCGCCGTGCGGCGCCGGCAGCGCGCCGAGGACCGTCGGAGCCATGGGAGCCGTCGTCGACGCCGTTGCCGCCGTCGTCACGACGGTGGGCCCATCGCCGGGCCCGCCACCGGAATCACGATGCCCACCTGCGTGCTCGTCGTCGTGGGGGGTGCCGCGTCGCTGCCGGGGCCGGTAGAGCGCCGAGGAGAGCGACTCCATGGCGGTCACCGCATCGTGCAGGCGGCACAGTTCGTCGGCATCGAGCTGGTCGAACGACTCGGTGAGCACCTCGGCCCGCTGCACCCGCCAGCGGACCAGCCGGGCCTCGGCGTCCTCGGTGAGCAGCAGGCGGGCCACCCGCCGGTCGTCGCGGTTGGAGTCGCGGCGCAGCAGGCCGAGGTCGACCAGCTTGCGGATCAGGGTACTGACCGTGTTCGGCGCCGCACCGAGTTCGGCGGCCGCATCGGCCACGCCGACGCCGGGACGCTCGGCGACGAGCAGCAGCAGCTCGATCTCGGTGGGCGACAGCGATTCGCCGTCGAGGTGGGCGCGCGCCGAACGTTGCAACGCCCGGCGCAGTCTGGTGACGACCTGGGACAGCTCGGCGGCCAGTTCGTCGACATCGATCGGGGCTTTGACGAGAGTATCCACGAGGCTGACGTTCCCGTCGCGGCCCGGGCCCAAACCTGCCCGTCGACGGCCCGTCGGTCCGGCGTCCGTACGTTGCCGCCCGGCCCGGCCCGGCCCGGCCCGGCCCGAGCGCGACGGCGGGGTGCGGCCCGAAGGCCGTCACCCCGCCGCATGGCACGGATCGCGTTCGGCGTCGTGTCCGGTCGCCTACGGTCAGCGCAGGTCGGCCACGAGACTCGCCCGGGTGGTGTCGCCGAGCTCGGCCTGCTCGAGGTAGGACGGGTGGGTGCACACCACCGATGCCGGCCCGGCGGCCAGCTTGTCGGTCTGCGCGGCGTCGAGCGGCCACCAGAGGTAATGGACCGAGGCGGTCATCTCGTCCCGGGTGAGCTGGCCCTCGTGGGCGGCGTCGAGCCGGGCCGGGATGATCTCGAGGTCGTCGCCCTCGCCGACGTGCAGCTCGAAGCAGCGCTCGACGCCCGCCAGCTTCGGCAACCATTCGCGCAGCTGCTCGTCGCTGGTCAGCTCGATGAACAGCGTGGCCGACAGCTTGCCGGGCCGGCTGATCAACGGGTTGTAGGTCGCCAGCTCGTGGAGGATGCCCTCGTCGGTGAAGATCTTCTCGACCCTGGCCATCTCCTGGATCTGGAAACGGATGGTGTCGCGGTTCTCGAAGACCAACGTCTGGATGGTGCCGAGGTGGACCCGGCGGGGCTTCTTCAGGGCGATGACCCTCGCCCGGAACTCCTGCCGTTCGCGTTCGTAGGCGCGCAGGTCGGCGATGTCGTCGAGGGTCAACTCATGGTCGGTCACGGTGGTCATGCCTCCTCCTGGATTCCGTAGGCGCGGGCCAGGAACTGCACCGGATGCTGCGGCGCCCTGCCCGTCTCCAATTCGATGCCGCCGTTGGCCAGGCTGCAGTCGCCGACCACGGTGTCGTTGCCGGCCTTCTCGATGCCGGCGAACAGCTTCTTGCCCATGGCCCGGGCAGCATCGAGGTTCTCCGCCCGCAGGCCCCAGGTTCCGTCGATGCCGGAGCACTCGGCGATCACCGTGGGCTTGGTCCCGGTCAGCTTGAGCAGGTCCCGGCTCTTGAGGCCCATGTTCTGCGCCCGCAGGTGGCACGGGGCGTGGTAGGTGACCTTCTCGGGCACCGTGCCGGTGAAGGTGGTGTCGAGGCCACCGCCCTCCTTGTGGACCTTCATCAGGTACTCGGCGGCGTCGACGGTGTGCTGGGCCACGACCTTGGCGTCCTCGGTGGCGAGGTAGTCGGGGTAGTCGTACTTGAGGACGTACCCACAGGTCGGCTGGGGCACGACGATGGCGGGGTCCTCGCCGCGGGCCTTGGCCTCGCGGATGGCCTTGGTGAGCACCCGCACGTTGGCCTCGCCCTGCTTGCGGAACTGCTCGACGTTGCCCTGGTGCAGGAACGGGGCCCCGCAGCACTGCTGCCCGGGGGGAAGCGAGCAGGTGATCTCGTTGCGGTCGCACACCTTCACCAGGTCCTTGCCGATACCGGTGTTGGAGTACTCGACCTGGCAGGTGGGGAACAGGATGGCGGTGGCCTTGGGCTGCGCCGGCTGCGGCGCGTCGCGCTTGTCGAACCAGGTCGAGAAGCGCTGCTTGGCCTGCGGGGGCAGGATCCGCTCGGAAGAGATGCCCACCGCCTTCTCCATGAGCTTGCGTGGCCCGGACCCGGGCGTTCCGAGCAGTTTGTTGGCGACCGGCGCGGTCAGCGAGCCGATCTTCCCGGTCACGTCGACGCGACCGAGGGCCTGGTCGGTGATCTTCTGTTTGATGGACTTCTCGCCCTTGGCGTGCTGCACCTGCTCGGCCCGCAGCATCAGACGCGGGAAGTCGAGCTCCCACTCGCTCTGGCCGGGGATGTACGGGCAGTTGATGTAGCACAGCTTGCAGTTGTTGCACTCCGAGACGACCTGGTCCTGCTCGGCGGCGGACATCCGTGCCGAGTCCTGGTCGTCGAAGCGGTCGATGAAGTCGAACAGCGTGGGGAAGGCGCTGCAGTACTTGAAGCACAGCCGGCACCCGTGGCAGAGGTCGTACACCCGGTTCATCTCGTCGCGCAGGTCAGCCTCGACGAAGTACTTGGGGTGGAAGGGGTCGTAGGTCGTGGTCACGGTGCTTCCTAGCGCAGGTCGGCGGCGACGGGGCGGCAGGCGTCGTCGGGGTCGGGCGGGGAGCCGGGCACTTCGGCTCGGGCTGGGGCAGGGGGCTGCCGGGTCGGCACAGACAGCGGGGGCGGGCGCGCCGCCTTGCGACGTGCACCCGCCCCCCGGCGTCAGATCGACCGGCCGTAGCAGCCGGTCATGAGCGTTGCTCGGTGAGCGTGATCAGCTGACCGATTCGAGGCCCTGGCCGAAGCGGCCGGCGTGGCTCTTCTCGGCGCGGGCGAGGGTCTCGAGCCACTCGCAGATCTCGTCGAAGCCCTCTTCCCGGGCGGTCTTGGCGAAGCCGGGGTACATCTCGGTGTACTCGTAGGTCTCGCCGGCGATCGCCGAGCGCAGGTTGTCCTCGGTGGGGCCGACGGGCTCGCCGGTGGCCGGGTCGCCGACCTCGGCGAGGAAGTCGAAGTGGCCGAAGGCGTGACCGGTCTCACCCTCGGCGACCGAGCGGAACAGCGCCGCCACGTCGGGGTAGCCCTCGACATCGGCCTTCTGCGCGAAGTAGAGGTAGCGCCGGTTGGCCTGGCTCTCGCCGGCAAAGGCTTCCTTGAGGTTCTCGTGGGTCTTGGTTCCCTTGAGTGCGGGCATGGGGGTACTCCCTGTTCGCTTGTGGACTGGATGGATGGGACTCAGTGCGCTGCGGCGCTGATGCGGGCGCAGTCCGGGCAGAAGCCCCGGAACACGATCTGGGTGGCGGCCACCTCGAAGCCGGGGTAGTGCTTCTCGGGCAGGTCGACCACGGCGTGTGCGTGGACGTCGAACACCCGTGAGCACTGCTCGCAGACGAAATGGTCGTGACCGTCGATGTTGGGGTCGAAACGGACCGGGGAGGAACCGAGCCGGACGGTGTTGATCTCGCCGAGGTCGGTGAGGTCGTTGAGCACTTGGTACACGGTACGAAGCGACACCGTCGGCATGGTCTCGCGGACCCGGCCCCAGATCGCCTCGGCTGTGGGATGGCTGTCGTCACCCCACAACGCCTGGAATACACCCTGACGTTGGGGGGTTACCTTCAGTCCCAGGTTCCTGAACCGCTCGGTCAGCTCCTCCGGCGCTCGCATCGACGACGACTCTAGCCACAGTGGCTGTCAACTAACAAGTATTGTTGACTAACTTTTCTGGCGAAATGGTCGGCCCCCTCTGGCCGGGTCCGGTCAGCGCAGGTTGTTGTTCGGCGTGTGGTCGCCGGCCAGCCAGCGGCGCAGTTCGTCGTGGGCGTCGGCTCGGCGGCGCTCGTTGATCGCAGCCACGTCCGGGGCATCGACGGTGAACTCGAGGGCCATACCATCGGGATCGACGAGGTAGAGCGACCGGCAGTAGCCGTGGTCGATGACCCGGAACGGGACGTCGTGGGCCCCGAGTCGGGCCTCGATGTCGGCCTGTCCCTCGGCGGTGGCCGCCAGGGCGACATGGTTGAGCGAGGTGGGGGTCGCCGCCGCGAGCTCGGTGTGATCGGCGGGATCGGCCATCTGGAAGAACGCCAGCGCCGAGCCGTCGGCCAACTCGAAGAACGTGTGGCAGTACGTACGCTCCTTGCCGCGGACGTGTTCGCGTTCGCACCAGGTGGCCACCAGCGGGAAGCCGAGAATGTCCTCGTAGAAGTGGCGGGTGACCTCTTGGTCGCGTACCACGAACGCGTGGTGGTGCAGGCGCAGCGCCGCATTGCTGGCAGGGGTGGTGGTCGTCATGGTCCCTCCGGTGCTCGAGCGCCCAGTCTGGCTCGTGGCGCCGCCGGCCGCTTGCCCCGGGTTCAGGCCGCGATGCGGCGGCGGGTGCGAGTTCAGCTGCCGGTGGCCGAGAAGTGCTGGTAGTCGAGCGGTTCGCCCCAGCGGCCACCCCATCCCCAGCCGACGGCGTCGAAGGCCCGGGTCACTGCGTCGCCTTCGATGATGACGCCGGGGGCGGGCCGGCGGTCGATGAAGGGCACCGATGCCGGGTGGTCGGTGCGGCCGTTCTCGACCCAGGGGTTCTCGATGGGGTTGATGTCGATGGCACGGCCGGTGGCGTGGTTGGACCAGCGGGTCGTGCCGGCGACGAAGCGGCAGTTGAACGCCGACGTGTTGTCGGCGGCGATCGAGGTGTTGTCGTCGCCGCCGAAGTCGTCGACGAGGCGCATGCTGCGGATCGGGTAGCGGGCCACCCACAGGGCGGCGAACACGTCGAACATGGCGTCGACGGCATCGCGGTGCACGACGAGCTCACCGAGGTGTTCCTGGCCGGAGAAGTCGCGGTGGCTGATACGGAGATAGCGCAGGTCCTCGAGTCCGACCGGGCAACCCGGTCGCCACGAGGTCGGCTCCATACGGGCCCGCATGGCGTCGTCGATGCGGTGGATCTCGAAGCGGAACGCGTCAGGCCCGGGCCGCACCGTCGGCGGCTCGGTGCCGGTGCCGCCGCTTGCAGCCGG
This sequence comes from uncultured Acidimicrobiia bacterium, assembly GCA_903921205.1. Lineage (GTDB taxonomy): Bacteria > Actinomycetota > Acidimicrobiia > Acidimicrobiales > CAIXPF01 > CAIXPF01. The sequence goes on along the minus strand of CAIXPF010000031.1, from coordinate 22,925 downwards.
GGTCGACGTGGTGGTCACGTCGGCGGGCGATGTCGGTGCCGTCGCGGTACTCGGGGTCGTCGCGGCCGGCATGGCGGTGGTGGGGCCGGCGCTCGCCGGGGCCGAGCCCGCCAGCACGGTGCTCGGCAGGATGGCGGTCGGCGAGGTGGGGGAGACCGTGGTTGCGACCGTGGTGCCGGATCCGACCGGGTCGCCTGCGGTTGTCGGGGCGGCCGGCGATGCGACGACGGATGGTGCGGCATCGTCGGTTCCGCCGCAGCCGGCAACGGCGGTGACCGCCAACAGCACCGCAGTGGTGGCGGCGGCGAGCCTCCCGGCTCGGTGGTGCTCAGCAGACCGTCGGCCCGTCGCCGGGGATGCACCGGCCGATCCCGGCCGGGAGTCGAACCGATCGGTGGCGTCCACGACACGTGAGGGTAGCGCCGGCCCTTCGACGGTGGCCGTGCCCCCGGACGTCGCCGACCCGACCGGACCCCGGCGGTCGTCGCCCGACGGACCCGGTGAATCCGTCGAATCCGATCTCGCGTCAAATCCGCCGAATCCGCCGAATCCGCCGAATCCGCCGAATCCGATCTCGCGCCGAATCGACGTCGAATCGACGTCGAATCGGTGCGAGGGGTGGTACCTGCGACGTCCGGATGACCCGAACCCGTCTGAACGTCACGCTGCGCGGCCAGGATCATCCCCACCGTGGCGTCCGCTGCCTGCTCGACCACCGGTCGGGTGTCCGGTCGGGGCTGCCGGCGGCTGGGGCTGCCGGCGGTCGGGGCTGCCGGCGGCTGGGTCAGAGGTGGTCGGGTACCAGCACGAAATCGTGCTCGAGCGTGAACATGGCGGAGCCGTCGGCGGCGGTGGTCGGGGTGAAGGTCCGCACCAGGGATGGCTTCACGCCGAATACCGCATCGGAATCGAGGTAGCCCCGATCCCCGTCGAACAGGTGGGTGACGACCCGCCGGTATCCCGGGCACGAGACGATGGCATGGATGTGGGCAGCCCGCCACGCATGGCGACCCTCGGCCCGCAGCAGGTCACCGACCGGGCCGTCGGTGGGGACCGCGTACTCGACCGGCCGCACGGTGAGCAGCTCGTAGCGGCCGTCGGTGTCGGTGGTGTAGACGCCGCGAAGGTTGTCCTCCGGCTGTGCTCCCGGCTGCTGGACGGCGTAGAACCCTGACGAATCGGTCTGCCACACGTCGATCGTCGCCCCCGCCAGAGCCGTGCCGTCGAGCGCCAGGACCCTGCCACGGATCACCGCCGGTGCCGCCGGGTCGTGCACGGCCATCGACTCGCCGTTGGCCCGGGCCGGCGACCCGGGCACGTAGAACGGCCCGAGCACGGTGGACTGCGTCGCCCCGGCCGGGGCGTCCTGGGTCAGGACGTCGACCAGCGACGACAAGCCGTGGGTGTCCGACAGCAGGATGAACTCCTGGCGGGTGTCCGTGCACGCCTGGCCCACGGCGGTGAGGAACTCGATGCCGGCCATCCATTCCGCCTCGGTGAGTCGCACCTCCCGGGCGAAGGCGTGCAGGTGTCGGACCAGGGACTGCAGGATCTCCCCGAGCCGGGCGTCGCCGGTGCCGGTGAGGTTTCGCAGCACCGCATCGGTGATCTGCTGTGCTTCGTGGTCGCTGGCGGCCGCCATGGGACATCCCCTCCGGTATCTGATCCGGGTGATGGTCGGCCCGGCGGATCGTGCCACGCAACCTACCGAACCGTATGGTCATCCCGGCGGCTAGACAGTGCACCATGGAGACTCGCCGTATCGGAATCCTCGACGTGTCCGTCGTCGGGCTGGGCTGCAACAACTTCGGCATGACGATCGACGCCGATGCCACCAAGGCGGTCGTCGACGCGGCCATCGACGCCGGCATCACGTACTTCGACACCGCCGAGTCCTACGGGAACGGCCAGTCGGAGGAGTTCCTGGGCCGGGCCCTCGCCGGCCGGCGCGACCAGGTGCTCGTCGCCACCAAGTGGGGCTTCACCGCCTCGCCCGACGAGGGCAAGCGTTGCGGTGCTCCGGCCCACGTGCGCCAGAGCCTCGAGGCCAGCCTGACCCGTCTCGGCATGGACTACGTCGACCAGTACCAGCTGCACCGGCCCGACCCCGACACGCCCGTCGCGGAGACCCTCGGGGTGCTCGCCGAACTGCGCCAGGAAGGCAAGATCCGCGAGATCGGCTGCACCGGCTTCAGCGCCGCGCAGCTGCGGGAGGCGGCCGACGCGGCTGCGGCGGCGGGCCTCGCGCCGTTCCCGTCGATCCAGAACCACTACAGCCTGATCACCCGCGGCCCCGAGACCGACGGTGTGCTCGACCTCTGCGCCGAGCTCGGCGTCGGCTTCGTCCCGTACTTCCCGCTCGAGTCGGGCCTGCTGACCGGCAAGTACAAGGCGATGGATGCGCTGCCGGAGAACTCCCGACTGTCGCGCTGGGGCAAGCGCGGCCTGGCGTTCATCGATGAGGACAAGCTGGCGATCGTGGCCCGGCTCGAGGCGTGGGCCGCCGAACGTGGCCACAGCCTGCTCGAGTTGGCCATGAGCTACCTGGCGTCCAACCCGGTGGTGTCCACGGTGATCGCCGGATGCACCTCACCGGCCCAGGTGAACGGCAATGTCGCCGCCGCCGGCTGGGCGCTGACCGAAGCCGACCGGGCCGAGGTGCGCGCCGTCATCGACCGGACGGCGTGATTCGCGCCAGACCGTCAGCTCGGCCCCGGCCGAGGCGTTAGCTTGGACGAGGCTCCGGGTCGGTCGATCCGTGGCCCTCTCACGGGAATCAGCAGCCTCTGCGCTGCAAAGGGAAGGATCGAACACATGACGGTCAAGGTCGGCGACGCCATTCCGAACGTCGAAATCCACACCATGGGCGCCGAGGGCCCCAAGAAGATCAGCACCGGCGAGGCGCTCGGTTCGGGCAAGGTCGTGTTGTTCGCCGTTCCGGGCGCGTTCACCCCGGGCTGCTCGAAGGTGCACCTGCCCGGCTACGTGCAGGACGCCCAGGCGCTGCTCGACAAGGGCGTCGGCACCATCGCCTGCGTCGCCGTCAACGACGCCTTCGTCATGTCGGCCTGGGGCGAGGCCCAGGGCGTCGGCGACAGCATCCTGATGCTCGCCGATGGCAACGGTGCGTTCACCGAGGCCATGGGCCTGGTCATGGACGGCAGTGGCTTCGGCCTCGGCTCGCACTCGCAGCGCTACGCCGCCGTGATCGAGGACGGCGTGATCACCCAGCTGCTCGTCGAGCCCAAGAGCGGCGTCGACGTCAGCGCCTGCTCGAACATCCTCAAGCTGCTCTCCTGAGCGTGCCCGGCCCCGGGCCGGTGCTGTCCTACGGCCCGGCAGGCTGCGGATCTCCGCCGCCTGCCGGGCCGTTTCGCGTTCGGTCGGGGCGGCTCGACAGTCGGGCCGGTAGGGTGCAACGCTGAGGCGCCCCGAGCAGCCCCGTGCCGTCGCAGAAAGGCGTTGCCATGAGCTTCCCGTCCGACCTCGAGATCGCCCGCGCCGCCAAGCTCGCGCCGCTCACCGACATCGCCGCACAGATGGGGCTGCCCACCGACCTGCTCGAGATGCACGGCGACGAGGTGGCGAAGATCCGCCTCGAGGCCGTGGAGCGGCTCGCCGACCGGCCCCGGGCCAAGTACGTGGTGGTCTCGGCCATCACCCCGACCCCGCTCGGTGAGGGCAAGACCACCACCACGGTCGGGCTCGGTCAGGCCATGAAGCTCATCGGCAAGAAGGCCACCCTCTCGTTGCGGCAACCCTCGATGGGCCCGACCTTCGGGATCAAGGGCGGCGCAGCCGGCGGCGGCTACAGCCAGGTCGTGCCGATGGAGTTGCTGAACCTGCACCTCACCGGCGACTTCCATGCGGTCACCGCGGCCCACAACCTGCTCGCCGCGGTGCTCGACAACCACCTCCACCAGGGCAACGAGCTCGATCTCGACCTGCACAACATCACCTGGCGGCGGGTGCTCGATGTCAACGACCGGGCGCTGCGCAACATCATCATCGGCCTCGGGACCAAGGAGGACGGCGTCACCCGCCAGAGCGGGTTCGACATCACCGCCGCCTCGGAGGTCATGGCCGTGCTGGCGCTGTCGACCTCGCTCGCCGACATGCGGGCCCGTCTCGGCCGCATCGTCGTGGGCTACACCAAGGGCGGCTCGCCGGTGACCGCCGAGGAGCTGCATTGCGCCGGGTCGATGGCGGTGATCATGAAGGAGGCGCTCAAGCCGAACCTCATGCAGACGCTGGAGAACACCCCGGTGCTCATCCACGCCGGTCCCTTCGGGAACATCGCGCACGGCAACAGCTCGATCATGGCCGACCTGATCGGTATCCACTGCGGGGAGTACCTCATCACCGAGGCGGGCTTCGGTGCCGACATGGGCGCCGAGCGGTTCTTCAACATCAAGTGCCGCAACTCGGGGTTGCACCCCGACGCTGCGGTGCTGGTGGCCACGGTGCGGGCGCTGAAGGCGCACTCGGGTCGCCACCGCATCGTCGCCGGTCGCCCGCTGCCCGAGGCGCTGCTCGCGGAGAACCCCGACGAGGTGCTCGAGGGCGCCGCCAACCTGCGCAAGCAGATCGAGAACATCCGGGTGCACGGCGTGTCGCCGGTCGTCGCCATCAATGCCTTCCCCGACGACCACCCCTCCGAGCACGAGGCCATCCGGCGGGTGGCGGAGGCGGCCGGGGCTCGGGTCGCGGTGTGCACCCACTTCGCCGACGGCGGTGCGGGGGCCACGGAGCTGGCCCGGGTGGTGGTCGAGGCCGCCGAGGAGCCGTCGACCTTCACGTTCCTGTACCCCGACACGGCCACCCTGAAGGAGAAGATCGAGGCGGTGGCCACCAAGGTGTACGGCGCCGACGGTGTGACCTACTCCGCTGCCGCCAACCGCCAGCTCGCCACCTACGAGGAGAACGGCTTCGGCGCCCTGCCGGTCTGCATCGCCAAGACCCACCTGTCGATCTCGTCCGACGCCACGCTCAAGGGCGCCCCCACCGGCTGGACCATGCCGGTGCGAGAGGTGCGGGCCTCGGTCGGCGCCGGGTTCGTCTACCCGATCTGCGGCGACATGCGGACCATGCCCGGGCTCGGTGCCCACCCCGCGGCGCACATCGTCGAGCTCGACGAGAACGGCGAGATCCAGGGCCTGTCCTGACGTTCTCCTGCCGGGCCGCGGGGCAGCCGCTCCCGGCCGGCCGTCGGCCGGTGTCCTCCGGCTCGGAACAGGGGCGCACTCCGGTCGAAGCCGAGGCGGTGCGGGGCGCTGCGCTACCGTGCGCGTCATGGCCGACCGTCGTTACTGGATGATGTTGCCCGCCTCCCGCACTGCAGCGGAGACCGCCGAGGCCGCCCGCCGGGCCGAGGCCCAGGGCCTCGAGGGGGTGTTCTCCATCCAGTTGGGCTGCAGCCCGTGGGTGCCGCTCGGTGCGGCAGCGGTGAGCACCAGCGAGCTGCGCCTGGCCACCGGCATCGCCCTCGGCTTCACCCGTTCGCCGCTCGAGACCGCGTTCTCGGCGATGGACGTCGACCACCTCACCGGGGGGCGTTTCACCCTCGGGCTCGGTACGAGCGTGCGCTGGTGGCACGAGGACCTCTACGGCGTGGACTACGAGCACCCGGTGGCGCGGCTCGAGGAGGCGGTGACGATCATCAAGGCCGTGCTCTCTGGCCGCGGCCGCGACCTCGGCCGGTTCGACGGTCGCTTCTATCAGGTCGACTTCTCCCGACTGGCCCACAAGCCACCGGTGCGACCGAACCTACCGGTATGGATCGCCGCGCTGCGTACCGCGATGGTGCGGCTGGCCGGCCGGCAGGGTGACGGCCTCATCGGCCATCCCTCGTGGTCGGTGCCGTGGACCCTGCAGCAGATCAACGGGCCCTATGCCGAGGCCCTGAAGGCCTCCGGCCGGGATCGTTCGCAGATGGAGATCAACCTGTGGACCGTGGTGGCGCCCAACCCCGACGTGGCCGAGTCGGTGCGTGACGCCAAGCTGCACGTCGCCAGTTACGGCTCGATCGCCCAGTACGAGCCGTACTTCGCGGCCCACGGCTTCGGTGAGCAGGCCCGGCAGCTGCAGGCCGCGGTGGCGGCCAACGATCGCAACGCCTTCGAGCTGGTGCCCGACGAGATGGCCCGCACCTTCGTGCTGTGCGGTACGCCCGATCAGGTCCGCAAGCAGATGGAGCCGCTGTGGGAGGTCGCCGACTCGATCTGTCTGCAGGCCCCGCCGCTGCGCCTCGATGCCCGCGCGGCCTACGACGAGCGGATCGCCGCCACGTTCTATGGATGAGCTGCCCGTTCCCGAACCGGCGGCGGGTGGGCCGGGCCCGGTGGCTGCGCCGGCGGCAGCCGCCATCACCCGCCGGCAGCTGACGTGGCTGATCGCGGGGTTGATGCTCGGCCTGTTCCTGTCCGCCACCGAGAGCTCGGTCATCGCCACGGCGTTGCCGACCATGGCCGGCGACCTCGGCGGCGCGTCGAAGCTGTCGTGGGTGGTGTCGGCCTACCTGCTGACCTCGACGGTGGTGACCCCGCTGTACGGCAAGCTGTCGGACCTCTTCGGCCGCCGGATCGTGTACCAGACCTCGATCTCGCTGTTCATCGTGGGCTCGGTGCTGTGCGGTGTGTCCCAGACCATGACGCAGCTGGTAGCGGCCCGGGCGGTGCAGGGCATGGGCGGCGGTGGTCTGATGTCGCTTGCGTTCGTGATCCTCGGTGACGTGCTGTCGCCCCGCGAACGCGGCCGCTACATGGGCCTGTTCACCGGCGTGTTCGCCTTCTCGTCGGTCACCGGTCCCCTGTGGGGCGGCCTGCTGGTGGACACCGCCGGCTGGCGATGGATCTTCCTGCTGATGTTGCCGCTCGGCTCGATCGCCCTTGCGGTCACCTCGGTGGGCCTGCGACTGCCGTTCATCGTGCGCAAGCGGCCCATCGACTGGGTCGGTGCCGGGCTGTTGGTGGCGACGGCGACCTGTCTGCTGATGGTGCCGATCTGGGGCGGGGAGACGTTGGCGTGGACCTCACCGGCGCTGTTCGGGGTGGTTGCGCTCGGGCTGGTGCTCGGTGTGGGTCTCGTCCTGCAGGAGCGGCGGGCCGCAGAGCCCATCCTGCCACTGCGGCTGTTCTCCGAGCGGACGGTGAGCGCCATCTTCGGGATGGGCTTCGGCCTGATGTTCAGCCTCATCAGCGTCACGACGTTCCTGCCGTTGTTCCTGCAGGTCGCCACCGGCGCATCGGCGACCCGTTCCGGCCTGATGATGGTGCCGCAGAGCTTCTCGATCTCGGCCACTGCGACGCTGTCGGGCTTTCTGGTGAGCCGGACCGGCCGCTACAAGTGGACCCTGATCGCCGGCCCGTTGATCGCCTCGGTCGGCCTGCTGCTGCTGTCGACGATCGACACCACCACGTCGGCCTGGGACCTGGCCCCGTATCTGGTCATCATGGGGTTCGGCACCGGTCTGGCCTTCCCGAACATGACCGTCGGGGTGCAGAACGCCGTGGAGATCACCGACCTCGGGGTGGCCACCTCGACGTCGAACTTCTTCCGGAACATGGGAGCGGCGTTCGGTGCGGCGTTTCTCGGGGCTCTGCTCAACGCCAAGCTCAGCGACGCCTTGATCGCTCGGGTCCCTGCCGACCGCCTCGACCAGGTCGGCGGCGCCGAAGGCCTCATCCGCAGCCCGAAGGTGGTTGCGGAACTGCCGGAGGACCTGCACGCCGCGGTGGTCGGGGCCGTCGCCGAGTCGGTGACCGGGGTCATCCGCTGGGTGGTGCCGCTCATGCTGGTCGTGTTCGTGCTCGCCCTGCTGGTCGAGGAGAAGCCGCTGCGGACGACCTCTGCGCTCGGTGGCCCGGCCAAGCCGGCGCAGGACCCGCAGGCCGGGGATGCGCCGGTGTCCGCGTCGGATGCGGCCGACCTGGATCCCTCCGGCTCTGCGGTACCGCCGGGTGCCCGGCCCTCCTTCGACTGACCCGAGACCGCTCGACCGACGCGCCACCGGCCGGCCCCGGGCTGCCCTCGGGTAGGTTGCCGCTCGTGACGACCTACGACTTCTCCCTGTTGCACATCGATCAGGCCGACGGCGTGCTGTGGGCCACCATCGACGCGCCGCCGGTCAACGTGATGACCGTGCCGTTGTCCAAGGAGCTCGGCAAGCTGTGCCGGACCGTGGCCGAGGACGACGCCGTGCGTGCCGTCGTGCTGCAGTCGGCGAACCCCGAGTTCTTCATCGCCCACTACGACGTGGAGAACATCCTGAGCTGGCCGGCCGACCGTCCGGCCGAACGCAAGAACGAGCTCAGCGGCTTCCACCTGATGTGCGAGCGGTGGCGGACCATGCCCAAGGCCACCATCGTGAAGGTGGCGGGCCGGGTCGGCGGGGGCGGCGCCGAGCTGTCGGCGAGTTGCGACATGCGCTTCGGTCTGCTCGGCGGGACCGTGATCAACCAGATGGAGGTCCCGATCGGCATCCTGCCTGGGGGTACGGGGACCCAGCGTCTGCCGCGACTGGTGGGACGGGGCCGGGCCATGGAGCTGGTCCTGGGCGGGGTCGATCTCGACGCTGCGACCGCAGAGCGGTGGGGGTGGCTCAACCGGGCGTTCGCCACGCTCGAGGAGCTCGACGCCTACGTCGACGACCTGGCCCGTCGCATCGCCTCCTTCCCGCCCCAGGCGGTCATCAACGGGAAGGCCGCGGTGCTCGCCGCGGAGGGCGACCCCCGTGAGGGACTGCTCGAGGAGGCCTACCTGTTCGATCAGCTGCTGTCGCGCCCCGATGCACAGGCGGCGATGCGCCGGTTCCTCGCCGCCGGCGGGCAGACCCGCGAGGGCGAGCTGCGCGTCGGTGAGCTCAACGCCGAGATCAACCGGTAGTCGCCGCTGGTCGAACGGGAGGACGTGTACCCCCAGGGGGTATATGTCGCTCCGGGCTGGACAGGCCCACTAGTCTGGTCACGATGATCGAGCTGGTAACCACAAGCGGCCTGTTCGCCCTCGACGGCGGTGAATGGGAAGTGACCAACAACGTCTGGCTGATCGGCAACGACCGTGAGGTGGCGGTCATCGACGCTGCCCACGACCACCAGCCGATCGTCGATGCGATCAACGGCCGCCTGGTGCGCGCCATCATCTGCACCCACGGCCACAACGATCACATCAACGCCGCTGTGGACCTCAGCGAGGCGACCGACGCCCCGGTCTACCTGCACCCCGACGATCTCATGCTGTGGAACGACGTGCATCCGGGGGCCAAGCCCGACCAGGCACTCAACCATGGCAAGACGTTCCGCTTCGGCGGGACCAAGCTCGTGGTGCTGCACACGCCCGGTCACAGCCCCGGCTGCTGCTGCTTCCATGCCCCCGGGGCTGGTGTCGACGGCACCGATGTGGTGTTCAGCGGCGACACGCTGTTCTGCGGCGGCCCCGGTGCCACCGGTCGCAGCTTCAGCGACTTCCCGACCATCATCAACTCGATCCGGACCCGCCTGCTGTGCCTGCCGCCGCACACCGTGGTGCACACCGGCCACGGCGAGTCCACCACGATCGGGGCGGAAACGCCGCAGCTCGAGGAATGGATCGCCCGGGGCTACTGATCCGGACGCGGTGGGGCGGACTCATGTCGCCCACGTCCCGGTCCACGGTGGTCGTTCAGAGCGGGTTGCCGTCCGCATCGACGAAGTCCAGTGACAGCTGTCCGTCGGCCTCGAGGGCGTTCCAGGTGTCGTCGTCGATCCCGACCACGTCGCGCAGCACGTAGGCATTGTCCGCGCCCATCCGCTGGATCGGGCCGAACGCCAGCGGTGGGCCGTCCCAGTGCCACAGATGGCCCGGCAGGTCCCACTCGCCGAGGTCCTCGGAGCCGTTGCGACGGAAGAAGCCTCGCTGCGCCAGGTGCGGGTCGGCCACCAGGTCGGCCTCGTCGAGGACCGGCCCGGCGGCGACGCCCTCGGCCTGCAGGCGAGCCGCGATCTCGTGGCGGGTCGACGTCGCGGTCCACGCGGACAGGTGGGCGTCGATCTCGTCGTGGTGGGCCCGGCGCCCCGCGGCCGTGGCGAAGCGCTCGTCGTCCGCCCAGGACGGGCCGCCCACGGCCCGTCGCAGCGACGACCAGTCGGCGTCGTCGGTCACGGTGAGCACCACCCAGCGATCGGCGGGGCCCTCGTCGTCCCCGTTGTCGTCGCCCGGATCCGGCGCGCAGCGGTAGGCCCCCTGCGGGGCGTAGGTGACGTGGCGGTTGCCGAGCCGCTCCCGGTGGGTGCCACTGAGGGACGCCTCGGCCAGGTGGTCGCCGAGATGGTGCAGCAGGTTCTCCGCCTGGGCCAGCTCGATGCACTCGCCGACACCGGTCTGCTCACGGCGTCGCAGCGCCGCCAGCGCGGCGAAGACCGCCGCCGTGCCCGACGCCGGGTCCATGTGGTAGGTCGGACCGTTCGCCGACAGGTCGAGATCGGTGTAGCCACGCAGCGCGGTGAAGCCGGTGAGAGCCTCGACGTGCGCCCCGAAGCCGACGTAGTGGGCGTAGGGGCCTTCCAGACCGATCGAAGGCATCCGGATCAGGATCAAGCGCGGGTTGCGGGCCTGCAGCACGTCCCAGCCGATGCCGAGGTTGCCGAGCACCTTGGCCGAGTTGTTCTCGACGATGATGTCGGACTTCTCGACCAGCCGGAGGAACGTCTCGCGACCGAGCTCGCTGCGCAGATCGAGGGTGACCCCGAGCTTCGAGCGGGCGTGGCCGATGAACCCGCCGACCCGGTTCCAGGGTCGCCGGCCGGGGTCGTCATTCGGGAACGCACCCCAGATGGGTCCGGCCTCGGCCGCCTTGCCGGGCCGCGGGCGTGGGGTAGCGCCGCGGGTGGCGGTGGGGAAGAACTTCGGGTTGTCGACCCGGATGACCTCGGCGCCGAGGTCGCCGAGCAGCATCGTGCCGTAGGGGCCGGCCCACACCAGGGTCAGGTCGAGGACCCGGATCCCCCGCAGCGGCAGCACCGATTCGGTGTCGATTCGTTGTTCCGGCGATTCGGTGTCGATTCGTTGTTCCGGCGATCCGCCGTCGATCCGCGGCGAGGGGCCGGCGAACTCGGCGCGCAGCTCCGGTCCGTGCTCGTCGAGGGTGGGCGCCGGTCGGCGCAGCGACCAGGCGCCGGCCATCCGGAACGGCGGTCCCGGCACCACGTAACGCCCGGCCACCGGATGGTCGAGCTCCCGCCAGAAGCCGCGGCTGCGGAACTGCGGATCGGCGAGGGCGTCCACCGGCGAGTTGACCGCCATCACCCCCAGCCCGAGGGCTTGGGCCTCCTCCTGTGCGGCATAGCGGTCGCGGCCCAGGCTCCACACGTGCAGCGCGGTGTCGAGCAGCACCGGCAACTCGTCGTCGTCCATCCAATCGGGGTCGGCGAAGCGGGCGATGACCTCGTCGTCACCGAGCATGGCGGCGAGCCGGGGCAGCCAGCCCGGTGCGGCGAGCACCTGGACGTAGCCGTCCTCGGAGGGATACACGCCCGCCGGGATGAGCCCGGCCCGATGGCCGCCCTGGCGTGGGATCGGACGCCCGGTGAAGCGGTGCCACACCAGGTAGGGCATTCGCCGGTCGATCGACCCGGCCTGGGTCTCGAAGTTCGAGACGTCGACCCGGATGCCCCGACCGCTGCGCTCGGCGACGGTGAGGGCCGCGAACGCGGCCACCGCCGCCAGGTTGCCGCACTGCATCTGGATGACGTTGCCGGCCATCTTGTGGGGCTCGCGGCCGGTCATGCCGGCGGTGTGCATCGGGCCACCCATCGCATAGGCGACGATCTCGGAGCTGCGCCAGGCGGCGTAGGGCCCGTCGAGGCCGAACCCGGTCACCGACAGCCGGGACAGCCTCGGCCAGCGCTGCGTCACGTCGTCGTCGGCGAAGCCCCAGGCCTGCAGGGCTGCGTGGGGCTCGCCCTCGATCACCAGGTCGGCCCCGTCGAGGAGGCGGCCGATCAGCCTGCGGTCCTCGGTCCGGGCCGGGTCGGCGACCAGGGCCCGCTTGTTGGTGTTCAGGTAGAGGAACGCACCGCTGCGTTCCCGGTCCACGACGTCGTCGGGGAAGGGGCCTTCGCCCCGGGCCGGATCGCCGCCGGGCGGCTCGACCTTGACGACGTCGGCTCCGGCGTCGGCCAGGAATCGTCCGGCGAACGGTCCGGCGATGCCGGTCGTGAACTCGACGACCCGAACCCCCGCGAGCGGGGGCGGCCCGGACTGGGTGAACTCCGTCATAGCGCCGGTGAGCCTGTCACAGCCGGGTGGGCAGGGCGGCAATCGGCACCGGGCCGTCAGCGAGCCTGGTGTGCGCGGTCCGGCGCGGGGTGACGGCAGAAATCCGGTAGAACTGCCTGGATGACGATGTCGAACCGGCTCCGGCGATGAGCGAACCAGAGTCGACCCCCGGGTCCACCTCCGATCCTGCGAAGAACACCGCGACGTCCCCGGAGCAGGCCCGTCGCCGGCAACGACTCAACTGGATCACCGCCGTCGTCGGGTTGGTGGCGGTCGTGGTGCTGTTCTGGCTCGGCGGTCGGGGAGCACCGACCTCCACCGAACTGGATTACTCCACGTTCATGCAGCGCGTCGAGGCCGGTCAGGTCGACAAGGTCACGATCGACCCCGACGGCCGGGTCGTGGGCACCCAGACCGACGGGTCGGCCTTCACCAGTCAGATCCCCACCGCGGCCCCGCCGGAGGACCTCGTGCGCACCCTCGGCGAGCACGACGTGACGATCGCCGCCAAGGGTCCCTCCGCGGCGTGGACGTCGTTGCTGCTCACCTTCGCGCCGGTGGTGCTGCTGCTCGGCTTCTTCCTGTGGATGAGCCGGCGGGCTTCCGGGGCCGGTGGTTCGGCGCTCGGCGGGTTCGGCCGGGCCAAGGCCAAGGTCGTCGACTCGGAGAAGCCCCAGACCACCTTCGCCGACGTGGCAGGCTACGAGGGGGCCAAGGCCGAGCTGCTCGAGGTCGTGGACTACCTGCGCCGGCCCGAGCGCTACCACAAGGCCGGCGCGGTCGGCCCCGGCGGTGTGCTGATGGTGGGTCCGCCGGGCACGGGCAAGACGCTCATCGCCCGGGCCGTGGCCGGTGAGGCCGGTGTCCCGTTCTACTCGGTGTCGGGATCGAGCTTCGTGGAGCTGTTCGTCGGCGTCGGCGCGGCCCGGGTGCGTGACCTCTTCGCGCAGGCCCGTCAACGCTCGCCGTCGATCATCTTCATCGACGAGATCGACGCCATCGGCCAGCGGCGCGGCGGCAGGGCGATGATGTCCAACGACGAGCGGGAGCAGACCCTCGATCAGCTGCTCGCCGAGATGGACGGGTTCGACCCCGCCACCGGCGTGGTGGTGCTGGCGGCCACCAACCGGCCCGACGTGCTCGACGCGGCCCTGTTGCGCCCGGGCCGCTTCGACCGCCAGGTGGTCATCCCGCTGCCCAACCAGGCCGAGCGGCTGTCGATCCTGCAGGTGCACTGCCGCAGCAAGCAGCTCGCCGATGACGTGGAGCTGCCGAAGGTGGCCCGCTCCACGCCGGGCTTCTCCGGCGCCGACCTGGCGAACCTGGCCAACGAGGCGGCCATCGTGGCCGTCCGTGACGATCGGTGGGTGCTCACCGCCGGCGACTTCGACGCGGCCCGTGACCGCATCATCCTCGGCCGGCGCGAGAAGGGCACGGTGCTGCTCGCCGACGAGCGTCGCCTGGTGGCCGCACACGAGGCCGGTCACGCCCTGGTGGCGGCGCTGTGCCCACGCGCCGATCCGGTGGAGAAGGTCTCGATCCTGCCCTCGGGCCAGGCCCTCGGGGTCACCCACCAGCTTCCCGTCGACGAACGGCACCTCTACACCAAGAGTTGGTTCGACGACTTCCTGACGGTTCGGCTCGCCGGCCGGGCGGCTGAGCAGTTGCTGTTCGGTGAAGGGTCCAGCGGCGCCGCCGACGACCTGTCCCAGGCCACCTCGGTGGCCACGCGAATGGTCACCGACTTCGGACTGGCCCCCGAGTTGGGCCCGGTGAGCTACGCCGAGAGCTCGCGTGCCTACGCCGACGGCGTCGCGGTGCGGCCGTTGTTGTCGGAGGGCACCCAGGAAAAGGTCGAACAGTTGGTGGCGCAGTTCCTCCGGGTGGCCGAGCAACGGGCGACCGAGCTGTTGACGGACCATCGGCCGGCGCTCGAGGCCTTGATCGACCAGCTCATCGACCGGGAGGTGATCGACGGGGCCGAGGTCTACGCCCTGCTCGGCAACAGCCCGGACGGCTCCGGCGGGGCGGCGACCGGCCAGGGCTGACGGGCGCCGGCCACCGGGGAGACGGACCGGGCACAGCTGCCCGATGTGCGCTAGCAATGGTGCATGGGTTCCGAGACGCCCGGCGTGCCGGTCCTGGCAGAGCTCGACGAGGACGGCGTCGAGCACCGTGTGCGCGAGCAACTGCACCGCCAGCGCCAGCTTTTCGACAGCTCACCCGACGGCATCGTTGTCTGCGACGGCGCAGGCAGGATCCTGCTCGCCAACCGGCGGCTCGAGGACCTGCTCGGCTACCCGCACGGGTCCCTCGTCGGCCAATCGCTCGAGGTGCTCATCCCCGACGACCGCCGGGAAGGCCACGAGCAGCACCGGCGTACCTTCGTCTCCGGTCCCCGGGCGCGGCCGATGGGTCCCGCCCTCGAGCTCGCGGCCCGCCATGCCGACGGCAGCGAGATCCCCGTCGAGATCTCCCTCGCCCCGCTGCTGTTCGAGGGCGAATCGGTCACGATGGCGACCGTGCGCGACAGCCGGGAACGTCTCGCCCACCTCCACCGTCTGCGTGACGCCGAGCAGCGACTGCTGCTCGCGGACGAACGTGAACGGATCGCCCGCGACCTCCACGACATCGTGATCCAGCGGCTGTTCGCCACCGGTCTGGGGGTGCAGTCCGTGGCGATGCGGGTCGACCCGTCCCTGCGTCCCCGCCTCGAGGATGCGGTCAACGCCATCGACGACGCCATCCGCGACATCCGCAGCGCCATCTTCCAGTTGAGCCAGGCAGGTCCGCTGCGTTCCGGTGTCCGGGCCGGCCTGTTCGACATCGCCGCGGAAGCCGAGCGTCTGCTGGGTTTCCTGCCCCGGGTGCATGTCGACGGTCCGGTCGACTCACGTATCGACGGCGAGTTCGCGGTCGAGGTGCTCGGCGTGGTGCGCGAGTTGGTGTCCAACGCCGTACGGCACGCCCATGCCACCGAGCTGCTCATCGCCATCGTCGTGGACCGGGATCTGGTGCGTTGCACGGTCAGCGACAACGGGATCGGCCGGCTCGATCTGGACAGCCCTCGTGCCGGGCGTGGCCTGGCCAACCTCGGCGAGCGCGCTCGCCGGCATGGCGGGACCTTCGAGCTGCTCGACCGGCCCTCCGGTGGGCTCGACGCCAGCTGGACGGCCCGGCTCCCGTGAGCGATCCCGAGACCCGTTTCGTCGAGTTCGTCGGCGCCGACGGCCGCACTGTCTGGAAGGTCGACCAGGGCTTCCTGCGTTCCGGCTGGCGTTGCATCTGGGGCGAGGGCTGCCAGGGCATCGAGGACACCGCAGCGCCGGATGCCCACCTCGGCTGCTGCTCGGTCGGCGCCCACCTCGCCGACGAGGAGGAGGCGATGACCGTCGCCGCGCTGGCGGCGTGCCTGATGCCCGAGCAGTTCCAGTACTTCGAGTTGGCGGCCTACGAGGGCGTGTTCGCCGACGCCTCGGCGCGCAACACCCGGGTGGTCGACGGTGCGTGCATCTTCCTGAACCGGCCCGGGTTCCCCGGCGGGATGGGCTGTGCCCTGCACCTCGCCGCCGAGGACGACGGTGTCGACCCGCTGGACTACAAGCCGGGGGTGTGCGGTCGGGTCCCGCTGCGCGTGGAGTCCCTGCCCGACGGTGAGGACGGCTCACCGAGGATGGCCCTGCGACCCTGGCGTCGCGACGACTGGGGTCCGGGCGGGGCCACCATGGCCTGGTGGTGCACCGAGGCCTCGGAGTGCTTCGACCATCCCGAGCCGGTCGTCGAGTCGCTGGCGGAACCGTTGCGGCGGTTGCTCGGCCAGGCCGACTACGAGCTGCTGCGGGAGACTCTGGCCACGGACCTTGCCACGTCAGGTGACGGCACGAGCCCTGCCGGGTCGGCTGGAGCCGCCGGGTCTGCAGCGACGACGCCACCGACCGCCGCCGACGCTCGGTAGGGCCGGGCGGTGCGCGGCGCAACCTCCGGACCGGACGCGTCCACGGCCGCGATGGCGTTGGGACGTCTGGCGGGCGTGGATCCGGGTCCGGTCGAGGTCGCGACTCCCGGCCTGATCCTGCCCGGCCGGTTTCGGGTCGACGTGGCGGCCACGTCGGTCGTGGCTGCGACCACCGCGGCGATCGCGACCGTGCACCAGCGCCGTACCGGTCGGTATCCATCGGTGGCCGTCGACGAACGGGGTGCGCAGATCTCGTTCCGGTCCGAGCGTTACCTGCGTCGGGACGGCCGAACGGTGGGCGAGTTGTGGGCGCCGCTCTCCGGTGACTACCAGTGCGCCAATGGTTGGCTGAAGGTCCACGCCAACTTCGCCCACCACGCCGCGGCGGCGGCCGCTGCGCTCGGGGTGCCCACCGACCGCGAGGCGCTGGCCGCCCGTCTGCGCATACTGGCGGCACTCGACGCCGAACAGGCGATCATCGACGCCGGCGGCGTGGCGGCGGCGATGCGCAGCGCCGAGGCCTGGCGGGCCCACGACCAGGGGCGTGTCGAGGCCACGACGCCGCCCCTGCGGCTGCACCGCCTGACCGAGACGCCGGGTGAGGTCCGGCCGGGTCCGCGCCGCTGGCCCGACGCATCGCCCAGCGGGCCGGGAAGCGGGCTGCCCGGTGCGCCGGTGCCGGGTGACGCGGTGCGGCCGCTGGCGGGCTTGCGGGTGCTGGACCTGACCCGGGTCATTGCCGGGCCGGTCTGCGGGCGGGTGCTGGCCGCCCACGGCGCCGACGTGCTGCAGGTCGCCGCCGGTCACCTCCCGCAGATCGAGCCGTTGGTGCTCGACACCGGCTTCGGGAAACGTTCGACGCTGCTCGACCTGCGGCGCCCCGCCGACCGGGCGGCGTTCGATGCGTTGCTGGCCGAGGCGGACGTGCTGGTCGAGTCGTACCGCCCCGGCTCGCTGGCCGCGCTCGGGTACGGGCCGCAGGACCTGGCCCGCCGGTCGCCGGGCCTGGTCGTCGTCGACGTGCGGGCGTACAGCAGCGGCGGCCCGTGGGCGGCCCGGCGGGGGTTCGACAGCCTGGTGCAGTTGGTGAGCGGTCTGGCCGACGAGGCGGCGCGCAGCACCGGTGTCGACGGGCCGGTCCCGTTGCCCTGCCAGGCCCTCGACCACGCCACCGGGTGGCTGGCGGCGCTGGCTGCGGTGGCCGGGATCCTCCGTCAGCGACGCGAAGGCGGCTCGTGGCGTGCCGAGGTGTCACTCGCCGCGACGGCAGCATGGCTCGACGGGTTGGGCCGCTACGGCGGAACGGTTCCGGCCGATCCTGACCTCGACGACGTGTCGCCGTTCCTGCTCGACACGGTTCGGGCGGAGCCCGGTGGCGGCGAGACCGTGCTGCGCCACGTCGCGATGCCGGGCACCCTCGACGGGGCTGCGGTGCGTTGGGCGTCGCCTCCGCCGTGGCCCGGATCTTCACCGCCGCGGTGGCAGGACGGCTGACGTCTGGCTTCCCCGTCGGTGTCCTGGCAGGCTGGTCCGGTGCCGAACCGATCCGAACGATCCCTGGCTGCGGCGCAACGCCCTGATGCAGACAGCGACGAGCTTGCCGCGTCGGCCTCCGCAGCCGGGTCCGGCCGGGCCCGGCCGTCCACGGCGCTGCTCGCCGGGCTGGCCATGGTCGGCGTCGTGCTGGCCTGGGGGATGGGTCCGCCGATCTCCAAGCTGATCACTGCCCCGGCGTTGATCACCGCGTCCAGCCGGTTGTGGTTGTCGGTGCCGTTGCTGCTGACGTGGATGTACGCCACCGGTCATCGCCTGAGCTGGCGTCTGCTGCGCCTCACCGCGCCGGCCGGGGTGGTGTTCGGGCTGAACATGTGCCTGGTGTTCTCGGCGTTCCACCATGCCTCGATCGCCACGCTGTCGGTGATGTCGGCGCTGCAGCCCGGGGTGGTCCTCGTCGTGGCCGGTCCGTTGCTCGGCGAACGGGCGACGTGGTGGCATCGCAGCTGGACCGCGGTCGGCGTCGGCGGGGCGGTGCTGGTGATCCTGGGCGCCGGTTCTGCCATGCGCACGTCGACGGTGGGCATCGCCCTGTCGGTGGGCGCGATGCTGTCCTTCACGGGCTATTTCCTGCTGACCCGGGTCGCCCGGGCGAAGGCCACCGAGCCGATCGACGCCCTCAGCTGGATGGCCGGGGTCACCATCTTCTCGGCCGTCACGGTCACCCCGCTGCTGTTGCTGACCGAGCCTCTGGCGGGGTTCGGCAAGCTCGGCGGCCGCGACTGGCTGTGGCTGGCGTGGGCCATCATCGTCACCGGCATCGTGGGCCACGTGCTGATGGCCTGGGTGTTGCGTCACATCGATGCCTCGAAGGCGTCGTTGTACCTGCTGTCGATGAACGTGGTTGCGGTCATGGCGGCCTGGCCGATCCATCACGAGCCGCTGACCGTGGTGCAGATGCTCGGCGGTCTGGTGGTGCTCGGCGCTGTCGCCGCAGTGATCAGCCGTCCGGCTGCCAAGGTGGGCGCGGCGACCGCGGCGACCGCGGTCGCCGGTTCACCGGCCGAGGATCCCGGCGGCGACGTGGACGCCACGCCGGCGCCGGTCGTTCAGGCCCGGCAGTAACGCCAGTCCGCGGGCTTGCCGTCAACGTAGGGCATCACGCCCCAGAACGGGCGCGGGTCCTCGTCGAAGACCATCGGCAGGAAGTGCCGGTCGCCCTCCCACATCGGCAACGCCGCTGCGGCGCGAACGGCAGGGTCGTCGTGGCAGGCCTCGAGCAGACGGCGACGTGGCACCCATGACAGGGTACCCTCGTCGTTGGCCGCAGGGATCTGCCCGTTCCAGCCGTCGACGAGGAACACGAAGCCGAGCCAGTCCTCGCCGTTGGCGCCGAAGCCCGGCCAGCTGATCGTGCCGCGCAGCACGAAGGACGTGAGCTCGATCGCCGCTTCCTCGCGCAGTTCGCGCTGCACGCTGCTGACCACGTCCTCGTCGGCCTCGAGCTTGCCCCCGAGCCCGTTGTACTTGCCGAGGTGCTCGTCGTGGGGACGGGCGTTGCGATGCACCAGGAGCACCACGTCGGCGGCTCGGTCCCACACGTAGGCCAGGGTGCCCACGATGGGGCGATAGGGCACGCCCACGGTCAGAGTTGCGTGGGTCGATAGTACGTCTCGGCTCCGGAGCTCTCGATGTCGGCCAGCCAGTCGCTGTCGTACTCCCACTCCTGGCCGTCCTGCGGGCCCTGCCAGAAGCGCTTGAGCGGCCCCTCCGGCCCGGTCAGGCTCCAGGCCTGGCGCTTGTAGGTCCAGTTCTCGGGTGCGAGACGGTGGGCGGCCCGGAAATGCGGCAGGGCCCGGTCGTGACGGCCGTCCCGCTCGAAGTGCTGGGCCAGGGCGAAGTGCGCCGCTGCGGCGGACCCGTTGCCGTCGCGGCGACCCGAACGGGCCAGCACGTCGTCGGCCGGCAGGACGTAGTGCGAGGCTGCGCCGTTGCGGGCCCAGTCCCGTACGGCGTCGCCGTACTCGTCGGCGGTCCACGACACGATCTTGGTCGCCTGGCCGGCAATGGCGGCGAGACGGGCCTGGTCGGAGTCCAGCAGCGGTGAGCGCACCCCGGTCGCCCGCGGGGCCGGCCATGCCGGCTCGGCCGGGCGGACGATGTCGAAGTTCTCGTCGATCCACACCGCGTTCGGGATGTTCACCACGCCGAAGGCCGCATCGACCTGGTGGGCCACGTCGAGCAGCGTCGGATGTTCGGGTCGGGCCGCCTCGACGAAGGGCAGGCCTTCGGCAGCTCCGAGGGTCTCGAGGCAGACGGTGACGATCTCGACCCCGAGCGGGGCGACCTCGGCGCGCAGGGCCTGCCAACCTGGCAGGTCACGGGCGCAGCCTCAATAGGGGGCCCAGGCGACGAGCACCATCCTGGTTCCGCGCAGCGACGAGAGCGAGAAGGGCTGTCCGTCGAAGGTCTGCAGCTCGAGGTCGGGTGCGGCCACGGTGGACAGCGCCCGGCCGCTGAAGGACTCCGGACCGACCGCCCACAGACCGCCACTCTCGGCCGGCACGACGGCCATACCGAGCCGTTCGGCCACGACGGCGACGTCGACCCGTTCCTCGCGGTATGCCCCGTCCGGCAGCGGTACGCACAGGTCGCCCTTGCAGGCACCCCGTGATTCGATCTTCCAACCGGTCGCGGCGGCGAATGCGGCGGTGGTGGGCATCAGGTCGTCGAGCAGCACGGCCAGAAGTTACCCAGCGCAGTGGCCTAACGTCGGGTCCGATGCGCCTCGAACCCGATCAGTGCCGCAGGTACGCCGCGACGGCCAGGTTCGCGGTCCTCGCCACGCTGGGCCCGAACGGGGCCGCCGACCTCGTCCCGATCACGTTCGCCTTGCTCGCCGGGTCGTCCGGCGACCTCTTGGTCAGCGCGGTCGACCACAAGCCGAAGTCCACGACCCGACTGGCACGGCTGGCCAACATCGAGCGCCGCCCGTCGGTCACGGTGCTGTTCGACCATCGGGACGACGGCGACTGGGAGACCCTGTGGTGGGTACGGGCTCGGGGCTTGGCGACGGTCCGGCCGGCCGGGTTCGGTGGCGACGCGTTGCAGGCTCGTTACCCGCAGTACCGGTCGAACCCGCCGCAGGGCCCGGTGGTGGCCATCGAGATCACGACCTGGCAGGGTTGGTCAGCGGCGGGCTGACCCGACGTCAGCGGTCGCGACGTCAGCGGTCGCGACGTCAGCGGTCGCGACGGTCAGGGCAGGCAGCCGACGTGGGCGAGGGCCATGCGCACCAGTCGGTCGTGCCCGCCGGTCATCTCCCGTGACACCTCGGGGGAGGCGGCCTCTTCGGGGGTCAGCCAAGAGAACTCCAGCGTCTCCGGTGCGGGCATGCACTCGCCGAGCACCGGCACGATGTACGCCAGGCTGACCGCATGCTGGCGGGGGTCCACGAAGCCGCTCTTGGCAGCGTCGGGGAAGTACTCCACCACCGTGAAGGGGCTCGGCTGCGGTGGGAGTTGGGGTTGGGCGAGCGGCCCGAGGTCCTTGGCCAGGTGGCGCAACAGCGCAGCCCGCACCGTTTCGCCGTAGAGGATGCGTCCGGTGACCACGGCGCGGCTGATCGTACCGTCGGGCATGGCCCGCAGCAGCAGGCCGAGCGCCTCGACCCGGCCTTCCTCGTCGAGGCGCACCGGGACGGCGTCGACGTAGACGATGGGCAGCCGCTCGCGTGCTGCCTCGAGATCGTGGGGGGCCAGCCAACCGGTCTGGTTCGCCAACTGGTCCATCTCGCTCATGGTTCTCCCGACTTGATCGCGATCGCGTCAAGTCTGGCATCTACCGAGGCGGTTGGCGGGTTCTTGACGCCCGGAATCGTGCGGACGTGCCGACGGTCACCAAATGGCCGAGCCGGGCCGGTGCGGTCCGGCGAAGGCGAACGGGCACGGTTCGGGGATGACCAGGACCGGCCCGATGCTGTGACGGATCAACTCGCCGGTCACCGAGCCGAGGCGACCACTGGTCGTGCCCGGTGCTCCGCAGCCGCTGCGGCCGTGCGGGGCGACCGCGAGGATGGCCCCGTCCATGGCGTTCGTCTCGGTGTACAGGGCTCGGGCCGGGCTGCCCACGGCGTCGAGCACCATCGCCGAGGCCGGAGGTCGCACCGATTGGGCCAAGGCGTCGACGTAATGACGGGTCCGCCTGCGGTCGAACACCTCGTCCCCGTCGCAGACGGCCTGGACGACCATCAGCTCGAGACCGGAGCTGCGAGCGAAGTCCGATGCGGTTTCCAGCGCCCGTTCCCCGCGGTCGGAGGCGTCGACGCAGGCCACCAGACGGTGCCACGACATCGCACCGCCCGATCGGGCAAGGTGCGGCCCGACAACGAGGGTGGGCGCGTTGGTCCGCCGCAGCCAACCGGCAGCGAAACCGGCCGAGCCGTGGGTCGCCCCGACGCTGCGTTCCTCGGCGAGTACGCATACCAAGGTGCCCGGAGCCTGCTCGGTATGGTCGACCAGTGCCTGCACGGGGTCCTCGGACGCCACGGCCATGAACGCCCCGTGACCGCGGGCCTCGTCGCGCAACAGTTGGTGCAGACGCTGCTCGAGTTCGTGGCGGTTCTCGCCGGGACGCAGCACGCCCCACAGCAGCAGGCCGGCGTCGAGGCGGCCGGCCGCACCGGCAGCTACCCGGATCAACGGGCCGGCATCGTCGAGGCCGTCGATGGCCACCAGCACTTGTCGGAACACCACGCCTCCAGAAGTCTCGCTCCGCTCAGTGTGCGCGGCGCCGGCTCGGGCGCAGCAGGGGCAATGGTCGCTGCCGGGCGGGTCCTTTGGCCGGACGTGGTCGTCGCCGTGAAAACGCGAAGGTGGGACCGGCCCAAACCGGTCCCACCCTCGACGAACGCTCCCGGAAGGGGAGGAATCAGGCCTTCTTGGCCGCCCGGGGCTTGGCGGGCGCCTTGGTGGCGGCCTTGGCAACGGGCTTGGCGGCGGCCTTGGCGGGCGCCTTGGCAGCCGGCTTGGCAGCCGGCTTGGCGGCGGGCTTGGCAGCCGCCTTGACCGGTGCGGCCTTGGCTGCGGGCTTGGCAGCCGCCTTCGCCGGTGCCGCCTTGGGGGCGGCCTTGGCCGGTGCCGCCTTGGCTGCGGCGGGCTTGGCGGCGGCGGGCTTGGCAGCCGCCTTGACCGGTGCCGCCTTGGCTGCGGGCTTCGCCGGTGCG
>CAIXPF010000030.1 GCA_903921205.1 uncultured Acidimicrobiia bacterium | reverse complement strand
CTGAGGTCACCAGCGTCTGACCGGCACCGCCGGGCCGCATGCGCCGGCACCGACCCGACTCCCGCACCGACCCGACTGCCGCACCGGCCCGACTCCCGCACCGGCCCGACGGCGTCGCCCGATTCCCGGCTTCTGCGCACGACCCGCCTCACCGCAGGTCCGACTTGACCACCTTGCCGAGGGCGTTACGCGGCAGGGTGTCGACCACGTGGACCCGCTTGGGCCGCTTGTAACGGGCGAGACGGTCGCCGACGAAGGCCACCAGCGTCTCACCGGAGACCGAGCCGTCGGTCTCGCAGAAGGCGGTCACCGCCTCGCCCCACTCCGGATCGGGGACCCCCACCACCGCGGCGTCGATCACCGCCGGATGCCCCCGGAGTGCATCCTCCACCTCGCGGGGATAGACGTTGTAGCCACCGCTGATGATCAGCTCCTTCATGCGGGCCACCAACTGCAGGTACCCCGCCTCGTCGTAGCGGCCGACATCGCCGGTGTGGAAGAAACCGTCCTCGGTGAAGGCTTCGGCATTGGCCTCGGGTCGTCCGAGGTAGCCGGCGAACACATTGGGGCCCTTCACCAGCACCTCGTCGCTGGACGGATCGAGGCGCACCTCGACGCCGGGCAACGGCAGGCCCACCGTTCCCGGCCGGCGTTCGCCGTCGTAGGGGTTGGACACCAGCATGATCGTCTCGGTCATGCCGTATCGCTCGAGCACCTTGGCGCCACTGGCACGTTCGAGGGCGTGGTGCAGCTCGGCCGGCAGCGGAGCGGAGCCGCTGACCAGCAGGCGCAACCGGGCCAGGGCGTCCACCCGCGGCGAGGCGGCGAGCCGGGTGTACATCGTCGGCACCCCGAAGAACATCGTCGCCCTGCCGGCCTCGGCCATGTCGAGCACCGCGTCGAGCTCGAACTTGGGGCTGATCAACGCCGATGCACCCGCCACCAGGGTGCCGTGCAGGCCCACACCGAGACCGTGCATGTGGAACAGCGGCAGGCACAGCCACAGACGGTCCTCCGCCGTCCAGCGCCACGCCAGCCGGACGGCCTCCGCGCTCGCCAGCAGGTTGCCGTGGCTGAGCACCGCCCCCTTGGGCCGGCCGGTGGTGCCCGAGGTGTACCCGATGAGGCCGGGCGATGTCAGGGTGGTGGCGTCGAGGGCGGGCACCGCATGGTCGGGTACCGCCAGGTCCGGACCGAGCACCGCGAGACCGGCCTTGGCCTGCTGCAACCAGCCGGCACGCTCACGGTCGTCGACCACGGCGAGGACCGGGTCGGCGTCACCGACGAGGTGGGCCAGCTCGTCGGCCCGGTAGGCGGTGTTGGCCGGTAGCACCACCAGGCCCATCCGCAGGGCGGCCAGGTGGGCGATGGCCACATCCACGCTGGCATCGCAGCTGACCAGCACCCGGTCGCCGGCGACGAGACCCTGGCCGGCGAACCGTCCGGCGGCCGCAGCGGTGCGCTCGTCGAGCTCGGCCCCGGTCAGCGAGCGGCCGCCGACGTCGGCGAGCACCACCCGGCCCGGCTCGCGCCGCCAGTGTTCGGCCATGCGGGCGGTGAGGTTGGCCGCCGGGGCGAGATCGACCCCGTCGGGGTTCGTGCCTGCGGGCAGGTGCACGGCCCAGGCGGGACCGGAACGGTCGTGGTCAGCGACGGTCATGGCCGTGCACGCTAACCGCCGTCGACCAACCCGAAAGCAGCGAAGGCGATGGCCGCGGCAGCGGCAGCGTTGAGCGAGTCGATACCGGGCCGCATCGGGATGCGGACCCGGCGATCGGCCGCGGCGAGCGCGGCGTCGGACAGCCCGTCGGCCTCGCTGCCGAGCAGCACCGCGACCCTGGCCTGCCGCTGCGGTGCCACGGGCGGCTCGGTGCCCGACGGGGTCAGGGCCAGCACCTCGAAGCCGTGGCGGTGCAGGCGCTCGAAGCCGTCGGGCCAGGGGTCGAGCCGGGCCCAGGGCAGGCGCAGCACCTCCCCCATCGACACCCGGACGGTACGCCGGTACAGCGGATCGGCACAGCGCGGGCTCAGCAGCACGGCGTCGATGCCCAGGGCCGAGGCGCTGCGGAACAGGGCACCGAGGTTGGCCTGGTCGGTGAGGTCCTCGAGCACGGCGAGCCGCCGGGCGCCGGCGATGAGCCGGTCGGGGTCGGCGGCCGGCGGCCGGCGCACCGCAGCCAGGACCCCGCGGTGCACGTCGAAGCCGGCCACCACGGCCAGGACCGCCGGCTCGGCGACCAGTACCGTCCCCGCTGCGGCGTCGAGCACGTCGGCGAGCCGGTCGGCGGCATGCGGGGTCACCACCACCGTGTGCACGTCCTGCGGGCAGTGCTCGAGGACCCGCCGCACCACGTGCAGTGATTCGGCCAGGAACAGGCCCTCGGCGGCCTCGGCCGAACGGCGCCACTGGGCATCGGTGAGGTTGCGGAACGGGTCGAGCGCGGCGTCGTCGGGGTCTGCCACGAGGCGGCGCCGCGGCGCCGGCGGGTCGCTCACGTGCCGGGCAGGCGCAGCTTCACCCAACCGAACTCGGTGTCGGGGTCGCCGTCCTGCCAGCCGGCGTCGCCCGGCAGCAGGATCCGGTAGGCGTCACCCTCACGACGGACCCGGACCTGCTGCGGCTCGAGGTCGAGCGCCGCGGCGGCCACGGCGTCGGCGGACCGTGAGAACGGCAGCAGGCACATGAGCATGCGGGCGGTGGGCGACATCATGGCCATCTGGTCGGCCTCCCAGTGCTGCATCGCCGGACCGGGGGCCACCCATTCGTGGTGGACGATCTCGTTGTCGTCGTGGGCGGCCACCTGGCCGGCGGGCGCCGCGGCGAGGAAGAAACGGGTGTCGAACCGGCGCGGCGGGCCCAATGGGGTGATCCAGTGGCCGATGTAGTGGATGCGGGCCGCGTCGAGCACGACGGCCTCCTCGGCGATGATCTCGGCGAAGGTCCGCTCCCCCGCGTTGAGCGCGCTCCGGTGCCGTTCGAGCCGGGCCACCGTGGCCGGGTCGGACACATCGATGGCCTCGCCGTCATGAGCGCGGCGGGCGAGCAGGATGCCGGCCTCCTCGAAGCACTCGCGCAGGGCCGCCACCCAATAGGCGAGCCCACCCCGGTCCACCCCGAGCCGACGGTCTGCCTCGGTGGCGTCGAGGCCGACCACGTGGCCGGCGGCGATCTCCTCGTCCTCGTCGTCGACGCGACCGCCGGGGTAGACCCACATGTCGCTGCCGAACACCGCTCGGGAGGTGCGCCGCAACATCAGCACGCGCAGTTCGTCACCGGAGTCGGCGGGCCGGTCCTCCACCACCATCACCGTGGCCGCCGGTCGGATCGGCACGGTGGTGGGGTCGTAGTCGGGGGTGTCGGTCATCGGGGGAACTCCCGTCGTTCGAGGACCACGGCCAGTTGGCGGGACATGGCCACCAGCCTGCCATCTGCGGCCCAGATCAGCCCGTCCTCCTCCAGATAGCCCTCCTGCACGACGTCGGTGCGGAACGAGCAGGCGAACCAGTCCTCGGGCTGCAGCTGCGCCAGGGTGGACGTGTCACGGAAGTGGACCGTCAGCTCGATCGTGGGGACGCTGACGCTCTGGTGACCGGGCCGGGCCAGGATCGGTGGCAGCCAGGCATCGGCCATGGCAGCGACCAGGACGTGGTCGACCGGCGTGGGGACCTCGGCCCGCAACCATCCGCCGGTCTCGGTTCCCTCGGTGGCCAGCGTGGTCCCCCCGTCACCGAGGGCCCAGCGGCAGTCCCAGCGCAGGCGGATGTTGGGCGGCTCGCCCTCGCCGTCGGCGGCCAGCGGTGGACAGGTCCCCACCGGCGGCAGCACCGGGCACGGCCGGGCCGACCAGGCCACCCGGTCGGGCCGCGGCGCGCCGTAGGCCACGAGCGCCACGGCCTTGGGCTCGCCGTCCTGCAGCAGCCGGGCCGACAGGAAGCTGACGCCCCGCCCAGCCCGTTCGACGGTGACGTGGACCTCGGCCGGCCCGACGGCGGGCGGGGCCAGGTAGTGCACGGTCAGGGTGCGGGGCGAGCGGCCGGGGTCGTCGACCTCGGCGATGCAGGCCCGCAGCAACACCGCCGCGACGATGCCGCCGTTCGGTCCGGCGAACACGAACCAGTCCTGGCTGAACGCCGTGGCGTACCGGCCACCACCCAGCGCCCGGACCGCGGTTTCCTGCTCGAAGTGCACGCTCATCGGGTGGGCACCGTAGCGCCGCAGGTTCGGGCGGCGAAGCCGGGGCACGCCCGACGGTCACCCGGAGCTGACCGGCGTGGCTAACGTGTCGCCGACGGCAAAGGTTCAGGCGCGGCGCCGACCTGCCGATAATCACTTTTGATGAGCGGCGAGACCTTCTACGGCCTTCGGGAAATGGTCCTTCCCGGGCCCTCCCAGACCACCGGATACCGGACCATCCTGGTCATCGGCACCACGGGCGCGGGCAAGTCCACGCTCATCCGCCAGCTGATGGGCACCACCGACGGGGAGGCGTTCCCGGCGACCTCGGCGTCCAAGACCACCGTGGCGGAGACCGAACTGCTGCTCGCCCCGGGCGACTTCTACGCCGTCGCCACGTTCATGCCGCTCATCGAGGTCCAGGCCTACATCGAGGAGAACGTGGTGGCCGCCGCGCTCGCCTTCTTCGACGACCGGCCGGCGGCGGAGATCCGTTCCCGGCTGCTCGATCACGTCGACCAGCGCTTCCGGCTCCGCTACCTGCTCGGCGAGCCGCAACTCGGCGAGCACCCGGTGACGGTCGCCCCCGACGAGCCGTTGTCGGGCAACACCACCGCCATCGTCAGCGAGATACACCGTCTGCTCGAGGAGGCGGTCACCAACGAGGTCGAGGTGATGGTGACCGCCGGTGCCGCCACCGCGGAGACCCCGGAGGAGGAGCTGCACGTCCTGCTCAAGGACCGGCTCGCGGCCAACCCGATCGTGGTGGAGATCGTCGAGTTCCTCATCTCCGAGGTGCGAGCCCGGATCGAACTGCTCGCCCCCAGCGATGTGGTCACGTCCCGGGACGGCTGGCCGCTGTACTGGCGCTGCCACGAGAGCGACCGTGAGGTGTTCCTCAAGCGGCTGCGCACCTTCGCCGGCAACGACCACGCCGACTTCGGGCAGTTGCTCACCCCGGTCATCAACGGTCTGCGGGTGCGCGGGCCGTTCCACCCGACCTGGGCCCGGGAGATCCCCTACGTGATGCTCCTGGACCGCGAGGGGCTCGGCCACACCCCCGACTCGGTGTCGAGCCTGCCGAGTTCGGCCACCCGGGCGTTCGACGAGGCCGATTCGATCATCATCGTCGACAATGCCCAACAGCCCATGCAGGCCGCCCCGGTGGCCGCCATGCGGCAGATCGCCGCGGCCGGTCACGGCGACAAGCTGATCGTCTGCTTCACCCACTTCGAGCTGGTGCAGGGTCCGAACCTGCCCAGCCTCGACGCCCGTCGCCACCACGTGATCGCCTCGGTCGACCAGGTGCTCTCCGCCATCGGCAGCGAGCTGGGCTACCCCACCGAGCGGTTGCTGCGGCAGCGGCTCGACACCAACCTCTACCTCACGTCACGACTGAACGAGGTCGTCACCGAGCAGTCCGACCCGGGAACCTTTGCCGAGCTGCGCTGGCTGTTGGGCCAACTGCGGGTCGAGGCCCAACCGCTCGATCTCGGCTTCTCCCTGCCGTGCTACGGCCTGGGCAAGCTGCACCTCGCCGTCGAGGGCGCCGTGGCGTCCTACCTGCGCTACTGGGAACTGCGTCTCGGGGTCGACAACGACCCGGCCATCCGGCCTGCGCACTGGTCGAAGGTCCGGGCGCTGTGCGTGCGCTACGCCCGGCGGGCCAACGACGAGTACGAGTCGATGCGGCCGGCCGGCGACCTCATCGCTGCGCTCACCGACTCGTTCCGCCGGTTCGCCGCCACGCCCGACGGCTGGAGCGGACCCGTTCCCGACGAGGACCACGAGCAGCACATCGCGGACAGCCTCACCCGCCGGGTGAACGCCCAACTCCGCTCGCTGGTGAACGACCGGCTGTTCCTCGACGCCGCCGAGCTGTGGGCCCAGGCCCGTGACGTCACCGGGCCGGGCGCAGCGCAGCGTCGGGCCGATCTCGTCTACGGCGGGATCCTGCGACCGCTGGTCGGTGCCGGTACCGGCGTCCCGATGGCCGGCTACCCCGACTTCGTGGCCGCCGTGGTGCACACCACCGCCGCCGAAGCGGCCGGGCTCGGCATCACCTTCGCCTGATCCGTCGTCCGGGCACACCCGGCCGGCACGTGCCCGTCACTCGGCGGGGCGCCGATCCAGTACCCGGCGGGCCTTGCCGGTGAACCGCTCGAAGGTCCCCAACGGCACGGCGCGCACCACCGGGCGCACCAGGGTCCGGGCCAGGATCGCCTCGGCCAACGCCGAGCAGCGACGCGCCGCCTCCCCCGGCTCGGCATCGAGTTCCACGGTCACCTCCAGCAGGTCGAGTCCGCCGGGCTCACGGCTCAACTCCACGCGCCACTCCGCACCGACGGGTAGCGCCGCCACCACCGACTCCTCGACGACTGCGGGGTACACCAGCGCGCCGCGTACCTTCACCGCGTCGTCGATGCGGCCCACCAACGTCGACACCCGGGGCAGGCCCCGCCGGTCGCGCCCCGGGATCGCCCGCACCAGGTCACGCGTCCGGTAGCGGATCAACGGCGACGCCTCAGCGAACCCCGTCACGGTCAGCTCGCCCAGCTCCCCCGGCGGCACCGGCCGATCGGCATCGGGGTCGAGCAGCTCCACCACGAACTCGTCGGTGGCGATGTTCAGGCCGTCCTCGAAGCCCGCATCAGGGCTGCCGTACCCCAGGATCGCGCCGCCGACCTCCGTCGAGCCGTACATCTCCTGCCACCGGAACCC
This sequence comes from uncultured Acidimicrobiia bacterium, assembly GCA_903921205.1. Classification (GTDB taxonomy): domain Bacteria; phylum Actinomycetota; class Acidimicrobiia; order Acidimicrobiales; family CAIXPF01; genus CAIXPF01. Next base: position 74,286 of record CAIXPF010000030.1, on the reverse strand, counting down.
CGCACCGAACGCAGCCACCACCTGTGCGCGCAGCGCCGGCGACGCGCCTTCACCTCCGACGAAGGCGGTCCGCAACGGCAACGACGCCAGGTCGACCCCATGCGCCGCCGCCCATTCCACCAACAGCCGCACGTAGGACGGTGTGGTGGTGATCGACGTCAGCCCGAAGGTCGCGCACCACTCGAGCACCTGCTCGGGGTTGGTCGGCCCCGCCGGGAACAACGATGCGCCCGACACCCTGGCCAGCTCGTCGAAGCACGGGCCACCGATCCACAGACCCGACCCCAACACGTTCAGCAGCGAATCGCCGGGACCGAAGCCGATGTGCCGCGCCACCCGCCCTGCCGCGGCGCCCACCGCATCCCAGTCGGCACGGGTGTAGCCGACGAAGAGACGGGGCCCGGTCGTTCCCGACGTCGCCGACACCCGGAGACAACCCGACAGCGGCACCGCCCCCAACGGGAAGGGCCCCCACCCGACGAGGTCGGCCTTGGTGCAGGTGGGCAGCGCGGCCAGATCGGCGTCGGACCCGTCAGGAGCGAAGTCGTCCACCCCGGCCAGATGCTGGGCGTAGAACGGCACCCTGGCCCGGGCGCGGCGCACCAACGCCGCCAATGCCTCACCCCGCCCGCCCAACTCGTTCAGGCCCGGTGCCACCGGCCGGCGCGTCACGGCATCCCCGTCGTCGTGCATGGCGCGTCAACCTACCCCCGCGAGGGCGAGCCGCTCGTCGCACCTGCCCCGATCGGCCCGGCCGGGTGGTCAGTCCGGCGCCGAAGGAGGCGGTGCCGCCACCGCCGGACGCCGCTCCCGCAACAACGCCTCCTGCACGATGGTCGCCACGTGCAGGCCCTCCCGATCGAAGACGTGTCCGATCGACAGACCCCGGGCCCCACCCACGAAATGGCAGGAGAAGTCGAGCAGGAGCCACTCATCGGCACGGGTCGGGTGATGGAACCACACCGCGTGGTCGAGGCTGGCCCCCATGAACACCTCGTTGTGCCGTTCACGGGGGATGTCACCCTGCGGGTGCGTGGCCCGCACCGCCGCCACCGCCGAGGTGTCCGACGCCAGCGCCAACGCACAACTCTGCGCCACCGGGTCGTCGCCGACCGACGGGTCGACCCGCACCCAGGTCAGCACCCGGCCGGTTCCGTGCACATACGGCACGGTACGTCGCTCGAGCATGAACCCCCAGCCCTCCTCCGGCAGCGTCTCCGGGGCGGGCACGTTCGCCGGGGCAACCATGGTCTGCACCCCCGGGGCGTCCTCCGTGCTGTGGAAGGACGCCTCGAGCGTCAGGATCGCACCGTAGGACTGACGGGCCACGACCCGCCGGGTGAGGAACGACGAACCGTTGCGCACCCGGTCGACCTCGTAGCGCACGGGCTCGTCGAGCCGGCCACCGAGGATGAAGTAGGCATGCAAGGAGTGCACGCCGTGCGCGTCGTCCACCGTCGAGCACGCTGCGCTGAGCGCCTGGGCGATGACCTGCCCGCCGTAGATGCGACCCCAGCTGTAGGGCGGGCTGACCCCGACGAAGGTGTCCGGGCCGTGCGGTTCGAGCGCCAGCAGCTCGGCGTAGTCACGAGGTTCGGGCAGTGTCATCGCCACCCATTGTCGTCGCCGGTCGGCCCCGCAGGGCGAATCCGCAGGGGGAACCCGGGGTCGGGACCGCACGACGCCACCGCAGGGCACGACCGCATCGCCGTGCACGGCGACGTCCGCCATGGGAGATCTCCCCTTGCGGCGCGCCGACCCCGCCCCGTCTGGAAGAATGACATTCGTCACAATGTGCCGGTCGCCGGCCGGCCACGGACCGAAGAGGGGTAGCCATGAAGCTCGGCATGTTCACGATGCCCAGCCATCCACCGGAGCGAGGCCTCAAGGAAGGTCACGACTGGGACCTGCAGAACATCATCTGGGCCGACCAGCTCGGCTTCGAGGAGGTGTGGATCGGCGAACACCACGCCATGGTGTGGGAACCGCACCCCGCCCCGGACCTGCTGGTGGTCGAAGGCCTGCGCCAGACCAAGAACATCCGCATCGGCCCCGGCGGGTTCTGCCTGCCCTACCACCACCCGGCCGAACTGGCGAACCGCGTCGCGATGCTCGACCACATCTCCGGCGGGCGGCTCAACTTCGGCTTCGCCGCATCGGGCTCGCCCACCGACTGGGAGATGTTCGGCGTGGACGGCATGAACGGCGAGAACCGCGACATGACCCGCGAGTCCATCGAGATCATCATGAACCTGTGGACCCAGGAACCCGGCTGGAAGTTCGAGGGCAAGTACTGGAAGGCGGCCGTCCCCAACGAGATCCCGCCGCTGCTCAAGCGCCACATCCTGCCGCTGCAGCAGCCCCACCCGCCCATTGGCGTGGCCGGGCTCTCCTCGCCGTCGCCCACCCTGGAGATGGCCGGCGAGAAGGGCTGGATCCCCATGAGCCTCAACCTCAACCCCGGCTACGTGCGCAGCCACTGGGACTCCTACGAGCGCGGCGCCCGCCGGGCCGGTCGTGAGGTCAGCCGCAGCAACTGGCGCATGGTGCGCGAGATCTTCGTCGCGGACACCGACGAAGAGGCCTGGGAGCACTCGGTCAACGGCAACATGGGCCGCATGATGAACGAGTACTTCCTGCCGCTGCTGGGCAGTTTCGGGTTCCTCGACTTCTACAAGGAGGACCCGTCCACGCCCGACAGCGACGTGACCGTCGAGTACTGCGCCCGGCACAACTGGTTCGTCGGGTCCCCCCAGACCGTCGCCGACAAGATCGAGAAGGTCTACGCCGACGTCGGCGGCTTCGGGCACCTGCTGCTGTTCGGTTTCGACTACATGGACGACGAACCGGCGTGGAAGCGCTCGATGGAACTGCTGGCCCACGAGGTCATGCCCCGCATCGCCCACCTCACCGGCGACTGAGCAGCGACCGAGCGGCGATTCGCCGCAGCGACGGCGTCACGACGATGCCCCGTTGCGGCGAATCGACGTCGAATCGCTGCGAGCGCCGGCGGCGGGCGCCTGTTTGTAGCCAAATGGTTCGACCAGTCCGCCGGCCAACGATGCGCAACCGTCTGACCAGGGCGTTCGCGCCGACACCTCGCGAGGGTTCGGCTCTCCCGAACCATTTCGCTACAAACAGCCCCTCGCCCGACGATCCGAAGGCGCACCAGCGGCCGGGGCGGCGTTCCGGGACCGGAGGGTATGGCGGCGACGGGATCGGTCGCCGTCCTCAGGCTCCGTCGACCACCAGCAACACCGCGCCGTTGTCGACCTGATCGCCGACGGCCACGCGCACCTCGGCCACCGTGCCGTCGGCGGGGGTCGACAGATGGTGCTCCATCTTCATGGCCTCCATGATCACCAGCACCTGTCCGGCGTTCACGGCGTCACCCACGACGGCACGCACCTCGATGACCTTGCCCGGCATGGGCGCCACCAGCCCCCCGACCGGACCAGCGAGATCGGGCCTCGGGAAGCGCTCACCGCCCACCAGCGACACCGAGCCGCAGGGCAACTGCACCACGAACCCGTCGGCCACTGTCGCCACCGCGGCCCGCAGCCGGCGTCCGTCGATCTCGACGTCGGCCCAGTGGCCCTCGACGGCGTGCAGCCGGGCCGTACCCTGCCGTTCACCCGCCGACACTGCGAAGCTACCGTCCCGGCGGGCGGCATACTGCAAGGTATTGTCGGCGAGCTCCAGGCGTTGGGCCGGCATCGAGCTGTTGCGCCAACCGCTCGGCATGGTCCCGAGCACCGGCGCCGATGCCCGGTTCGCCGCCTGCTGCCACAGGGCGACGACCACCGCGGCCGTGAAGCGATCGTCACCGGCCACGTCGCGGCGAGCCGTCGGCCGATGACGCTCGATGAAATCGGTCGTGGTGTCGCCGGCCAGGAACGCCTCGTGGCGCAGGGTGGCAACCAGGAAGTCACGGTTGGTGACCAGACCGGCGAGTCGGGTCCGCTCGAGCGCCAGGGCCAGCTTGAGCGCCGCCTCCCGGCGGGTGGGCGCATGGGCGATGACCTTGGCCAGCATCGGGTCGAACTCGACCCCGATCACCGAGCCGGCCTCGATCCCGCTGTCGTAGCGCACGACCGGCGTCGTCGCCTGCTCCCAGACCACCACCGGGCCGGCTGCGGGCAGGAAGTCGTGGTCGGGGTCCTCGGCGTAGAGGCGGACCTCGACGGCGTGGCCCGACAGGGTCACGTCCTGCTGGCCGTAGCCGAGCGGCGCACCCTCGGCGATGCGCAGCTGCTCACGTACGAGATCGATGCCGGTCACCATCTCGGTCACCGGGTGCTCCACCTGCAGCCGGGTGTTCATCTCGAGGAACGAGAACGCCCGGTGCTCCTCGTCGTAGAGGAACTCCACCGTGCCGGCGCTGCAGTAGCCGACGGCCCGCGCCGCGGCCACGGCGGCCTCGCCGATCTCGGCACGCTGCGCGGCGTCGATCACCGGCGACGGGGCCTCCTCCACCACCTTCTGGTGGCGGCGTTGGATCGAGCACTCCCGCTCTCCGAGGTGCACGACGTTGCCGAAGCTGTCGCCGAGCACCTGGACCTCGATGTGACGGGCCCGGCGCACATAGCGCTCGAAGAACACGGTGTCGTCACCGAAGGACGCCCGGGCCTCGCGCTGCGCCGACGCCACCGCCTCGGCGAGCCCATCGGCCGACTCGACGACGCGCATGCCCTTGCCACCGCCCCCGGCGGAAGCCTTCACCAGCAGCGGAAAGCCGACGGTCGCAGCGGCGTCGGCGGCGTCGGTGGCCATGGGCAGGGTCGGCACCCCGGCGGCGATGGCGAGGCGCTTGGCCTCGAGCTTGTCGCCCATCGCCGCGATGGCGGCCGGGGGCGGACCGACCCAGGCCATCCCGGCGTCGGTCACCGCCCGGGCGAACGCGGCGTTCTCCGACAGGAACCCGTAGCCCGGGTGCACCGCGTCGGCCCCGCTGCGCCGGGCCACCTCGAGCACCTTCGCGGTATCGAGATAGGTCTCCGCCGACGAACGACCGCCGAGTGCATAGGCCTCGCCCGCCTCGGCCACGAACGGCGCACCGGCGTCGCCGTCGGCATAGATCGCCACGGTGGCGATGCCCATGTCGTGGGCGGTGCGGATGATCCGGCGGGCGATCTCGCCGCGATTGGCGACGAGCAACTTGCCGATCGAGCGGCCGGTCAACCCGCCCGCGGAACTGGTGGAACTGGTGGAACTGGCGCTGGTCATGGCCGGAACACCCCGTAGTTCGGTGCGCCCTGCACCGTGTTGTTGTGGCAGTAGGACAGGCTCATGCCGATCACCGTCCGGGTGTCGCGCGGGTCGATGATGCCGTCGTCACTGACCCGCGACGTGGCGTACAGCGCGAGGGACTGCTTCTCCGCCCATTCCTCCACGAACGCCGCCCGTTGGGAGTCGGCCTCCTCGTCGAAGGGTGTGCCCTGTCGTTGGGCCTTGTTGCGCTCCACGATGCTCATCACCCCCGCCATCTGCTTGGGCCCCATGACTGCGATCTTGGCGGTGGGCCACAGGTACGTGAAGCGGGTGTTGAAGCCCCGTCCCGACATGCCGTAGTTCCCGGCACCGTAGGACGAGCCGACGATCACCGTGATGTGCGGCACCGTCGAGTTCGACATGGCGTTGATCATCAACGAGCCGTTCTTGACGATGCCGGAGTGCTCGAAGTCGCGGCCCACCATGAAGCCGGTGATGTTCTGCAGGAACACCAGCGGCACGTCGATCTGGTTGCACAGCTGGATGAACTGGGCGGCCTTCTCGGCCGACTGCGAGAAGATCGCCCCGTTGTTGCCCACGATGCCGACCGGGTAGCCGTGGATGGAGCCCCAACCGCACACCATGGTCGTGCCGTAGCGGGCCTTGAACTCCTCGAAGCGGCTGCCGTCGACGACCCGGGCGATGACCTCGCGGATGTCGAGGGGCTGGCGCAGGTCGCGCGACACCATGCCCAGCAGGTCCTCGGCGTCGTGCACCGGCTCCTCCGCCGGCATGGTCGGGCCCGGCCCGAGCTTGCGCCAGTTGAGGTGGGACACCACCTCGCGGCAGAGGCGGATGGCGTCGAGCTCGTCGTTCGCGAGGTAGTCGCCGAGGCCGGAGATCTCGGTGTGCATGACCGCACCGCCGAGGGTCTCGTCGTCGGAGTCCTCGCCGGTGGCCATCTTCACCAACGGCGGGCCGCCGAGGAACACCTTCGACTGGTCGCGGATCATGATGTTGTAGTCCGACATGCCCGGTTGGTAGGCGCCGCCGGCGGTGGAGCTGCCGAACACCACCGACATCGTCGGGATGCGCATCTTCGACAGTTCGGTGATCTCGTAGAACATGCGGCCCGACTCGCCGAAATGGGTGGTGTTGGTCCGCATCGACCGCTCGGGGTCGGGATCGCCGCGCAGGTCGGCACCGGCGGACTCCACGAACTGGATGTACGGCATCCGGTTGTGCCGGGCGATCTCGAGCGCCCGCATCAGCTTCTTCACCGCGAAACTGGTCATGGCCCCGCCGAGCACGGAGGGATCGTTGGCCAGCATCACGCACTCCGTGCCGGCGATCACGCCGATACCGAGCACCATGCCGCTGCCGACGGTGTAGTCGGAGCCCCACGCCGCCAGCGGGCTGATCTCGAGGAACGGCGAGTCACGGTCCAACGCCAGCGAGATACGGTCCCGTACGGGCATCTTGCCCCGGGCGGCGAGACGCTCGTGGGAACGGGCCCCGCCCCCCTCAGCGGCCTGACGGTACAGCCCGTCGAGAACGGCGAGCATCTCCTCCATGTCGGCCCGGTTCCGGCGGAACTGGTCGGAGCGGGTGTCGATCGTGCTCGGCAGCGGTCGCGCCTGCGGTAGTCGCATGGTCCATGCTCGCCCACCTACGGCGCACCGGCCAAGTCCACCGACGCCGTGCTCCGGCCCACAGCGCAATCCCGCAGACGGCCCGACGCACCCCCGGTAGACCGGCGGGGAACCGCCCGCCGGCCGCATCGCAACGCCCGCTGATCGGCCATGATGGAGGTCGAACCGTCCGTGGGAGGATCGCCGTGCTGCTCGAACCCCGCACGATCGTCGACGAGGTCCGTGCGCTGGCCCCCCGTTGGGCCGAACGCGCCGCCCGGGCCGAGGCCGACCGCCGCCTCGACCTGCGCACCGCCGAGGAACTGACCGCCATCGGCGCCCACCGGCTGCTGCAGCCCCGCCGCCACGGCGGTGGCGCCGCCGGCTTCGCCGCCTACACCGAGGTCGTGGCCGCGGTCGGCGAGGCCTGCACGTCCGCGGCGTGGTGCCTGTCGGTCTGGAGCGCCCACAACTGGATGCTGGCCCTGTTCGACCCCCGGGCCCAGGATGACGTCTGGGGCCCGGACCCCGACGCCCGCATCAGTGCGTCGATCGTGCCACGGGTCCGTTTCGAGCGGACCTCCGACGGCGATGTGATGATCGGTGGCCGGTTCCCCTTCGGCAGCGGCTGCGACCATGCCGACTGGTTCGGGGTCGGCGGCATCGTGCCCGGACCCGACGGACGCGACGACCGGGTCATCGCCATGCTGCCGGCGGCGCAGACCGTCATCGACCACGACACCTGGCAGGTCATGGGGCTGCGCGGCACCGGCAGCAAGGACGTGGTGGTTCCCGACGGCACCGTGGTGCCCGCCCACCGGGTGCTGTCGGTCGGTGCCGCCGCACAGGGCCGGGCCCCGGGCCAGTTCGCCGGCGCGGAGACCATGCTGTTCGCCCCGTTCCGGCCGGTCGCCATGCTGGTCCTCGCCCCGCCGGTCATCGGCGCCGCCCGGGCGGCCCTCGAGCGCTTCGGCGCCCGCAGCACCGGCCACCTCGTCGGCACGGCCCGCCGCCCCCAACGCCAGGACCCCGCCGCAGGGTTTCGGGTCGCCGAGTCCTCCGCCGAGATCGACGCCGCCGGCCTGGTGCTGCAGCGCGCCGCGGCCGAGCTCGACCGAATGGGCCGCGACGCAGCAGGCGGCGGAAACGGCCCCGACGACGAGCCGGCCGGCGACGGCCGGCGGGTCGCGCCGGGCGCGCTCGAGTCCGCCACCGTGCTGCGTGACACCGCGTTCTCGGTGCGACTGTGCGCCCGGGCCGTCGACCGGCTCTACGAGGCGTCAGGTGGCAGCGCCCTGGCCACGGACGAACCGATGCAGCGCTACTGGCGTGACGTGCACGCCGCGCGGACCCACACCGCGCTCACCTGGGACGCCGCCGCGGAGGAGTACGCGACGGCCTGGTCGGCCGCGGCGCCTGCGAGCTGATCGTCGCAGCCGGCGTCGTGCTGGCCCGAACCCGGCGGAGATGACAGGCTGAGCCGGCCGCACAGGCGGCCCTGCAGCTGAGCCGAGGGGAACGACATGTCGTGGGATTTCGAGACCGATCCGCAGTTCCAACAGGAACTGGACTGGGTGCGCGACTTCGTGGAGACCGAGATCGCCCCGCTCGACCACATCGTCGCCAGCCCCTACGACCTGCGTGACCCGATCCGTCAGGCCGTCATCCCGCCGCTGCAGCAGAAGGTCCGCGACCGCGGCCTGTGGGCGTGCCACCTCGGGCCCGACCTCGGCGGCCCCGGGTACGGGCAGGTCAAGCTGGGCCTGCTCAACGAGATCCTCGGAACCGCCAAGTGCGCGCCGGTCACCTTCGGCTGCCAGGCCCCCGACTCGGGCAACAGCGAGATCCTCGCCCACTACGGCACCCCGGAGCAGAAGCATCGCTTCCTGGAGCCGTTGCTGCGCAACGACATGGTGTCGTGCTTCTCGATGACCGAGCCGCAGGGCGGCGCCGACCCCAAGGTGTTCACCTGCCGGGCCGAGGCCGACGGCGACGAATGGGTCATCAACGGCGAGAAGTGGTTCTCGTCCAACGCCCGCTACGCCGACTTCTTCATCACCATGGCGGTCACCGACCCCGACAACCCGCCGTACCAGCGCATGTCGATGTTCCTGGTGCCGGCGGACACCCCCGGCATCATCATCAAGCGCAACGTCGCCCTCGGCTACCAGGCCGACCGCGAGGGCAGCCACGCCTACATGGAATACCGCGACGTACGGGTGCCGAAGGCCAACATGCTCGGCGACCGTGGCGGGGCGTTCGTCGTGGCCCAGACCCGCCTCGGCGGCGGCCGCATCCACCACGCCATGCGCACCGTCGGCCAGGTCCGCAAGGCCTTCGACATGCTCTGCGAACGGGCGGTCAGCCGCTTCACCCAGGGCGAGATGCTGGGCCGCAAGCAGATGGTGCAGGACATGGTCGCCCAGTCGTGGATCGACATCGAGTGCTTCCGGCTGCTCGTCCTGCAGACCGCGTGGAAGATCGACCGGTACAAGGACTACAAGCGGGTCCGCAAGGACATCGCCGCGGTCAAGGCCCTGATGCCGAAGGTGTACCACGACGTGGCGGCGCGGGCGCTGCAGATCCACGGCAGCCTCGGGGTGTCCAACGAGATGCCCTTCGCCGGCATGGTCATCGAGTCGTTCCACATGGGCCTCGCCGACGGGCCGACCGAGGTGCACAAGGCCACCCTCGCCCGTCTGGTGCTCTCCGAGCACGCCCCCACCGAGGGCCTGTTCCCGTCCCAGCACACCCTCACCCTGCGCGACCAGGCCCGCGAGCGCTTCGCCGAGCTGCTCGAGCAGCACGTCCTCGAGGAGATCTGACCGCCGTGGGCGCATCCGACACCTACCAGACCATCCGCTACGAGCTGGCCGACGGGATCGGCACCGTCACGTTGAACCGGCCCGACCGGCTCAACGGGATCATCAACACCATGATGCGCGAACTGCACGAGGTGCTGTCGACGGCAGCTCTCGATCCGGCCGTTCGGGTGCTGGTGCTGACCGGGGCGGGTAAGGGGTTCTGCCCAGGTGCCGACCTCAAGCACTACAGCGAAGGTGGCGCCGACGAGCCGCTGCGCCCGGTGTACTTCGACCTGACCAGGCTGCTGCACGAGATGCCGGCGGTCACCGTGGCCGCGATCAACGGGGCCTGCGCCGGAGCCGGGCTCGGCTGGGCGTGTGCCTGTGACCTGCGGGTGGCGTCGGAGCGGGCCACGTTCAACACGGCCTTCCTCGACGTGGCGGTGGCCGGCGACATGGGTGGCCCGTGGACCTTGCCGCGCATCGTGGGGCCGGCGAAGGCCCGCGAGCTGTACTTCCTGCCCGGGAAGTTCGGCGCCGACGAGGCGTTGCGCATGGGCCTGGTGTCGAAGGTGTTCCCCGACGACACCTTCCGGGCCGAGGCCGCGGCACTGGCGGCCCGTCTGGCCGCCGCCGCTCCCCTGGCCCTGCGGGGTATGAAGGCCAACTTCGTGGCCGCCGAGCGGCTGGGCTTCAGCGACTTCCTGGACATCGAGACCGAACGGCACACCCGCATCACCGCCAGCGAGGACTGCATCGAGGCGTTCCGGGCCTTCGTGGAGAAGCGTCCGGCCAACTTCCAGGGTCGCTGAGGGCCGGAACCTCGCCGGTGGACCGTCGGTCGCCGGCCGGTCCGGCCGGTCCGGTCCGTCCGGTCCGTCCAGCCCGGGTCAGCCGTCGGTACCGAGGCGGCGGAACCGGGGCGGCCGCTTCTCGAGCAGGGCCTGCGCGCCCTCGGTGGCGTCGGGGCCTTCGACGGCCCGCCAGGCCTCGGCGTCGGCATCGCGCAACGCCGCCTCGTAGCCGGTGCCGAGGTGGTCGTAGACCATCCGCTTGGTGGCGGCCACCGTGGCCGGCGACGCCGACGCCGCGATCTGCCGGACGTAGTCGACCGCCCGGTCCAGCAGTTCGTCCGCGGGCACCACGTACTCGATCATCCCCACCGTCAACGCCTCCTCGGCGCTGATCCGTCGGCCGGTCCACAGCAGGTCGAGGGCTCGGCCAGGGCCGAGCAACCGCGGCAGGATCCAGCTGGTGCCGTGCTCGGCGACGAGACCGCGCTGCAGGAAGACGGTGGTGAACGACGCAAGGTCCGACGCCAGACGCACGTCGCACATCGAGGCCAGCACCACGCCGCCGCCTGCGGCCACGCCGTTGACGGCGGCCACAACCGGCTTGGGTACGTGCAGCAGGTAGCTGAACAGGCCGGGCAGCTCCTCGGCAGTGGCGGGCCGGGCACCGGCATGGTTCTCGGCGCCGTCGCCGCCGGTGACCGCGGCGAGCACGGCAGCGTCGAGCCCGGAGCAGAAGCCACGCCCGTTGCCGGTGATGACGATGCCGACCACCCGTGGATCGGCGGCCGCGGTCTCGACCGCGGCCCGCAGCTCGTCGAGCATCGGGAAGGTCAGGGCGTTGAGCCGCTCGGGCCGGTCGAGCCGGATGATGCAGACCGGATCCTCGACGGTGACGGCGATGGCGTGTCCGGCCGCCGGCGGGTCGGTCGGCTTCGTGTCGGTCATCGCAGGTTCACCCGCAGCCCGCCGAGCAGCACCTGGCCATCGTGCACGTAGGCCCCGCGGGCGCGTGCCGCGTCGAGAATCGCCGCGGCGTCCACGGTGGCGACGTCGATCCCGCCGAGACCTTCGCCCCGGCCGTCGGTGGCGGTCACGAAGCGCAAGATGGCGTTGTCGAGCTCGACGATCTGGTTGCCCTCGGCATCGGTCCCGACCGGCACCTCGGCGATGGACGCCCAGCGGGCGGCAAGGGCGGCCGGGTCGTCGCTCTGCAGCTCGGCGGCCGTGATGGCAGTCACCCGTTCGAGGCGGCGGAACGGCTTCCACGCGCTCCCACCGGCCGGTTCCCACGGGCCGTCGGCGTCGAGGCCCCCCGCACCGACCATGGCGTCGATCTCGAAGAACGACCCGCCGGTGTCCTTGGGGTGCAGCTGCATGCAGCGGTAGTCACCATGCTCCATGCCCCACGCCTGGCGGACGCCGATGGCATCGACCCGGGCCTTGCGGGCCGCATGGTCGTCGCACTGGGTGATGACCATGTAGCCACCGTCGCCCCTGCGGCGTTCGAGGTAGCGGCCGGCGGTCGTGCCCTCCTGGATGGGGGCGACCACCTCGATGAACTGGTTCCCCACCGGCATCAACGAGTTGTGCAGGCCGAAGACCTTCACGCTGGGGTCCACGAAGCACACCTCGAGGCCGAGCACGGCCCTGAAGTCCTCGATCACCGGCTCGAGCTGTTCCGCGACCAGTGCGATCTGACGGATGCGCAACCACATGTCCTGTCCTCCTCGTCGGCCCCCGCCTGGGCGACCCTAGCCCTGGCCCTCGACCAGGGACCGGATGAGGTCGCAGATCTCCAGCGTCGTCCCCGTGCCCGGCACCGGATAGGCCATCTTGTTGATGGTCAGGCCGACGCCGAGGCCGATCTCGGGATCGGCGAACCCGACCGAGCCGCCGGCGCCCGGGTGACCGAACGCGGTCTCGCGGGGCCCCATCGGACCATGCACCAGGTTGCCCTGCAGATCCGGGCCCAGCCCGCCGAGGAAGAAGCCGCAGTTCTTGCGGATCGCGGTCATCAGCACCCGGTCGACCTCGGCGGTGCGCAGCTGCTGCATCGAGGCGATCCGTCCGGGGCTGACCAGGCGCACCCCGCCGATCTCGCCGCCGTTGGCCAGCGCGCCGTACATCTTGGCCAGCGCACGGGCGCTGAAATGGCCGTTGGCGCCGGGCATGGCAGCCCGCCGGAACGGCAGTTCGTTGAAGTGCGGCCACATACCCTTCGGCATGGCCCGATAGAACGGGGCGTCGTCGGGGATGGGCAGGCCGTCGCCGGCGGGGACGATGGCCAACGTGGTCAGCCGGGCCTCGACGGCGGGATCGGCGGGCAGGCCCACGAAGAACTCGTCGGCCACCCCGAGCGGCTCGGCGATCTCGGTTCGGATCACGTCGCTGACGTGGCGGCCACAGGCCCCGGCGATGATGCCCCCGGCGATCCAGCCGTAGGTGACGGCGTGATAGCCGGTGGCCGTGCCAGGCTCCCAGGCCGGCACGGCGTCCTCGATGCGTGCCAGCGCGGCGTCCCAGTCGGTCAGGTGTTCGGGCAGCAGCGGATCGGGCAGGGCGTAGAGGCCGGCCTGGTGGCTCATGGCCTGGGCCACGGTCAGCTTGTCCTTGCCGTGGCGGCCGAACGCCGGCCAGTAGGTGACGACCGGGGCCTCGTAGTCGATCAGGCCCCGGTCGGCGAGCTGGTGCAGGGCCAGCGCCGTGATCCCCTTGGTGGTGGAGAAGCTGAGGAAGAGCGAGTCCGGCTCGACCGGCCGGGCATCGTCGGGCCCACGGTTGCCGGCGACGACGTCGATCACCTTCTCACCGTGCACGTAGGCACACACCTGCACGCCGATCTGGCGTCCTTCGGCGATCTGACCTTCGACGAGTTCCCGTACCGCTGCGTTCGCATCCACGGCGAGCATCTTGGCAGGAGCACGCCGGTCGGTGCCCGGCCCGGTCGCCATACCCCTAGGTATGACAACCGGGCACAGGACGTGTCAGCGGACGGCGAGGGCCTCGATCTCCACCAGGTAGGCGGGATCGGCCAGGGCGGTGACGCCCACCATCGTCGCCGCGGCCTTGGGCAGGTTCACCCCGGCAGCCTTGGCCGCTGCAGCGCCCGCACCGAACTGGGCCGACTTCTCGGGGTCGAGGCCGACGACGTAGTAGTTGAGGCGGACCACGTCACGGGGATGCAGGCCGGCAGCGGCGAGGGCCTTCTCCACGTTGGCGTAGGCCTGTGCGGTCTGCGCGGCGAGGTCACCGACCCCGACGATGTTGCCGTCGCCGTCACGGGCCACCTGTCCGGCGATGGACACCAGCCGGCCGCCGGCGGCCTCGACGGCGTGGAAGAACCCGGCCGCCTTGCTCAGGCCGGCGGGGGTGAGGCCGCTCACCGCGGAGCCGGCCGGTTCGGGACGGTCCATCCACGGGAAGTGGCTGCCCTGGCCCAACGGCACGAACGACGGCTCGCGACGCTCGACGAAGGCCCCGATGCCCTCGATGACGTCGGCCTGGCCCATCGACTGGCGCATCAAGGTGTGCGAATCGGCCAGGGCACCGTCCCAGTCCATCCACTCGTAGCGCTCGAGCTGACGCTTGATGGTGGCCATCGACGCCGGCGACACGTTGACCGCCAGGTCGCGGGCATAGGCCACGGCCTCCTGCAGGACCGTACCCGGCTCGCACACCCGGCTGACCACACCGAGGCGCAGGGCCTCCTCGGCGGTGAAGGTGCGGCCCGACAGCAGCAGGTCGGTGGCAGCACCCCGGCCCACCAGACGGGGCAGCATCCAGGCGATGCCGTACTCGGCGACCAGGCCACGGCGCGGGAAGGCGCAGGTGAACTTGGCGCCGACATCGGCGAAACGGACATCGCAGTACAGGGCCTGCACCAGGCCGACCCCGGCACAGCCACCGTTGATGGCGGCGATGAGCGGCTTGTCGATGCGCCGGGCCACGTCGACGGGGATCTTGGTGTTGGGCAGCGGCTCGCTGCTCGCCCCCGGGCCGCCGGCGAGATCGGCGCCGGGGCAGAACGCCTTGCCGGTCCCGGTGATGACGATCACCCGTGCGGCATCGTCGGCGGATGCCTGGAGCAGCCGGGACAGGAAGGCGACCTCCAGATCGCCGTTCATGCCGTTGTTGCGCTCGGGACGGTTGAGCGTCACCACCGCCACCCCGTCGCGGACCTCGTACAGGCAGAGCTCGTCGTTCATGCCTGCATCCTGCCAGGCCCCGACTGCGCTCGCACCGCCGATAAAACCACCCAACGCGCGATTCGCCCACTCACTGCGTTCGGACGTCGAGCGACTCGACCGCGAGCTCGACCCGTTGCGGCGAATCGACATCGATTCGCCGCAACGGGTCGGGCCACCGACATCGAACGTCGGCCGGTGGCGCTGACGCGAAAAAACCACGTTGAGCGATCTTAGAAACGCCAGTTGTCATCGTGCATCGCTGGGTCGGCTTCCGACCGGGGACGCGCCGGTCGAGCGACTCGCCTAGCGTGCGCTCGATTCGCCGATTCGCCGATTCGCCGGGTGGCGAACCGGCACCCCCGCCGAAACATCCCCCGAAGCAACAAGGAGTTCCCATGCGCGCCGCCATCCTTCGAAACGGCCAGATGGTGGTGGACGAGGTGGCCGAGCCGACCCCCGGTCCCGGCCAGGTCCTGCTCGAGACCCTCGCCTGCGGCATCTGCGGCAGCGACCTGCACTGCGCCCGCCACGCCCGCAGCTTCACCGAGGCCGCCAAGGCCTCGGGCATGACCCTGTTCGCCTTCGACCCCGACCAGGACCTGGTCATGGGCCACGAGTTCTCCGCCCGGGTCCTCGAGTACGGCCCCGTCATCGACGGCTCCGCCGCCAACCCCCTCGCCCCCGGCACCGCGGTCGTCGCCCATCCCATGGTGCGTGACGGCAACCGCCCCTGCTCGGTCGGTTACCACAACCGCTTCCCCGGTGCCTACGCCCAGCGGGTGGTGGTCGACGCCGGAGGCGTGCTGGCCATTCCCGACGGTACGGACCCGGTGCACGCCGCGCTGACCGAGCCGCTCGCCGTCGGCCTGCACGCCGTCAATGCCTCCAGCGCGGTCGCCGCCGGCAGCGCCATCGTCCTGGGCTGTGGCCCGGTCGGTCTGGCCGTGATCGCCGCGCTCCGCCTCCAGGGCGTGCAGCGCATCGTCGCCGCCGACTTCTCGCCGATCCGGCGGCGATTCGCCGAGGTGATGGGTGCCGAGGTCGTGGTCGACCCCCGTGAGCAGCCGGCCGTCGACGCCTGGCGCGGCGCAGGTGGACGCGGCCCGGCCGTCATCTTCGAGGCCGTCGGCGTGCCGGGCATGATCGCCAACACCATGCGCTCGGCACCCTCGCGCAGCGAGCTGGTGGTCGTCGGGTTGTGCATGGAGCCCGACGTCATCGAGCCCACCATCGCCATCTCCCGCCAGCTCACCGTCAAGTTCGTCCTCGGCTGGAACGCCGAGGAGTTCGCCGCCAGCCTCGACGGCATCGCCTCCGGCCGCATCGACGTCGCCCCCCTCGTCACCGGCCGGGTCGACGTCGACGGCGCACCCGGGGCGTTCGACACCCTGGCGCAGCCCGAGCAGCACGTGAAGATCGTCGTCCAGCCGAACGGTCCGGCGGCCTGACCGCCTTCCCACCCGAGGAGACCCCCAATGTCCGAACTCCGCCACATCCGTCCCGAGGGCCTGTCCAACAGCCCCACCTACACCCACGTCGTCGGCGCCCGGGGCGCCGAGACGCTCTACATCTCCGGCCAGATCGCCATCGACGCCGACGGTCGCCCCGTCGGGGTGGGCGACCTCGCGGCGCAGACCGAACAGGTCATGCAGAACCTGCAGACCGCCCTGACCGCCGCCGGTGCGACCTTCGCCGACGTCGTGAAGATCACCACCTTCGTCGTCGGCTACAAGCCCGAGGACCGCGCCACCATCGCCTCGGTGCGCTCGAGGTACCTGCCGACTGACAACCCGCCGGCCAGCACCCTGGTCGGGGTCTCTGCCCTGGCCGCGCCGGAGTGGCTGATCGAGATCGAGGCCATCGCCGTCATCGGCTGACCGGACGACCGGACGACCGGACGACCGGACGACCGTCGGGGGCTCGACGGCCGGGCGGTGCCCGACGGCAGGGCGCCGGTTGCGTAGCGTGAGCGCCGTGGCCGCTCCCGAACCTGCCGACGCCCGGTCCGAGTCGGCCGCGGCCCCCGCCCCGGGCGGCGGGCCCGGCACCGCCCGGGCGGCGGGCTGGTTCGTCGTGCTGGCCGGCGTGCTCAGCGTCTGGGTCTGGGCCTCCGACGCCTTCTTCGGGCATTCCAAGGAACACCTCCACGCCACGTTCCCCGGTTCGGGATGGCTCACCGGCTGGGTCCAGTTCGACGCCGGCTGGTACCGCGACATCGCCGAGAACGGCTACCGGCTCATCGAGGGCGAACAGTCCAACGTCGCGTTCTTCCCCCTGTACCCGCTGCTCGTCCGGGCGCTGCGCCAGCCGTTCGGTTCGAGCTTCGGCGCAGGCATCGCGATCACGTTCGCCTGTGGCCTACTGGCGGTGGTGCTGTTCTGGCGCTGGTGCGGCGACCGCCTCGATCCGCCGGCCCAGAAGCTCGCCCTGGCCCTGCTGCTGCTGTACCCCTACGCCTGGTACCTGTGCGGTGCGGTCTACGCCGACGCCCTGTTCCTGGCCACCACGATCGCCGCTTTCACCGCCCTCGAGCGCGACCGGACCCTGCTCGCCGGCGTCTTCGGGGCCCTTGCTGCGGCCACCCGCCCCGTGGGGCCCGCCGTGGTCATCGCCCTGGTCGTCCGCCAGATCGAACGCCGCGGGGCGCTGCGCACCACCACCCGCACCTGGCGCGGCCGCACCTGGGAGCTGCCCGTCGGCATCGAGTGGCGGAAGCTGCAGCCCAGGGACGCCTTCGTGTTGCTGTCCGCCGCCGGGTTCTGCGCCTACAGCGGCTACCTGTGGTGGCGCTGGGGTGATCCGTTGCTGTTCTCGACGGTGCAGAAGTACTGGAAGCAGCCGAGCGGACCGGTCACGTGGCTGAAGCTGCACCTCGCCGGGATCATCGTGCTGAAGTTCACGCAGCGCTGGCTGTACATCATCGGCTGCCTGGTGCAAGGCGCCCTGGCCGTGGGCTCGCTGCTGCTGGTCCCCCGCATCCGCCGCAGCTTCGGCTGGGGCTACGCCACCCTGGTGGCTGTCTCGCTGGCCATCCCGGTCATCGGCAGCAAGGACTTTCAGGGCCTCGGCCGCTACCTGCTGGCGGCGTTCCCGCTCTTCGCCTGGGGCGGTCTGTGGTTGGCCGGCAAGCCGCTACGGACCCGTCGGCGGGTTCTGATCGCCTCCGGCGTGCTGCTGCTGGTGTGGAGCCACCTCTACGCACGCGGCTACTACGTAGCCTGAGCACCGACCGGCCGGTCCCCGGCCACCCGGACCCGATCGCCTAGGCTTCCGGCGTGGAGCGTGCCAGTTCCGAGCCGTCGACCTCCCAGGGTCTGTTCTCCTTCGTGTTCCCCATGTGGAACGAGGAGGCCATCATCGAACGGACCGTCGCGGCGGCCTGCGAGGCCGGCGATCGCCTCGTCGCCGAGGGCGAGGTGTCCGCCTACGAGATCGTCCTGGTGAACGACGCCTCGACCGACGCCACCGGCCCCATCGCCGACCGGCTCGCCCTCGAGGTCCCCAACCTCGTGGTGGTCCACCACCAGGTCAACCGCAAGCTCGGCGGCACCCTGCAGACCGCGTTCGCCACCGCCAAGGGCGACTTCGTGCTCTACACCGACGCCGATCTGCCCTTCGACCTGCTCGACAGCATCAAGGCCATGCGCCTGCTGCGCTTCTACGAGGCCGACGTGGTCTCCGCCTACCGCTTCGACCGCACCGGTGAAGGGCCCCGCCGGGCGGTGTACAGCTACGCCTACAACACGTTGATCCGGCTGCTGTACGGCGTCCGGGTCCGCGATGTGAACTTTGCGTTCAAGCTGATGCGCCGGACCGTGCTCGACAAGGTCGAACTGCGCAGCGAGGGCAGCTTCATCGACGCCGAGTTGCTCTGCAAGGCCGACGCCGCCGGGTTCCATACCATCCAGTTCGGCGTGGACTACTTCCCCCGCTCCCGCGGTGAGTCGACCCTGTCCTCGCCGTCGGTGATCGTCAAGATCCTGCGGGAGATGTGGCAGCTGTACCCCGAGCTGAAGGCGCAGCGCGCCGCTCGATGAACCCGGCCCTGCTGATCGTCAACGCCGACGATTTCGGTCTCACCCCCGGGGTGAACCGTGGCATCGTCCACGGGTTCGAGCACGGGGCCATCACCTCGACCTCGATGCTGGCGGTGGCCCCGGCCTTCGACGACGCCGTAGCGTGCTGGCGCGGCGCCGACCGCGAGGGTCTCGGCATCGGCGTGCACTTCGCCCTCGTCGGCGAGGATCCACCGCTGCTGAGCGCCCGCGAGATCCCCTCCCTCGTCGACGCCCGTGGCCGCTTCTGGGCGTCGTGGAAGCAGTTCCTTCCCCGCGCGAGCGCCGGCCGCATCGACCCCGGCGAGGTTCGCGCCGAGCTCGCCGCGCAACTGCGACGCATCGAGGACGCCGGTATCACCCCCACCCACGTCGACACCCACCAGCACCTGCACCTGTGGCCCGTGGTACGCCGGGTCGTGCTCGACCTGGCCCGCGATCACGGCATCGACGCCATACGGGTGCCCCGCAGCTCGGCCCGAGGCGCCAAGGCCTTCCTGCTGAACCGCCTGGCCGATCAGCTCGCCGCCGCAGCACGGGCCAACGGTCTGCGTCACCCGCAGATCTTCGCCGGTCTCGACGAGTCGGGCGGCCTCGACCTCGACCGCCTGCGGGCGGTGCTGCAGGCCCTCGGCCCGGTCGCCTCGGCCGAGATCGGGTGCCATCCCGGCCTGGCCGAGGATCCCGACCGCGACCGGTACCGCTGGGGCTTCCGTTGGCCCGAGGAGCTCGCGGCGCTGTGCGATCCGACGATCACCGAACACATCCGCCGGCGCGGGTTCGTCCTCGGCTCCTTCGCCGATCTCTGAGCCGCCACCGATGAGCCTGCGTCTGACCCCGGCTGCCCGTGTCGCACTGCGCTGCTACCGCGGCCTCCCCCGCAGCACCCGCACCCATGTCCTGGTGCGTTGGCTCAGTGCGCCGCTCGCTGCGGTCGAGGCGGTCGTTCCACGCCGAGGCCGCATCCTCGACGTCGGTTGCGGCCACGGCCTGCTCTCGCTGGTGCTCGCCGCCGCCGAACCAGGCCGCGAGGTCCACGGCGTCGATGTCGACGTGGCCAAGATCGGCGAGGCCGGTCGGGCTGCCGCAGCGCTCGAGGATGCCGGGCGGGTCAGCTTCGCCGCCGTTCCGACCGGATGGCGGCCTCCGCCCGGCCAGAGCTGGGACGCCATCGTGATCTGCGACGTGCTGTACCTCCTCGGCACCGATGCCGCACTCGAGCTGGTGCAGGCCTGCGCTGCGGCACTGCGCCCGGGCGGGACGCTGATCATCAAGGAGATCGACACCACCCCGGCGTGGAAGTACCGCCTGGCCCGCACCCAGGAGCTGGCGGCGACCCGGGTGGCCAAGGTGACCCAGGGCGAGGTCGTGCGCTTCGTGGCCGCCGACGACCTCGTCACCGCCCTGCAGGCCGCCGGGCTCACCACCACCCGGCGACGTCTCGACCGCGGCTACCCCCACCCGCATCTGCTGCTGACCGGACAGGCCCGATGAGCACCGATCGCCAGCCCGACGCCGAGTACTTCGCGGTCATGGCGGAACGGGCCACCGGGCACTGGTGGTACGTGGCCCGTCGCGAGCTGTTCCGTCAGCTGCTCGCAGGGCGGGTCCAACCGGGGACGACCGCTCTCGACGTCGGCTGCGGCACCGGCGAGACCATGGCGGTGCTGCGCGAGCTCGGCGCCGGACGCGTCGCCGGCACCGATCTCTCCGACGATGCCCTGGCCTACGCCCGGCATCATCCCCAGGGGTCGGTGCTCGCCGCCACGGCGGAACAGCTGCCCTTCGCCGACGGCTGCGCCGACCTGTTGGTCAGCTCCGACGTCCTCGAGCACCTCGACGACGACCGCGTGGCCCTGCGGGAATACCGTCGGGTACTGCGGCCCGGAGGTCTGCTGTTGGTCACCGTGCCGTCCTACCAGGGTCTGTGGAGCGCCCATGACGAACGGGCGGGGCACCGACGCCGCTACCGCTTGTCCGAGCTCACCAGCGCCGTGGAGTCGACCCGGTTCCGGGTCGAGCGGGCCAGCTACTTCTTCTCCTACCTGGTCCCGCCGGCGCTCGCGGTGCGCCGTACCCCGCTGGGCCGGCTGACCGCGGACACCGACGAAGAGGCCTCGGCCGGCCGGGTCGCATCGGCCGTGCTGTCGCGCCTCGGTGCCGCCGAACGGGCGGTCCTGCGCCGACGTTCCCTACCGTTCGGTCTGTCCCAGGTGGTACTGGCCTCGGCGGTGCGCTGAGCTGCTGACCACCATCGCGGACAGTCGGTCGCGGACAGCCGGTCGCGGACGTCGCGGTAACCTCGGCCCGCTCCGAGCGAAGGGGGACGTCATGACCGAGAAGATGACCGGGGGCGAGGCCATGGCCCGCCAGCTCGTCGAAGAGGGCGTGCAGCACATCTTCGGCATCCCCGGCGTGCAGCTCGACTACGCCACCGCCGGCCTGTCGAAGGTCACCGAGGACATCACCTTCATCGCCTGCCGCCACGAGCAGACCGCGACCTACGCCGCCGACGGTTACGCCCGCACCAGCGGCAAGGTAGGCGTGGGCATGGTCGTACCCGGCCCCGGGGTGCTCAACGCCGGCGCCGGTCTGGTCACGTCGTGGTCGGTGTACTCCAAGGTGCTGCTGCTGACCGGACAGCTGCCCACCCGTGGCCTGGGACGCGAGCTCGGCATGGTGCACGAGATCCCCGACCAGAGCGGGATCCTGGCCACCCTCTGCCGCGGGTCCGAGCTGGTCACCGACCCCGACCGGGTGCCCGGTGCGATCCGTCAGGCTATGGCCCGGCTCGCCGACGGCCCCGGCCCGGTGGCGGTGGAGCTGCCGCCGGACATCCTCTCGGGCCGCACCGCCGCCGAGCTGTTGCGCCCCCAGCCGGCCGGAACCCCCGACGCCGGCGACGCAGACGCGCTCGACCGTGCCGCCGAGGCGCTGCGGGCGGCCAGCCGGCCGTTCATCGTCGCCGGTGGCGGCGTCGTGGCCGGCGAGGCCCATGAGGAGCTGCTGGCCCTTGCCCGCCGGTTGGGCGCACCGGTCACCACCACCTCGAACGGCCGCGGCGCCATCGACGACCGCGACCCGCTGGCGCTGATGACCGTGGCCGGCCGCGAGGTGCAGGAACGGGCCGACGCCATCCTGATCGTCGGCAGTCGCGGCCTCAGCCAGAGTGCCCGGAAGTGGCCCGCCCCGGAGCGTTGCACCGTGGTGCACCTCACGCTCGAGGCCAAGGACTTCGGTCCGCCCCGCAACCCCGACGTGGCCGTCGCCGCCGACGCCGCGGCCGGGCTCACGGCCCTGCTCCAACGGCTGGAGGGGCCCGACCGACCCTGCTGGGCCGACGACCTCGACGCCGCGCGCGCCCGTGAGGCCGCGGCACTGGCCCGCCTGCAGCCGCAATGGTCCTACTGCGAGGCGTTGCGGCGGGCCATCCCCGACGACGGGGTGCTGGTCAACGAGCTGACCCAGGTCGGCTACGTCGCCATGGCCGGCTATCCCGTCCACGCACCGCGCAGCTACCTCTGGCCGGGGTTCCAGGGCACCCTCGGTTACGGCTACCCCACGGCGCTCGGGGCCAAGGTCGGCAACCCCGACCGGGCGGTGGTGTCCATCACCGGCGACGGCGGGTTCGGCTACGGGCTGAGCGAGCTCGCCACCGCGGCCCACTACGGCATCGGCGTGGTGGTCGTGGTGTTCAGCGACGGGGCCTACGGCAACGTGCAGCGCATGCAGAACGCCCAGTTCGACGGGGTGCACCTCGGCACCGAGCTGACCAACCCCGACTGGGTGGCGTTGGGCCGTTCCTTCGGGGTGCACAGCGAGCGGGCCACCGACCCCACCCAGCTCGAGGCTGCGGTCCGTCGGGCCGTCGACGCCGACCGTCCGGCCCTGATCGAGGTCCCGATGCCGGCCTGCCCCGACCCCTGGGGCCTGATCCTCGGCCGGGCCTGAACGGCCCCCACCTGCCCGACCAAGCACTTGCTTGCCTGCCGGCAGGCACGCCGGTACAGTGCCGCGACCAGGCCCGACACCGCCGGGTACCCCCGGCACCGGTCATCGGAGGCGAGACCACCATGGGTGCACGTACCGGCGAGCAATACCTCGAGGGCCTCAAGGCCACCTCCCGGGAGCTCTGGCTCGGCTCCGAGCGGGTGGGTGACGTCACCGAGCACCCGGCCCTGCATGCCGCCGCCCACTCCATGGCCCGGGTCTTCGACCGGCAGTTCGAGTGCGCCGATGACTGCTTGATGGTGGACCCCGAGACCGGCGAGCCCATCAACGTCAGCCACCTCATCCCCCGCTCCCGCGACGACCTGTGGCGTCGCCACCGGGGGCTCGAACGCATCGCCGAGATCAGCGTCGGGCTGATGGGCCGCACCCCCGATTACAAGAACGTCACCTTCGCCGGGTTCGCCGGCCGGCGGCGGGAATGGGCCGGCCCTGGCGAACGCAATGCCCGTGGTGCCGACAACCTCGTGGCCTTCCAGAAGCGGCTGCGCCGCAACGACATCGCGTTGACCCACACGATCGTGCATCCGACGGTGGACAAGCGCAAGGGCGACGCCCCCAGGCCCGGCGACGAGGTCCCGCTGCACAAGGTGGGCGAGACCGCCGACAGCATCATCCTGCGCGGCGCCCGCATCCTGGCCACCTCCGCCCCCTTCGCCGACGAGCTGGTGGTGTACCCGGGCTTCCCGCTGACCGGTCGGCCCGACGGGCTCGAGCCCTACGCCCTCAGCTTCGCCGTGCCCATGGACACCCCGGGCCTGGTCTTCCTGTGCCGCGACAGCTACGCGGTGGGCGGTGACGCCTTCGACCACCCGCTGTCGAGCAACTTCGACGAGCAGGACGCCTTCGTCATGTTCGACGACGTCGAGGTGCCCAAGGAGAACGTGTTCATCGACGGCGACGTCGGCGTCTACAACAGCGTCATGCGGCTGGCGTGGTGGCCCAACGTGATGCAGCAGACCACGATCCGGGCGCTGACCAAGCTGGAGTTCGCCTACGGCCTGGCCTCACGGATGACCCGGGCCATCGGCGACACCAGCGACCTGACCGCCGACATGATGGGCGAGCTGCTCACCTACGTCGAGATGACCCGCAGTGGCCTGCTGCTGTCGGTCGAGCACGCCCGCGACTACGGCGACGGGGTGTGGTTCCCCGACGAACGGCCCCTGGCCCCGTTGCGGGCGACGTTGACGCAGTGGATCCCCCGGGCGTTCGAGATCCTCATCCTCATCGGCAGCCACAACCTCATCGCTGCACCGTCACGGGGCATGCTCGACGACGAGCGCATCCATGGCCTCGTCGAGCGGTACATGCGGGGCGCCGACGACCTCGACGCCGAGAGCCGCTCGGCGGTCTTCCGGCTCGCCTGGGACTTCTGCGGTTCCGCCCTCGCCGGCCGCCACGCCCTCTACGAGCGGTTCTACCTCGGTTCGGCCGCACGCAACCGCAAGGTCCTGTACTGGACCGCCGAGGGCACCATGAGCGGCACCCCCGGCCCGGTGCTGGCCCGAGGCGACGCCCTCGTCGAGGCCATGCTGTCCCTCGGCGGCTCCGGGCGCCGCTGAGACCGGAGGCCCCGTGATGTCCGAGCCCATCTCCCGCCCCACCGCCACCGTCGCCGACACCATCGAGCGGGTCTTCAAACCGATCCAGCAGTTCACCCGGGGCTGGATGATGTCGCCTGATACCGATCGGTATGGCGTCGAGCTCGGGATGCGAACCGGTCGCGAATTCTGGATCGTAGGGCGGGCCGGCGTGCTCGGTAGCTGCCCGGCCGAGATCGCCGCCGGGGCGCTGGCCTTCCACGCCCCCGAGCGGGTGATCGCCGCCTGGCACGCGCTGCCCGACGGGCTGACCCACCACGAGGTGGCCGAGCACTACGCCTCGCGCATCACCGCCTGGGGCGAGGTCGCGATCTCGGCGTTCGACCCGGCACGCATGCAGCGCCTCGACCAGCTCGGCCGGCGCATCATCGACGCCGTGCCGGCCTGCCTCGGCGCACTCTTCACCGGCTGGCGCACCTTGGACCGCCGGCTCACCGCATACATCCCGAACAGTACGGACATCCCGAACAGTACGGACATCCCGAACAGTACGGCGGCACGGGTGGCGCTCACCACGCATCTGTTGCGCGAGCTGCGCGCCGCCGCCCACATCAACGCGATCATGGCCGTGGGCATCACCCCGCTCGACGCCATCCTGGCCTCCACGAACGAACCGCCGAGGACCGGGCCGGCCTACGCCGAGGCCATGGGCTTCCGCGGACCGTTCCGCGACCCCGAGGAGGTACGGCCGGCCCGGCTCGAGGCCGAGGCGCTCACCGCCCGCATCCTCGAACCGTTCTTCGCCGTGCTCGACCCCTACGAGCTCGCCGAGTTCGGCGAGCTCGTCGAGACCACCCGCAACGCCATCGACATGTGACAGGCCGACCAGGCCGACCACGCCGCCCCGATCCGCCGGCCCGATCCGCCGGCAGCCTCAGCCGAGCAGGGGGAAGACCTTGGTGGCCAGCTCCTCCATCGCCCGGTGGCGCGCGGCGAAGCTGGGCAGCACCATGACATGGTCGAGGCCGGCGTCCTCGAGCGCCCGGATCTGCTCGGCCAGCTCGCCCGGCGTGCCGACCATGCAGGTCATGCGGATCAGCTCCGGCGTGGCGAACTCGCGCTCGTCGGGATGCAGGTAGGTGCCGTGCCCGGCATGGATGCGGTAGTGCCGCTGCGCCTCGGGCGTCGCCTCCACCAGGGCCACGTAGCGGTCCCAGCGCTCACGCAGGTGCGGCGGCGGCTCCACCCCGAACTGCCGTTGCCGCTCGTAGGCGTAGTGATAGGCCATCACCGCCATCGGGCCGCACTGCTCGATCACCCGATCCGAGTCGAGGCCCTCACCCGCCTCGAGCACCGCGACCGCAGTGAGCGTGGTCAGTTGGAACGCCGATCGGTCGAAACTGCGCCCGGCCTCGGCGGCACCGGCGGCGACGTTGGCCAGACAGCGCTCGACCGCCGAACGGATCGGCGGCACCGACACCACCAGCCCGTCGCCGTAGGCACCGGCGAGCCGCTGGCCCTTCGGACCGAAGGCCGACACGTGGATCTCGACCGGATCGGTGACGTTCACGAACCCCAGGTCCGCCATCTGGAAGGCCACGTCGGTGGTCGCCCCGCGGTAGCTGAACGGTGCCTCCTCGCCACGCAACAGCCGCCGGGTGGTGTCGAGGAACGACTCGAACTCGCTCAACCGGGCCGGTTTGCGCCCCATCACCCGCCAGGCGGTGAACCCGTTACCGACCCCGAGAAAGGTCCGGCCGGGTGCCAGCACGTTGATGGTGGCAATGCTGTGGGCGGTCACCGGCGCGATGCGGGTGTCCACGACGGAGACCCCGGTGCCGATGCGGATTCGGCTGGTGCGGGTGGCGGCGAGTGCCATGCAGGCGTACGCGTCGCCCCACAACATCTGCGAATCGGCGAACCACGCTGCTGCATAGCCGAGCTGCTCGGCCCGGACCACCAGGTCGATGTCGTCGATCTTGGAATGCAGGCACACCCCGAACTGCATGGCCACCCCCGGTCGGCCGCCGCCCTCGCGACGTGCCGGCAACCTAGTGCGACCACGCCGGCGACCGCAGCGCACCGCGCCGCTCGATCATCGCCACGGGTTACGACCCGGTCCGTACCGATCGGCAGCGCCTGAAGAACCCTGCGGTGTCAACCCAGGGCGCCGGCCACCGCCAGCTCGACGATCCGGTCGTCGTCGTAGCCGAGGAACTGGCGCAGCACCAGGTCGGTGTGCTCCCCCAGCGTCGGCCCCGCCCGGCCCGGTTCGGCCGGGGTGGCCGACAGCACGATGCGTGACGCCTCCACCACCATGGTGCCGTGCACCGGGTGCGGCACCGTGCGGAAGTGCCGCCGATGGGCCAACTGCGGGTCGGCGAGCAGGTCGCCGCTGTTCTGCACCCGATGCGCCGGAACCCCCGCGGCGATGAGCGCAGCCTCGCCGTCGACCTCGCTCCGGGTTACGGTCCAGACGCCCACCAGCGCGTCGAGCTCGGAGCGGCGGGCGAGCCGTTCCGCCAGGCCCAACGACGCCAGATCGGCCCGGCCCATGGCCGTGGCGAGCGCGGCCCACTGAGCGTCGGACTCGCAGGCCACCGCCAGCCACCGGTCCTCGCCGGCGGCCGGGTACACGCCGTGGGGCACGGCGAAGCGGTCGGCGTTGCCCAGCCGGCTCTGGCTGAACCCGTTCACCGTCTCGTCGAGCACCGTGGCGGCCAGGAAGTGCAAGGCTCCCTCGGCCTGGGCGAAATCGATGTGGCACCCCTCGCCGACGCGCTCGCGCCGGTGCAGCGCCGCGCCGATCAGCGGCACCGTCAGTCGCGGGGCCAGGTAGTCGGTGTAGGCCAGGAACGGCCCCGCCGGCGACCGGTCGGGCCAGCCGGTCAGCTCGTAGTACCCGGTGACCGCACCGGCGAGGTTCCCGAACCCGGCGAAGGTCGACTGCGGCCCGCTGTGGCCCATCAGGCTGGTGCTGACCATGACCAGGCGGGGATTGACCGCCCGCAGCTGCTCCCAGCCCAGCCCCCACGCCTGCATCACGCCCGGGGTGTACGACTCGATGAGCACGTCCGCCCAGACCACGAGGTCACGCAGCACGTCGCGGCCGGCCTCGGTGGTCAGATCGAGGGCGACGCCGAGCTTGTCGACGTTGAAGCTGCCGAACTGCACCGAGGACTCGAGGTCGAGCTGGTTGTTGAGGAACCCACCGCCGCCACGCGCGGCGTCGGGCCGTTGCGGTCCCTCGACCTTGACCACGGTGGCCCCGAAGTCGGCCAGCACCCGGGTGCTCAGCGGCCCGGCGTACACCCAGGTGAGATCCACCACCTTCAGCCCGGCGAGCGGCGCGTCACCGGGCCGACCCGTCGGAGCCGGCGTCACGGCCACCGGCCACAGCGCCGCCGGCTCGGCCGAGGGCGACCCGAGCGGTGCGGGCTGGCCGGCGGAGAAGCGGGCCGCCGGGCCCGGCGCCACCACCGGACCGAGGTCGTGGTCCACCACCGTCTCCCAGTAGCGACGGGCCGTGAGCTGTTCGGAGACCACCAGCTCCGCCGGGGTCATCACCGGGGCCAGCAGCAGCTCCCGCCGCTGCGCCTCGGCGAACAGCTCGGCCTTGGTGCGGCTGCTGGTCAGCGCCACGATGGCCGCCTTGGCCGCCTCGAGCCGGGCCGGTGCCTCGGGATCGACGAACAGGGCGTTGCCGAACTCGATCCAGTCGAGATCCCGCAGCTCGGCGTCGATGAGGCCCTCCTCGAACAGCCACTGCATCAGCCGGGCGGTGTAGCGGCCGATGGTCGAACCGAACAGCAGCGTGATCGACACGTGCCCGTCGGCCGCCGGGTAGACGAACTGCAGGCGGAACGGACCCTGGGCGATGCCACCGGCGATGCGACCCACCGCCGGGTTGCCGTTGGGGACCAGCAGGGCAGCGGGGATGGCGGCCTGCATGAGGGAGATCTGGGCCGACACCTCGACGTGCTGGCCGAGGCCGCTACGACGGCGTTGCTCGAGGGCCAGTACCACCCCGCACGCCGCGTCCCCGGCTGCGTGCAGCCAGGCCTGCGGGGCGCTGCAACGCACCGGGGCACGGTCCTCGTCACCGGTGATCGCCATGGTGCACGCCGCAGCGGCGATGGTCAGATCGGCGGCCGGCCAGGCGGCCTTCGGCCCGTCCGAGCCGAACGCCGTGACCGACACGGTGACCAGACGAGGGTTCGCCGCGCGCAGGGCGGCGAGGTCGAGCGGGTAGGCGCCCGACTCGATCAGCACGTCGGCGCCGGCCGCGAACTGCTCGAGGTCGTCGAGGCCGATCCGCCGTCGCCCCCGGTGATAGGCCCACCATTCCAACGACAGGTCGGTACCGATCGCGGTGGGGGGCCTGCTGCGGGCGGGGCTGCCGCCGGGCGGCTCGACGTCGATGACCTCCGCCCCGAGACCGGCGAGCACGTAGCCCGCGAACTGGCCCCGATGGTCGCTGCAATCGAGCACCCGCAGATCGTCGTACATCGCGGCGAACCCTACCCTGCGGTCCCCGGCAACGGTCTCGGTTCTCCCCGACGCCCGGCAGGGCGCCACCACGCTTCGAGCGTCCACCTGTTCACAACCTCCGCCATCCCCGGTAGGGTCCCGTCCGACGAGCGAAGGAGCCCGCCCGATGTCCCCCACCGATGCGAAACTGACCGGTGCCAGCGAGGCCGCCACGACGGAGTACCTCGCCGCCCAGCACCAGCTGCGCTGCCTGATCGAGGACCCCCTCGCCCACACCGACGCCGCGCTGGCCGAGGCCCCCGGGTTCCTCATGGCCCATGCGCTGCGGGCCTACCTCCACCTGCTCGGCACCGAACCGGCCGGTATCCCCGTTGCCCGGGAATGCCTCGACGCCGCCCGCGTACTCGGTGGTACGGAAGCCGAGCAGGGTCACCTCGCCGCGATCGGGCATCTGGTCGAGGGACGCTGGCATGCCGCAGGACGGGTCCTCGAGGACGTGGCGATCGCCGACCCCCACGACCTCCTGGCACTGCAGATCGGCCATCAGATCGACTTCTTCACCGGTTCGTCCCGCATGCTGCGCGACCGCATCGCCCGCGCCCTGCCGGCTTGGGACGCCACGATGCCCGGCTACCACGCGCTGCTCGGCATGCACGCCTTCGGCCTGGAGGAGATGGGCGACTACGCCGCGGCCGAGTCCGAGGGCCGCCGGGCCGTCGAGCTGCAACCCCGCGACACGTGGGCGCAGCACGCCGTGGCCCACGTCATGGAGATGCAGGGACGCCTCGACGACGGCGTGGCCTGGATGACCGACAACCAGGCCGACTGGTCGGTGGACAGCTTCTTCAGCGTGCACAACTGGTGGCACCTGTCGCTGTACCTGCTGGAGCTCGGCGACCTCGACGGGGCCCTGGCGCTCTACGACGGCCCCATCGCCGGCGGGACGTCGGCGGTCACCCTCGACATGCTCGACGCCTCGGCGCTGTTGTGGCGGCTGCACCTGCGCGGGGTCGATGTCGGCAACCGCTGGGAGGCCATCGCCGACCAGTGGATGCCCCTCGCCGGTGCCGGGAACTACGCGTTCAACGACGCCCATGCCGTGATGACCTTCGTCGGCAGCGGCCGCAGCGCCGCAGCCGACGAGGTGCTCGCCGCCCAGGACGAGGCCATCGCCCGCGACGACGACAACGCTGCGTTCACCCGTGAGGTCGGCAGCCCCGTCACCCGGGCGGTGCTGGCCTTCGGCGCCGGCGACTACGCCCGGACCGTGGCCCTGCTGCGCCCCGTGCGTGCGATCGCCCACCGGTTCGGCGGCAGCCACGCCCAGCGCGACCTGTTGGACCTGACCCTCATCGAAGCGGCCTGTCGCGCCGGGCAGGATCAGCTCGCCGCGGCGTTGGTCGGCGAGCGGCTGGCGTGGAAGCCGCAGAGCCCGCTGACCCGGCTGTTCGCCCAACGAACCGGCCTGCACGCGGCCTGAACCGGGCGGTCTACGCTGCGGGCACCGCGCCCGGCCCGGGCGCCACGGGGAGGACGTCATGACCGATCGCATGGAGCTCACGCTGGACAACCTGGTGCGCATGAGCGACGAGGTCCGCTCCGACGCCGGCCCGGCGAGCACCACCAAGGCGTTCAACGAGTCCCTCATCGCCGAGTTCCGGGCCAACGGCGGCAAGCTGTCGGGTGAGCTGGCCCGCTCGCGCTTCCTGCTGCTGACCACCAAGGGAGCGCGCTCGGGCAAGGAGCGGATCAGCCCGCTGGTGTACCTCACCATCGACGCACGGCTGCTGATCATCGCCTCGATGGGCGGCGCCCCGTCGAGCCCGGCGTGGTACCACAACCTGGTGGCCAACCCCGAGGTCACCGTGGAGATCGGTACCGAGACCTACACCGCCCGCGCCGTGGTCACCGAGGGCGCCGATCGTGACGATCTCTTCGCCAAGGTGTGCGCCAAGATCTCCACCTTCAGCGAGTACCAGAGCCGCACCACCCGGTTGATCCCCGTGGTCGAGCTGATCCGCCGGCCGGCCTGACCCGGCGCAGCGGGCCCGGCGAGCAACTACGGTCCGTGGCCATGGACGCGGCAACGGGCACCACAGAGACCCCAGCGAGCACCGAGCGGTACTACGGCTGGGTCATCGCCTGGACGGCCTTCGCCGTGCTGACCGTCGCCTACGGGGTGCAGTACTGCTTCGGTGTGTTCCTGCCCTTCATCGCTGCGGACCTCGGGATCAGCCGGACCATGGCGACGCTGTCGTTCGCGGTGTACGTGTTCCTCTACTCGTCGTTGTCGGCGCTGTCGGGCATCCTCACCGACCGCAAGGGACCGCGCTACGTGCTGGTGTTGGGGGCGGCGTTCCTGGGTGCGGGCTACCTGCTCACCTCGCAGGCCCGCAGCTCCTGGCAGCTGGTCGTTGCCCTCGGGGTCGTCGCCGGGATCGGCATGAGCGCAGCGTTCGTGCCCTGCAACGCCACCGTCGTGCGCTGGTTCATGTACCGCCGTGGCCGGGCCCTGTCGATCTCGACGAGTGGTTCGAGCTTCGCCTCGGTGGTCATCCCCCTGGCCATGGGTGGACTGGTCGACTCCTTCGGCTGGCGCACCCTGTACGTGGTCGGGGCCACCATCGCCACCGCCACCCTGCTGATCGGGTCGCGCCTGATGTACCGCGACCCCGAGTCCAAGGGCCTCAGCATCGACGGCGAGCTGCGTGGCCGGACCGACCAGGTCGCCACGACGGCCGCCGACCCGGTCAGCCTCGACC
This sequence comes from uncultured Acidimicrobiia bacterium, assembly GCA_903921205.1. Classification (GTDB taxonomy): domain Bacteria; phylum Actinomycetota; class Acidimicrobiia; order Acidimicrobiales; family CAIXPF01; genus CAIXPF01. Next base: position 42,799 of record CAIXPF010000030.1, on the reverse strand, counting down.
TGAAGGCGGCGTCGCGCACCATCGACTTCTGGCTGATCGTCGGGGTGTTCCTGTTCACCTGGCTGGTGGTGTTCATCCCGCTGGTGCACCTGTCCCCCTACGTCAAGGACGCCGGGGCATCCTCCGCCGTGGGGGCCACCCTGGTCAGCCTGATCGGCATCGGCGGGCTGTTCGGCCGGGGTCTGTCGGGCAACATCTCGGACCGCCTGGGACGGCTGTCGACGCTGACCATGACGCTGGTCCTGCAGATCGTGGCGTTCCTGGCGTTCGCGTCCACCACGTCGCTGACGGTGCTGGTGCCCGCCGCAGCCCTCTTCGGCATGGGCTACGGCGGCGCCACCGTGCTGTTCCCGGCCCTGGCCGGTGACCGCTTCGGGCGGGCCTACGCCGGGGCCATCGTCGGGGCGGTGTTCGCCGGGGCCGGGTCGTTGGGGGCCTTCGGCCCGTTCGTGGCGGCCTGGATCCACGACCGTACCGGCAGCTACGGGTGGGCCTTCGTCGTCGCGGCGCTGGCGAACGCCGTGTCGCTGCTGTTCGTGTTCGGCCTGCGAGTGTCCGGCCGGCGGGCAGCGCAACCGGCGGCTGCGGTGGCAGTGGCCTGAGCGCGCCACCCACCCCTGGCAACGTCGGCGTCGAGCCGCCAGACTCGGGGCCATGATCGACCCGGTCCTCAAGCGCAGCCTCGGCCAGATGATGAAGGGCGTCGAGATCGTCGGCGCCCACCACGACGGCGTGACCCGCGCCTACTGCAGCCACTGGGTCACCCAGGTGGCCTTCGAGGAGCCGATCGTGATGGCCAGCGTGTCACCCCGCCACGACACCCATCCGCTGATGGTGGCCAGCGGCCAGTTCTCGGTGTCGATCCTCGCCGGCGACCAGGTCGATGTCGGCCAGTACTTCAGCTACCCCGGCCGCAAGTTCCGCCATCTCGCCGGCGAGTACCTCGACACCATCGCGGGCACCGAGCTGCCGGTGGTGCGCAACTGCATCGCCTGGCTGCGCTGCGAGACCTTCGAGATCAAGCCGATGGCCGACCACGAGCTGTTCTTCGCCCGGGTCGTGGAGGTCGGGGCCGGCCGTCTGCGGGAGGCGCCACTGCTGTACTCGAGCCGGCTGGGTTGGCGCATCGCCGGCGACAAGGCCCGCGAACCCGGCCGCAGCATCCGCGACGAACTGCTCGAGCGGCTCGCCGCGGCCGGGTTCGACGCCACCGACGACCCCGGCGACGCCGAGGACTGAGCTCGGGTCGGGACCCTCGGTTCCGAACTAGGGTCGAACGGCGGGTAGACCGACCCGCGACCGGACCGCTAAGCCTGTGGCATGCGTTCTCGTCAACGGTGGCTCGTCGCCGTCTCCCTCATGGTGTCCCTCGGCCTCGCCGCCGGCTGTGCCGAAACGGAACGGAGGGGTCCCGGCGCGGCGGCAGCGGGCAGCGTGAGCAAGCCGCAGCCTGCGGCGGACCGAGCGGCCACCGTCTTCGAGGACAAGCACGACACCTCGCCGCCACTGCGTGACCTGCCGAACCTCGAGGTCGACCTGACGAAGTCGAAGAAGCGCGGTGACGTGCGCAAGGACATGGCGCCGCACCCGACGGGTGACGGTCGGGACCCGGTCGTGCAGGCTCCCGCCGCGGCCGACGCCGCTGCTGCGCCGACCCTGGCAGCACCGATCGTGGGCACCGGGTTCGACGGTCCCGGGGCCAACGGCAGCGCCCCGCCCGACACCTCCTCGGGAATCGGCCCGAACCACGTGGTGACCGGGGTGAACACCCGGCTGCTCATCCAGAACAAGTCCGGCACCACGCTCTACGGACCGGTCGGGGTCAACACGCTGTTCAGCGGCTTCGGTGGCGCCTGCCAGACCACCAACGACGGTGACCCGGTGGTCCGCTACGACGTGCTGGCCGGACGCTTCATCGTGTCGCAGTTCGCCAACGCGGCATCGTCCACCGGTCCGTACTACGAGTGCATTGCGGTGTCCACCACCGGTGATCCGACCGGCTCCTGGTACCGCTACTCGTTCGTCTACACCGACTTCCCCGACTACCCCAAGCTCGGGGTGTGGCCCGACGCCTACTACGTGACCTACAACATGTTCAAGGCCGGCAACTTTGCCTGGGGCGGCCCGAAGGTGTGCGCCATGGACCGGGCCAAGATGCTGGCCGGCCTCGCCGCCACCCAGCAGTGCTTCAACCTGTCGGCCAGCTACGGCGCCCCGCTGCCCGCCGACGTCGACTCGGCGACGCCGCCGCCTGCCGGTTCACCGGCACCGATGGTGAGCATGGGCACCACGAGCACCACACTGGCCTACTGGTCGTTCAAGGTCGACTGGGCCACCCCGGCCAACAGCACCATCACCGGGCCCACGGCACTGACCGTGGCCGCCTACACCCCGGCGTGCAACGGCGGGACCTGTATCGCCCAGTCGGGCACCACCACCAAGCTCGACTCGCTCGGTGACCGGCTGATGAACCGGCTCGGCTACCGGAACTTCGGTGACCACGAGTCGCTGGTGGTGTCCCACTCGGTGACCGCCAACTCGACCACCGGCGTGCGTTGGTACGAGCTGCGCCGCAGCGGCACCGCCCTGTCGGTGTACCAGCAGGGCACCTACGCCCCCGACAGCACCGCCCGCTGGATGCCCAGCATCGCCATGGACGCCGTCGGCAACATCGCCGTCGGGTACTCGGCGTCGAGCAGCAGCATCTTCCCGGCGGTCCGGGTGAACGGCCGTCTCGCCGGAGACACCCTGGGCACCCTCGGTCAGGGCGACACCACGGTCAAGGCCGGTGGCGGCTCCCAGACCGGTTCGCTCACCCGTTGGGGCGACTACGCCACCATGAGCATCGACCCGGCCGACCAGTGCACGTTCTGGTTCTCGACCGAGTACCTGAAGTCGTCCGGGTCGTTCAACTGGTCGACCTACACCAGCTCCTTCCAGCTGCCGGGCTGCTCGTCGTCGATCACCCCGGACTTCGCCCTCACCCCGGCCCCGGCGAGCGCCACGGTCCAGGTCGGCGGTTCGACAACGTTCTCCATCGCCACTTCCAACCAGGGTGACCCCCAGACCGTGAACCTGTCGGCCTCCGGGCTGCCCGCCGGCGCGACCGCGACGTTCAGCCCGGCATCGATCACCTCGGGCGGCAGCTCGACGCTGACCATCGCCACCACGTCGTCCACCCCGGTGGGCAACAGCACCATCACGGTCACCGGCACCGGCACCAGCGCCACCCGGACCGCCACTCTCGCCCTGAGCGTGGCCCCGGTCTCCCCGCCGAACAGCGTCGTGACCAACGGCACCTTCGAGGCCGGCACCAGCCTGACCGGCTGGACCAAGTCCGGCACGGTGGCCGCGATCACCAGCCCGGCCGCCTACTCCGGCGCCTGGTCCGGCCGCGCCGGTTCGACCGTGGCCACCAACGGGGACTCCAAGCTGACCACCACCAGCTTCACGGTGCCCACCGGCAAGACCACGCTGTCGTTCTGGTACAACGTGAGCTGCCCCGACACCGTCACCTACGACTGGGCCACCGCGACCCTCAAGGACGAGACCAAGAAGATCACCACGACCGTCCTGCCCAAGACCTGCACCAACGGTCAGGGCTGGAAGCAGGTCAGTGTGCCGGTGGTTGCCGGCCGCAAGTACACCCTGACGCTGATCAGCCACGACGACAACTACAGCGCCGATCCAACCTTCACCCAGTTCGACCAGGTGCTGGTGACCTGAGATCACCGACCTCGATGCGAACGGTGGCCGGGCCTGTGCCCGGCCACCGCCGCGTCCGGGGTGCGCGAGCCCACCGCCGCACGGCTACCGTCACCGTCGTGAAGGTCGCGATCATCGGAAGTGGGATCGGCGGGTGTGCGCTGGCGTTGTCCCTGCACGCCGCCGGCATCGACGACGTCGAACTGTACGAGTCGGCGGCCGAGGTCCGCGAGCTCGGGGTCGGCATCAACGTGCTGCCCCATGCGGTACGGGAGCTGACCGAGCTCGGGGTGGCCGACGCCATCGACGCGGTGGCCATCCGCACGGCGGAGCTGAGTTACCACAACCGTTTCGGCCAACTCGTCTGGCAGGAGCCGCGCGGGATGGATGCCGGCTACCGGTGGCCGCAATGGTCGGTGCATCGCGGCATGTTGCTCGGCCGGCTGTACGAGGCGGTGTGCGACCGGATCGGCGAGTCCCGGATCCATCTCGGCCGCTCGATGACCGCCGCCGACCTCGACGCCATCGACGCCGATGTGGTGGTCGGCTGCGACGGGGTGCACTCGGCGGTTCGTGGCCTGCTCGCCCCTGACGAGGGCCCACCGTTGTGGAACGGCGTCACCATGTGGCGTGGGGTCACGGTGATGGCGCCCTATCTCGGCGGCCGGCGCATGGTCATGGCCGGGGACCTGGCCCGCCGGGTGGTCATCTACCCGGTGCACGACCTCGGTGACGGCACGCAGCTGGTCAACTGGGTGGTGGTGGTACGCACCGACGACGGCCGACCGATGCCCCGCCAGGACTGGACCGCCGAGGCCGACCCGGCCGAGGCATGGGCCGAGGTGTCGCACCTGTCCCTCGGCTTCGTCGACGTCGAGCGGCTGATCTCCTCCTGCGAGCTGGTGCTGAAGTACCCGATGGTCGACCGCAACCCGCTGACCACCTGGCGGGCGGGCCGGGTGACCCTGCTGGGCGACGCCGCCCACCCGATGTACCCGAACGGGTCGAACGGCGCCTCGCAGGCCATCATCGACGCCCGGGTCCTGGCCCAGCAGCTGGCCCTGCAGCCCGAGGTGGGCGACGCCCTCGACGCCTACGAGGCCCAGCGGATCGCGCCGACCACCGCCGTGGTCCTCTCCAACCGCACCGCCGGCCCCGAGCGGATCCTCGACATCGCCGCAGCACGCGCCCCGGAGGGTTTCGCCCACGTGCACGACGTCATCCCCGAGGACGAGTTCGCCGAGATCGTGCACAGCTACCAGCAGATGGCCGGGTTCGACCCGGCGATCCTCAACGAACGCGCCAGCTACTCCGTGGCGCGCTGAACGCCCGTCGACCGACCGATGACGTCCGACCCCGCTCACCCCGGCACCGCCCACCCCGGCACCGCCCACCCCGGCACCGCCCACCCCGGCACCGTCCGGTCCGGGTCCGGTCCCGATGGTGACACCGTGCTGCGGCTCGCCGTCGAGCAGTTCACCGTGCACGCCGAGTCCTTCGGGAGTTCGCCGGTCATGAACGACGCCGGTGAGCTCGATGCCCTGGTCGAGCTGTGTGCGCTGCAGCCGGGCGACCGGGTGCTCGACGTGGCCTGCGGGCCGGGGATCGTGTCGTGCCGCCTGGCCGAGGCCGAGCCCACCGTGACGGTGGTCGGGGTCGATGCCACGCCGGCCATGGTGACCCTGGCCGAGGCCCGTGCCGCCGAACGCAGGGTGGGTGACCGGGTCACCTTCCGAGCGGGCCGTATGGAGCAGCTGCCCTTCGCCGACGCCGGCTTCGACGTGGTGGTCAGCCGCTATGCCCTGCACCATGCCGCCGACCCGACGGCGGTGGCGGCGGAGCTGGCCCGTGTCGCGGGCCCGGCGGGCCGCGTCGTGGTCTTCGACTTCGACGCCGGCGAGGACCCGGTCGCCGCGCAGGCCTACGACGCAGCAGAGCGCTTCCGTGACCCGTCCCATGTGCGCAACCTCACCGCCGCCGAGCAACGCGCCCTGTTCGACGCCGTCGGCCTGCGTCTCGACGCCGCCTGCGCCCACCGCCTGCCGGCCGATCTCGACACGGTGCTGTCCCGTTCGCACGGCACCGACCACGGCCGGGTTCGGTCGGCGTTCGAGGCGTCGATCGGTGGGCACGGCCTCGGCGTGGGCGCCCACCGGGTCGGTGACGGCATCGCGTTCGCCTATCCGATCTGCGGGTCCCGCTTCGTCGGCCCGGCCGGCCGGCCCGACTGACCCGGACGGCCGGCGAGCGCCCGGACCGGCGCGCTGCCACCCACGGATGGGGGCGCGGGCGTAGAGTCTCCCGGTGGGGCGCGACCCCGCCGAATCGAGGAGAGCGCCCCCATGTTCAACGTCGAGAGTTGGCTCAGCTCCGGGGGCCTGCTGCTGCTCGCCGCCATCGTGTTCGCCGAGAGCGGCCTCCTGATCGGCTTCTTCCTGCCCGGCGACTCCCTGCTGTTCATCGCCGGCTTCCTGTCGTCCTCGGCCGGTGGGCACATCCTGCCGTCGCTGCCGATCACCGCCGGGGTGGTGTTCGTCGCCGCAGTCGCCGGCGACCAGACCGGCTACCTGATCGGCAAACGGCTCGGCCCGTCGCTGTTCACCCGGCCCCAGAGCCGGCTGTTCAACCCCGGCCGGGTGGTCCACGCCCGGACGTTCTTCGAGCGCAAGGGCCCGACCGCAGTGATCCTGGCCCGCTTCGTGCCGGTGATGCGGACCTTCACCCCGATCGTGGCCGGGGTGGCCGAGATGCGCTACCGCACCTTCGTGCTCTACAACGTCGTCGGTGGGGCGCTGTGGGGCGTCGGGCTGACCACGGCGGGCTACTACTTCGGCGAGATCGAGTTCGTGAAGAAGAACCTCGACTACGTGGCCGTGGCGATCGTCGTCGTGTCGCTGATCCCGGTGCTGCTCGAGTACCGCAAGATCCGGGCCCATGACCGGGGCGAGCCCAGCCCGCAGGGGTGACCCGGCCCCACGGTCATCCCGTGGGTAACTCGGCCACCGCGTCGCGGAACACCCGGGCCCGGTGGGTGTAGTTGGCGAAGGCGTCGAAGCTCGCCGCCGCCGGCGACAACAGCACCACCCCGTCGGGGCGGGCCCACTCCCACGCCGGCCGCACCGCCCGGTGCAGGTCCTCGCCCGGCATCGTGTCCACCAGCGGGGCACCGACGGCGTCGATGGCCTCGCGGATGCGCGGCCCGGTCGTGTACAGGGTCAGCACCAGCGTCGGCAGGTCCCGCCGGGCCAGGGCCTCCGCAAGGGGGCCGTAGTCGATGTTGCGCTCCATGCCGCCGACGATCAGGGCGATGCGGCGGTCGGCGAACGCCTCGACCGCGGCCACCGTCGGCAGGACATTGGTCGACAGGCTGTCGTCGTAGAGGTCCACCCCGTCCACGGTGCTCACGCGCTGCAGGCGGCTCGGCAGGCCCTCGAACCCTGCGCTCGCTGCGGCCAGGGCGTCCTCGTCGCCGCAGCCGGCGACACCGAGCTCCTCGAGACACACCCGGGCCAGTGCGGCGTTGGCCAGGTTGTGCTCGCCCATCAGGCCCAGGTGCGGCGCCCAGCGACGGGTGGCGTCGTCGATGCCCACCCAGCGCACCCGGGGTCCGAGCAGCGACCGCCGGTGCCGCAGCGGCTCGGTGTCACCGGCCACGGTGAGCTCGGCGCCGGGCTGGGTGCACAGCGACAGCTTGTCCCGGTAGTAGGTGTCCAGATCGCCGTGCCAGGGCAGGTGGTCGGCGCTGAGCGAGGTGACCGCCACCAACGGCGGGCTCGAGGCCACATCGGTGGCCTGGTAGCTCGACGTCTCGATCACCCACAGTTCGGCCTGCTCCGGTGCCGACGGCGCATACGGGGGCGAACCCAGGTTGCCCGCAGCGAAGGCGTCCACCCCGAGTCCCCGGGCCAGGTGGGTCAGAATCGAGGTCGTGGTCGACTTGCCCTTGGTCCCGGTGATGCACACCACCGTCGAGCGGTCGACCTCCTGCAGCCACAGCCCGAGCCCACCGACCACCGCGATGCCGGCCGCCTCGAGCCGGGCGATCTCCGGCCGGTAACGGCTGATCCCGGGGGTCTTGACCACGACCGTGGCGTCGAGCAGCGCCGCCAGGCCGTCACCGTCGGTGGCCAGCACGGTGTCGCCGGAGGCGATGCGCTCGGGCCGATCGTCGACGATGACCGGTTCGATGCCCAACGAGCGCAGCTTCGCCAGGTTGGCGGTGCCCTCGGTTCCGAGTCCCCACACCGCGACGCGCTCGTGGCGCAGGTCAGACCAGGAGATCGGGTGGCGCATGGCGGGCCGGGATTCGGTGCGGCCCCTGGGGTCGCAGCAGGGCGGCCAGCGCTGCCGCTGGGTCGAGCACACCGGCACGCAGCTCGGCGGCCAGTGGGGCCAGCACCGCCCCACCCGCCCGATCGGGCCGGTCGGCGGCGACCACGGCTGCGGTGATGCACTCGTCGACGTCGCCGACGCACTCGAACGGCTTGAGGTCGCCCGACACCCCGGCCAGGGTGCGGAAGCTCCCCAACAGCGCGGCGTCGTCGAGCGGTTCGCGGCCGGCGAACACCGAGCGCAACGCGTCGGCCGGCAGGAACGGGGCGAGGACCAGGTCCACGAAGCAGCACTTGTCGCAACGGCCGCACCAGTGGTCCAGCCGGGCCGCCCGGTCGATGTGGAAGGCCCGGTTACAGCTGCGGAAGGTGTCGTGGTAGGCGCTCAGCGTCGCGAAACGCCTGCCGACCCACAGCTCGCTGAACGGTCGCAGCCACGAGAAGTACTCGACCGGCACCGGCAGCACGTCGGCCAACGCGGCGCGGAAGAGGTCCTCGAAGGCCAGTGTCTTGGACCACTGGTGGTTCACCACGCGGCCGTGGTGCACGACGTTGCCCGACGACGCCGACCACTCGTTCGACATCACCACTGCGTCACGCCCGTCGAGCAGGGCCGCCATCACCGCGATGGCCGAGATCATGGCGGTCACCGGGACGTGGCCGTTGCGGTAGCCCAGGGCTGCCGAACGCAGGATCTTCGGGTCGAGCAGGCGCTCGGCCCGAACCACCGGCAGGCCGGTGACCGCCGCCGCCTGTTCGATGGCGTCGAAGCGGTCGCCCTCGCGCGACACCACGAACAGCGCCGCAGACCGCGCAGCAGGCCGGATGCCCTCGACGGTGACGATGGAGTCGATGCCGCCACCGAAGGGGATCAGTGGTCGTTCCGCTGCGGACGCAGGCCGTGCGGGCCCGGGCGGGGCGTCGTCGGCGTCGATGACCAGGCCGGAGAGGTCGAGCCCGTTGCGATAGGCGTACTCGCCGAGGCCGTCCTGATAGGCCGCCTCGAGCAGCGCCCGCTCGGCCGGGGTGAGGGCGAAGGGCACCGTCACCGACGGCGGCGCGGCGGCCTTGTAGTACGACAGGCCGGCCAGCAGGAAGACCAGCCTGGCGGCGGCCTCGAGGCCGGCTGCGTCGGCGCCGTGCCCGGCGAAGGTGACCCGCTCCTCGAAGACCAGCTCGTCGAGGGCGTAGCGGCAGCGCAGCCGGCCGCTGGCCCGGTCGAAGTCGACGTCGACGTAGCGGAAGCAGGCCACCCGATCGGGGCGGAACGCCGTGGGATCGGCCGCCGTGGCCGACGGGTCGCTCACCGGCTCGGCCGGCCGGCCGCAGGCGGGCGGCCGGGGATCGGTTGAGGGGCAGCAGCCGACAGGACCACGCTGCGAGCCTACCCCGGCCCCCCGACCGGCCCCGGGAACGGTCGGACCGGTCAGTCGCCCGCCTGCGGGTCGGGCTCAGCCCGTCAGGTGGTCGGCCAGCGCGGCACGGGTCTGTTCCCGGGTCGCCTGATCGGGCGCACAGATCTCGATGCGCAGGTCGGTGGCCCCGGCAGCGGCGTAGGCGGCGAGGCCCTCGGCGACCTGGTCCCAGGAGCCGATGAGGAACAGGTCGGCCGGCTCGTCGAGACCCTCCTTCGCCAGCACCGCGGCGTAGGACGGCAACACCTTGTACCCGGCGCCGATCTCCTGGGCCAGCCGGTACGCCGGGGCCCGGTCGGTGGTGACGCAGATCCGCACCAGGGCCATGACCCGCAACGGGCCGCTGCGGCCCGCCGCCTCGGCGGCGGCATCGAGGCCGGGACGGATGAACGAGGCGATCGTGCGGGGGCCGCACTGGCCTACGGTGGTGCCCGCGCTGACCCGCCCGGCCAGCTCCAGCATCTTCGGGCCGAGGGCGGCGAGCAGCACCGGGGTGGGCGCCGCGTCGATGCCCAACGCGGCGTGGGTGACGACCTCGGTGCCGTCGACATCGGCCTGCTCACCGGCGAGCAACGGTGCCATCCCGGCCAGGAAGTCCCGGGTGAACCCCAACGGCCGGGCCCATGACAGGCCCAGGCTCGGCTCCACCATGGCCTTGTGCGACGGGCCGACCCCGAGGGTGAAACGCCCACCCCAGGCGGACTGTGCGGTGCGGGCCTGCTGCGCCAGGCTGACCGGGTGGCGGCCGTACAGCGGCACGACCGAGGTGCCGACCTCGCCGAGGCCGGGCGCATCGGCGGCCACCGCGGCGAGGGCCACGATCGGGTCGACCGCCATACCGTGGGACACCCAGAAGCTGTCGAAACCGGCCTGATCGGCCCACATGGCATGGTTGCGGACCTCGGCGATGCTGCGCAGTGCCACCCCGCCTGCGAGGCCCCAGCGGATCCCGAATCGATCACCGGGACGCGGTCGGGAACCGGATGCATGCTGCGCGGAGTCGTTCACGCCGCCAGTCTCGCCCATCTCCCGCCCGGAGGCCACCAGCACCCGCAGCAGAGCGGTCGCCCGGCCCTTCGGCTTCCGGACCCCACGACGGCGAAAGGGCCGCTCCGAGGAGCAGCCCTTTGGTGCCGTACCGAGCACCCCTAACGGGATTCGAACCCGTGTCTCCACCTTGAGAGGGTGGTGTCCTAGGCCTCTAGACGATAGGGGCAGGCCTCACGCCCGCCGTTCGCACGACGAGCGAGCACCGAGAAGTTAGTGGCCCGGGCCCCGGTGAAGCAATGCAGACACCGATCGGGGGCCGCTCAGGCGCGGGTCGCCTGCGACACGACCTCGACCAACTCCACGAAGCGGGCCCGCTGGCGACCGTCGAGAGCCTCGTAGGCACGGGCCGCCACCCGATCGGTCAGGTCCTCCGCCTGCGCCCGTCGTACCGCCACCTCGGCGGGGTCGGCGTTCGAACCGTTCCAGCCGAAGCTCTCGGCCCGCGCCGGGCCACCGCGGTCGGTGGGGGCGGCCAGGATGGCATCGACCGGCTCGAGCCCCGACGCCTGCACCGCGATGAGATGCGCCCCGCCGCGATGCTCGCGCAGCACCTGCAGGGCCAGCACCAGGCGTGCCGCCGGCGACAGACGGGGCAGCTGCACGGCGCGCCAGCCGGCGAAAAGGGCCCCCACGGTGGGCCAGCTGCCGGCGGCAATCGCCTCGGCGAGGACCGCGAGCTCGGTGAGCTCGACGTGGTCGAGATCGGCCCAGCGCTGCTCGGCCCACACCACCCCGGCCCGGGCGTAGTGGCGGGTCGCCTCGAGCGGGGCCAGCCCGGCGGGACGGCAGTCCCACAGCACCCGGAACGTCACCGGGTGCACGAACCCGAACGCCGCTGCGGCGACATCGGCGTCGACGTCCCCGAGGACCCCGCCGCGGCCGGCCGCCCAGTAGGCCAGGCCGATCAGCCCGATCTCCTCGCCGCGGGCTGCTGTCGCCGGGCTGCGCATCCAGGTGGTGCCGACGGTGTGCACCGCGATGCCGGTGGCCCGCACCACGTCGAGGGCGTTCAGGCTGCTCATGGCGGCGACGCTAGCCCGACGGCCGCTCGGCGATGCTGCACCGCCGGCGCACGGGCCCGCCGGCGCCGCGAACGAGAACGGCCACCCGGTGAGCCGGGTGGCCGTCACTGCTCTCGAGCTCGGGGGAGAGGACTCGAACCCCTAACAACAGGGCCAGAACCTGTCGTGTTGCCAATTACACCACCCCCGATCGGGCGAGCTTCCACGATACCCGCTCCCCCACCCGGAGGACAACCACCCTCGCCACGGACCGTGCGGCGGTCACGGCGCAGGGGCGTCGCGCTCCCCCCGTTCGTACAGGCTGTCGTAGCCCAGACGCTCGAGACAGATCTCGGCGGTCCACGGCAGCATGAGGGCTCCGCAGCGGCTGTCGCGGTAGAGACGCTCGAGCGGGTACTTCCGCTGGATGGAGCTGCCGCCGCAGGTCCGGATGGCCAGCCGGCAGATGTCGTTGCTCAGCTCCATGACGCTGTACTGCGTGGAGAAGCCCCGCAGCAGCACCTCTTTGGGCGGATCCACCCTGGCCTCGGCCATGGAACGCAGGAACACGGCCCACATCTGATCGAGCTTCACCCGCATCTCGGCCACCGCCAGCTGCTTGGTGGCGCTGGAGCGCCGCGGCGCAGTGCTCTGGCCCGGAACCTCGCCGCGCAGGTAGGCGACGGTGAAGTCGAACGCCGCCTGGGCCACCCCGACGTAGGTCGGGCAGAGGGTCATGAACATGTGCGGCCAACGGCGGGCGAGCTGGGCGTACACCCCTCGGGGCATCAGCTGACGGTCCTCGGGCACGAACACGTCGACGAGCTCGAGGTCCCGTGACACCGTGGCCCGCATCCCGAGGGGATCCCAGGAGCCGGAGATGCTGAAGCCCGGTGAGCCTGCCTTCACCCCGACGAAGATGGTGTCGGCGAACGACGCCGGGCGGTCCTGGCCGGGCCTCTCCTCGGTGGCGGTGATGGTGTAGATGTCCGCCGCACCCGACAACGAGGCGAACTGCTTGCGCCCGTTGAGCAGCCAGCCACCCTCGACCGGGGTGGCCACCGTGCCCCACACCGGCGCGCCGCCGGCGAGCTTGGTGCCGGGTTCGGAGAACGGCTGGGCGTACAGCACGCCGTCCTGCACCACCTCGCGGTAGAGCACCGCCCGGCGCCGTTCGTGCTCCCGCTGCACCTCCGGTTCGAGCCCGAGGTCGTCGCACAGCACGCTCGACCACAGCATCGACACGCTGTGCATGTTGAAGGTGAGCGCCGTGGCGCCGTCCTGGCGCCCCAGCTCGGCCGCGACCATGGCGTACTCGTAGAAGTTCGCCCTCATCCCCCCGTGTTCCTCGGGGACGCACAGCGCCAGCAGACCGTGATCGCGTAGATCGGCGTAGTTCTCGAACGGGAAGGTGGCCTCGCGGTCGTTCGCCGCAGCGCGCCCGGCGAACCGTTCGCGGCCGAGCCGGCCGACCAGGTCGATGACGGTGTCGAGATCGGGGGTCATCGGCGCGACCTCATGCCAGCTCGCCCTGCAGCACCCCGGCGTCGACCACGACGGTACCGTCGAGGCTGACCGTGCAGTTGCGCAGCGGCAGGTCGAAATGGCCGAGTGTGTAGCGGCCGGCATGCTCGTTGGCGCCGGTGGAGTACAGGAAGTTGCCGCCGAAGGCTCGCTGCTCGGTGCCGTTCTGCTGTGTCCGGTCGTACATGGCCATGGCGTCCCAGCGGGCGGCGGGGTTCATGCCCCAGCCCACGTGGGAGGTGGCGTAGGCCTCTCGGTCACCCCAGGCCGAGAAGTAGGAGCGCATCAGGTCGGCGTCGACCCCGCGTCCCTCGATGGCGACCACGTAGTCCTGCTCGATGATCAGCTCGATCGGGTTCTCGAGGTAGCGCTTGAAGGTGAGGTTGATGTCGCCGGGGGCCATCACCACCTTGCCGTTGACGCTGTTGGCCTTGGGGAAGCACACGCACAGCCCACCGGGCCAGTGGCTCATCGTGCCGGGCCGGTTGGTGAAGCCCCAACCCCCGCCGACCATCGCCCCGGACACGTCGACGGTGAGCTCGGTGCCGGCGTCGGACGTGACGCGCATCTCCGACGCGCCCCGCAACAGCTTCACCCCGGCCTTGACCTTGCCCTCGAGCGCCGGGTCCGGCTTCATCCGCTCGAGCAGCTCGGGGTGCTCGTTGGACACCATCAGGATCCGGCTGCCGCCGGCCAGCAGACGGGGCAGCTCGGGCGCGTGCAGCAGGCCCTCGACGGTGCAGTCCACCACGAAGCTCGACGACGACAGCGCCGCGATCACCGGGTCGAGCCCGCCGATGGCATAGGACGCCCCGGTGGAACGGACCGGCACCACAGCGGTCTGCCGCGGGGTCGGGATGACCACGTGGAAGGCCCGGGCGCCCAACCGGTCGAGCGCCAGCTCGGCCAGGTTGACGTTGACGGCACGGCTCTGGGACTCCGACAGGATGGCGCACACCTCCCCCGAGGTCACCCCGCACAGCGAGAGGACCTCGACGAAGGCGTCGATCCACTTGCCCTCGATACGTTCGATCAGCACGTGACCGATGTTGCGCCACGACGTTCCGGCCCTCGCCCGGGAGCGTGCCCGGCGGTCGTTGCGACGGGCTCAGCGATCGAGTTCGGCGAGGCGGCGGAACCCGATGACATCGCCGACGGCCACCCCGACGCTCTCGCGCAGCCGTTGCCGCCACGTGGTGGGTGCGTCGGTGGGTGCCACCTGGGCTTCGATGCCGAGCTCGGCGGCGGTGTCGAGCAGGCGGCGACCGTGCGAGGGGTCCGACACCAGGATGGTCGAGCCCAGCCCGTGCTCGTCGAGGATCAACTCGGTGGCCAGCAGCTGCTCCCAGGTGTTCGACGACCCGTTCTCGACCAGCAGCGCCGATTCGGGCACGCCGCGGTCGCGCAGGTACACGAAGCCGGTCATGCCCTCGGTCGTGCGATCGCCGGGCTGGTTGCCGCCGGTGACGATGATGACGGCGACCATACCGTCGCGGTAGAGCTGCGCGGCCCGATCGAGCCGTCCGGCCAGCGCCCCCGACGGCGTGCCGTCGTACTGTGCCGCACCCAACACGACGGCGGCGTCGGCCGAACGGGTCGGCTGGCGATGGGCGACGAGCTCGACCCGAACCGCGGCGTAGCCCAGCCACAGCGCACCGAGCAGCGGCACGGCGGCGAGGAACCGTACGGTCGGGCGGTTGCGGCGGCGGTGGCGATGACCCGGCCGTGAATCGCCGGCTGCCGTGCCCGACCGCCCGCGGTCCTCGACGGTCGGCGCGTCCATACCGCGCAGCATGTCAGAGGCGGGCCCGTGCCGCCCGGAGGCGGGCCAGCGTACGCTCGCGACCGAGCACCTCGAGCCCGTCGAACAACGGCGGGCCGACCGAGCGACCGGTCACCGCCACCCGGACCGGGGCCTGTGCCTTGCCCAGCTTGAGCCCGCTGGCCTCACCGACGGCGGCGAGCCGCTGGTGCAACTCGTCCTTCACCCAGTCGCACTCGGCGTAGGCCGCCAGCGTACCGTCAAGTATGGCGGCGGCAGCCGGGTTGCCCGCCACGCCTTTGGCCCATGACTCGTCGTCGATCGGCGGCTGCTCGAGGAAGAGCCAGTCGATCATCGGGGCCAACTCGGGAAAGGTCTGGGTGCGGCCCTGGATGTCCGCCAGGTACCCCGCGGGCAGCGCTGCGAGGTCGTACGGCGCGGCGAACGGGCCGGCGAGCGCCGAGAACTCCCCGGGCGCCATCGCCCGGATGTACTCGTGGTTGAAGTGGGTCAGCTTCTTCACGTCGAAGAACGCCGAGGACTTGTTGACCGCGGCGAGCTCGAAGCGCTCGACGATCTCCGCCAGCGGGCGGATCTCCACGCCGTCGGCGGTACCCCAGCCCAGGGTGGCGAGGTAGTTCGTCATCGCCGGCGCCACGAACCCACGATCGCGGTAGCTCTCGATGGCCACGTCGCCGAACCGCTTGGACAGCTTGCGCCGCTGCTCGTCGACCAGCAGCGGCAGATGGGCGTAGTGGACCTCGCGATCGACGCCGAGCGCCTCGAGCAACAACAGCTGCTTGGGCATGTTGTTGATCATGTCCTCGCCGCGGATGACGTGGGTGATGCCCATGTCCCAGTCGTCGACCACGTTGGTCAGCAGGAACAGCGGGCTGCCGTCGGAGCGGCGGATCACGAAGTCCTCGATGTTGGCCCGCTCGAAGCTGACCCGGCCCCGGATCACGTCGTCCCAACCGACGGTGCCCTCGTCGGCCACCCGCAGGCGCACGGCGCCGTCGTCGACGTAGGCCCGTCCGTCGGCCAGCAGACCCTCGACCACCTCGTTGTGCCGCTCCGCCCGCTCGGACTGGTAGAAGGGGCCCTCGTCCCAGTCGAGCCCGAGCCAGCGCAGGCTGTCGAGGATGTTGGTGACCAGCTCGGGCTGGTTGCGACTGGCGTCGGTGTCCTCGATGCGCAGCACGAACGTGGCGCCGTGATGCCGGGCGAACAGCCAGTTGAACAGCGCCGTACGGGCGCTGCCGACGTGCAGGTAGCCCGTCGGCGAGGGGGCGAAACGACAACGCATGGTCACTGCCCGAACGCTAGCCGCCGCCACAGCGGGGCCCGGTGCGGCCCGGCCCGGGCGGGCGGGCGGGCGGGCGGGCGGTCGCAGCTCAGGCCGTGGCGGTCAGCAGGGTCTGCCAATCCTTGCGGTAGGCGGCCTGCACGTCGGCAGGGGTACGGCGGAGGGTTTCGACCGGCACCGCATCGGCGACGTCGCGCAGCTCACGGTAGTGGTGCGGGTTGGAGACCTCCTCGAAAAGCTTCACCCGCCGGCGGACCAGCTCGACCGGCGGCTTGTCGTCGAGGAAGCCCCACACCGTGAACGCCACGGTGAGGTCGTGGATGACCGGCGCCCGCCCGAACAGCGACGCCCGCTTGGTGGCGACGGCGATGACCCCGGCGACGACGTCGTCGTCGTGTTCGCCGTCGGCGGTGAAGACCTTGCCGGCGAACTGGCGCACCAGCTTGTAGGCGTAGCCCTGGTCGGGACCCGGCACGCCCAGACGGGTCCCGTCGGGCTGGCCCTCGCCACCGAGGTCGCCGGGACGACCCCCGACCCAGGCGCGATCGCGTCGGGGCGGCGACTGGTAGGACCGCACGTTGAGCAGGGGTGTGGTGGGGACGAAATGCGGCGCAGACATGGCCTCCACAGCGTAGATCGCCGCACGCCACCTGCCCACACCACCTGCCGGGCGCACCCCTGAGGTGCGGCATCCGGACCGGGTGCACTCCCCGTCCCATCACCGGCCACCCCACCGCACGCGTGACGGCCGGTAGCGTCCCGGCGATGAGCCTCGACGAGGACCGTCCGCACCGGCAGCTCGACCGGCTGCTGCGCGACCTGTCGGCCCGACGCCGGCCGGGCGTGTTCACCTACGTCACCGTTGCCGGGCACGAGGCGATCCCCACCGGCGTCGAGGTCGAGGCGACGGTCCGCGAGGCCGAGGGCCTGTCGGTGGTGGTCGAGGTCGGCACCGCGACGGCCGCCGGCTGGCCGGTCGGCTACCGCGCCGCCTGGATCACCTGCGGGGTGCACTCCGCCCTCGACGCGGTCGGCCTCACCGCGGCGATCGCCACGGCGTTGGCTGCCGAGGACATCAGCGCCAACGTCATCGCCGGCCACCACCACGACCACGTGCTGGTGGCCGAGGACGACGCCGACCGGGCGCTCGCCGTCCTCGGCCGCTGGCGCGATCAGCCCACCAGCAGCGCGTAGTCCAGCGCGTCGGCGAGGGCCTGCCAGGACGCCTCGATGATGTTCTCCGACACGCCCATCGTCGTCCACTTGCGCACGCCGTTGGTCGACTCGATGAGGACCCGCACCACTGCCCCGGTGCCGCCCTCGGTGTTGAGCACGCGGACCTTGTAGTCGCTCAGGCTGAGGCGCTGCAGCACCGGCAGGCGGTCGCCGAGCGCAGCCCGCATCGCAGCGTCGAGGGCGTTGACGGGGCCGTTGCCCTCACCCGTGGCGATGAGCCGTTCGCCACCTACCCGCAGCTTGATGGTGCACTCGGTCTCGATGCCCAGCGCATGACCGAGCGGGTTCTCCACCAGCTCGCTGGTGACCCCGGGCCGGTGCTCCACCGACACCCGGAAGCTCTCGAGCTCGAAGGAATCCGGACGCCACCCGGTGGCCCGCCGCATCAGCAGCTCGAGCGAGGCGTCGGCGGTCTCGAAGTGGTAGCCAGCCGACTCGAGCTGCTTGAGCTGGTCGAGCACCACGCCGAGCTGCTTGCCGTCGAGCTCGATGCCCCATTCCTTGGCCTTGAACTCCATCGTGGCCCGGCCCGACAGGTCCGACACCAGGAAGCGGGTGCCGTTGCCGACCTGTGCCGGGTCGATGTGCTCGTAGGAGTCGGGGCGCCGGGCGATGGCCGAGGTGTGCAGGCCGGCCTTGTGGGCGAACGCCGACTGGCCGACGTAGGGCAGTTGGTTCTGGTGCGGCAGGTTGACCAGCTCGGCCACCCGACGGGAGATCTCGGTGAGCCGCTCCAGATGACCGGCGGGCAAGGTCCGGATTCCCATCTTCAACGTCAGGTTGGGGATCAGCTGCACCAGGTCGCAGTTGCCGGTGCGCTCGCCGTACCCGTTCATGGTGACCTGTACCTGGGTGGCGCCTCCGATCACCGCGGCCAGAGCGTTGGGCACCGCGCACCCGGTGTCGTTCTGGGTGTGGATGCCGATCTGCAGCCCGCCGAAGTGACGCACCACCTCCCGCACGATGGGCTCGACCTCGTGCGGCAGCGAGCCGCCGTTGGTGTCGCACAGCACCAGACAGTCGGCACCGTTGGTGGCGGCGGCCTCGAGCACCCGCAGGGTGAACTCGGGGTTGCGCTTGTAGCCGTCGAAGAAGTGCTCGCAGTCGAAGAACACCCGTAGGCCCTGGGCCTTGAGGAAGGCGACGGACTCCCCCACCATGGCCTCACCCTCCTCGAGGGTGGTGCGCAAGGCCTCGAGCACGTGGTAATCCCAGCCCTTGCCCACGATGCAGGCGGTGGACACCCCGGCCTCGACCAGGGTGCGCAGGGTCGGATCGTCATCGCTGCGGCCGAGCGGCTTGCGGGTCGAGCCGAACGCCACCAGGGTGGCATTGCGCAGGTTCAGCTCGCCGGCGGCCCGGCGGAAGAACTCCTCGTCCTTGGGGTTCGCCCCGGGGTAGCCGCCCTCGATCCAGTGCACCCCGAGGTCGTCGAGGGCCTCGGCCACCGCCAGCTTGTCCTCGACGGTCAGCGAGATGCCCTCGAACTGGGCCCCGTCACGAAGGGTGGTGTCGAACACGTCGACCGCCGGCGGCCACGACGGGTCGTAGCGGGGCGAACGGTCGACCGGCGGCATCGCCGAGTCGTTCTCGGCGTCGCTCACAGCCGGGCCGCGATCTGCTCGCCGACCGAGGTGGTCGAGCCGGTGATCTCGCCGCTCATCGAGGCGGCGCAGGCGGCGCGGATCCGATCGGCGGCGGCGGGCTCACCGAGGAAGTCCAACATCATGGCCCCCGACAGGATCGCCGCGGTGGGGTTGGCCTTGTTCTGCCCGGCGATGTCGGGCGCCGAGCCGTGCACCGGCTCGAACATCGACGGGCCGGTGCGGGCCGGGTTGAGGTTGCCCGAGGCGGCGAATCCGATACCTCCGGTCACGGCCCCGCCGAGGTCGGTGAGGATGTCGCCGAAGAGGTTGTCGGTGACGATCACGTCGTAGCGCTGCGGGTCCTCCACGAAGTAGATGCAGGCCGCGTCGACGTGGTTGTACGCGGTGGGGACCTCGGCGTAGTCGGCTGCATGGACCTCGTTGAAGGTCCGCTCCCACAGGTCACCGGCGAAGGTCAGCACGTTGGTCTTGTGCACCATCGTCAGATGTCCGCGGCGCGCAGGGGTGCGAGCGAGATCGAAGGCGTAACGAACGCAACGCTCGACACCCATCCGGGTGTTCACCGAGCCCTGGGTGGCGACCTCGTGCGGGGTGCCCTTGCGCAGGAAGCCACCCTCGCCGGCGTAGGTGCCCTCGGTGTTCTCGCGGATCACGATGAAGTCGATGCCCTTGGCCGCGTCGACGAAGGGCCGCTGGTTGACGAACAGATCGAGCTCGAAGCGCATCTTGAGCAGCAGGCCACGCTCGATCACGCCCGGCGGGACCCCGGGGGTACCGACCGCACCGAGGTAGATGGCGTCGAGGCCGCGCCACTCGTCGAGCACCGAGTCGGGCAGGATGGTGCCGTCGCGCAGGTACCGTGCCCCGCCGAGGTCGTAGTCGATCGTGTCGAGGGTGACACCGGCGGCCTCGATGACCTTGAGGCCCTCGTCGATCACCTCGAGACCGATACCGTCGCCGCGAACCACACCCACCCGATACGTGCTGGCCATCCTGAACCGTCCTCCTGCTTCCCGTTCGGGGTCCCACCCCGGACGCTGGTCGGATGCGGCCCTCCACATCCGAAGCCTTGGCTGTCCGTGAAACAAAAAACCGCCCACCGGGGTGGACGGTCTGTGCGCACGCCGAGGGCGGCGTGCGCTACGGAATGCTGATGGTCGCGCGTCGTGCTGCGTACATCGCCCCGCAGTCTCCTCGCGTGCCGCCCACAACGTCAACCGGAACGTCAACCGGAACGTCAACCCGAACGTCAACCGCAACGTCGGCCCGACGGGCGACGCGAGCATCGACGGTGGCGGCACCCGCCGTGACTGGATCGGCATCACGCCCCGGCGACGCAGGCCGACCACCGCCATGGGGGTCACGCTCGGTAGCATGTGCGGCGTGGCTGAAGTTCACGAGTTGTCGCGCGCTGCATTCGATCGCCTCAAGGCCGAACTCGAGGACCTCAAGACCCGGGGCCGGGTGGACATCGCCCGCCGGATCGAGGCAGCCCGCGAGCTGGGCGACCTCTCCGAGAACGGCGACTACCACGCCGCCAAGGAGGAGCAGGGGAAGATGGAGGGCCGGATCGGCCGTCTGTCGGTGATCCTGGGCAACGCCAAGGTGGTCGAGGAGGGCGACGCCGATGCCGGCGTGGTCCGGGTCGGCTGCGTGGTGAGCGTCCGCTACGAGGGCGACACCGACATCGAGAAGTACCTGGTGGGCTCCATCGAGGAGCGTGGCACCGAGCACCCGGTGATGTCGCCGGGTTCACCGCTGGGCCAGGCCATGCTGGGCGCCAAGCCCGGCGACGTGGTCAGCTACGAGGCACCAGGTGGACAGCTGCGGGTCGAGGTTGTCGCCATCGACGCCTGACGGCCCGGCCGCCGCCTCGGGCCGACCGCCGCTGCCCGCCGGGCAGGTGGTGGACCTTCCCGGCCGTGGCGAGCTGTTCGTCCGCCAGGCCGGCGAACGACGTCCCGGCCGGCCCAGCCTGGTGCTGCTGCACGGGTGGACCGCCACGGCCGACCTCAACTGGTTCCCGGCCTACGAGCCGCTGGCGGAACAGGCCCACGTGGTGGCCTGCGACCTGCGCGGCCACGGACGCGGGCTGCGCAGTCCGCAACGCTTCAGCCTGGAGGACTGCGCCGACGACATCGCAGCGCTCGCCGTCGAGCTCGACCTCGAGGGCATCGTCCCGGTCGGGTATTCGATGGGTGGTCTGGTGGCGCAGCTGTTGTGGCGCCGCCACCGCCATGCCGTCGAGGGCCTGATCCTGTGCTCGACCAGCCGCAACTTCCGGGGCACCGCCGGTGACCAGGTGTTCTTCAACGGCCTGTCCCGGCTCGCCGGCGTCGGCCGGCTGGCTCCCGGACCGCTGCGCGACCAGACCCTCTCCCGGCTGGTGGAGCTGCGCACCGCGGCGCTCGGCCTGGAGCCGTGGGCCCTCGAGGAGGTGGCCGGCCACGACCTCTGCGCCCTGCTCGAGGCGGGCGCGGCCATCGGCGAGTTCAGCTCGCACGAGTGGATCGGCGAGGTCGACGTCCCCACCGCCGTGGTGATCACCACCTCGGACACCACGGTTCCGCCCGACCGGCAGCGCAAGCTGGCCGCCACCATCCCCGACGCGCGGACCGTCGAGGTCGATGCCGACCACCACGCCTGCCCCCGCCGGCCGGAACGGTTCATCCCGGCGTTGCTCGACGCCGTCGATCACGTGCTGGGCAGCTGACCGCCCCCGACGGCGTCGTGTACTCGTCCGGCGACGCGACCTGCCCTCAACGCAGACCGGCGGCGACCTCCACGGCACGGGCCGCGGCCATGACCGCAGCGGCGTAGCGCCGGGCCGGCTCGCGGCTGGTCCGGTCGACCGGCCCCGACACGCTGATCGCAGCCACGACGCGGTCGCCGTGCAGGACCGGGGCACTCACCGACGCCACCCCGGTTTCGCGCTCGCCGACGCTGTCGGCGAAACCGCGGGCCAGCACCGCCGGTTCGGCCCGCAGCACCGCACCGGCAGAGCCGCGTCGCAGGTCGAGCACGGCTCCTAGGGGCACGATGGTCCGTAGCCCGTGCGGCGATTCGGCCACCGCCACGCACACCCGTCCTTCCCCTTCGCGCACGTACAGCTGGGCCGACTCGCCGGTGGCGTCGCGCAGATCCTCGAGCGGCCGTTGGGCCACCCGGGCCAACGGCAAGGACTGCGAGGCCGCCCGGCCGAGCGCGATCAGGCGCAGGCCCGGCAGGTAGCGCAACTCCTCGTCACGGCGGACCAGGCCGTGGGCCACCAGCGCCCCGGCGAGCCGGTGGACGGTCGGTCGGGGCAGCCCGGTCACCTCGACCAGCTCGTTGAGGGTCCGGGCCCCGGACTCCACCGCAGCGAGCAGCGCGACGGCCTTGTCCACCACTCCGACCCCGGATAGCCTGCCATCCATCAGTCGGAATCTTGTCTCAACATATGAGACAAATCAACCACCGCCGGAGCACCCCAGCGCGCAGTCCCGGCAAGTGAGGTCCCACCATGGCCCAACCCCGCACCCTGGCCCAGAAGATCTGGGACGACCACACCGTCCGAGCCGGCGGCCAGGGCGAGCCCGATCTGCTCTACATCGACCTGCACCTGGTGCACGAGGTCACCAGCCCCCAGGCCTTCGACGGCCTGCGTCTCGCCGGCCGCAGGATCCGCCGACCCGATCTGACCGTGGCCACCGAGGACCACAACGTCCCCACCACCCCGGTCGAGGGCATCGAGGGCATCGAGGACCCGATCAGCCGCCGCCAGGTCGAGGTGATGCGTGAGAACGCCGCCGAGTTCGGCTTCACCCTGCACGCCATGGGTGACCCCGGCCAGGGCATCGTGCACGTCATCGGCCCCGAGCAGGGCCTGACCCAGCCGGGCATGACCATCGTGTGCGGCGACTCGCACACCTCCACCCACGGTGCATTCGGGGCCATCGCGTTCGGGATCGGGACCTCCGAGGTCGAGCACGTGCTCGCCACCCAGACCCTGCAGCAGGTTCGCCCCAAGCAGATGGCGGTCAACGTCGAGGGCACCCTTCCTCCCGGCGCCACCGCCAAGGACATCACCCTCGCCGTCATCGGCCACATCGGTACCGGCGGCGGCATGGGCTACATCATCGAGTACCGCGGCTCGGCCATCCGTGCGCTGTCGATGGAAGGCCGGATGACCCTGTGCAACATGTCGATCGAGGGTGGGGCCAAGGCCGGCCTCGTCGCCCCCGATCAGACCACCTTCGACTACCTGAAGGGCCGTGCCCACGCCCCCACCGGCGAGGCCTGGGACCAGGCCCTGGCATACTGGCAAACCCTGTACACCGAGGACGGCGCGGTCTTCGACAAGGTCGTCGACCTCGACGCCTCCCAGATCCTGCCGCAGGTGTCGTGGGGCACCAACCCGGCCCAGGTCGCCGCCATCGACGCCGATGTGCCCCGGCCGGAGGACTTCGCCGACCCCATCGAACGCGACGCCTGCGCCCGCGCCCTCGACTACATGGGCCTGCAGGCCGGCATGGCCATCCGCGACATCGCCGTCGACTACGTGTTCATCGGATCCTGCACCAACTCCCGCATCGAGGACCTGCGTCTCGCCGCCTCGGTGGTGCAGGGTCGCCAGATCGCCCCGACCGTCACCGGCTGGATCGTGCCCGGGTCCTATGCGGTCAAGGTCCAGGCCGAGGCCGAGGGCCTGCACCGGGCGTTCATCGACGCCGGGTTCGAATGGCGCGAGCCGGGGTGCTCGGCCTGTCTGGCCATGAACCCCGACAAGATCCCGCCGGGCAAGCGGTCGGCGTCCACCTCCAACCGCAACTTCGAGGGTCGCCAGGGTCCGGGGGCGCGCACCCACCTGGTCTCCCCCGCGGTGGCTGCAGCCACCGCCATCGCCGGCACGTTCACCACCCCCGCCGAGTTGGGCTGAAGGAGCACGTCATGGAAGCAGTACGCATCGTCACCGGCACCGCCGTCCCCCTGAACCGCTCCGATGTCGACACCGACCAGATCATCCCCGCCTCGTGGCTCAAGCGCGTCGAGCGCACCGGCTTC
This sequence comes from uncultured Acidimicrobiia bacterium, assembly GCA_903921205.1. Taxonomy (GTDB): domain Bacteria; phylum Actinomycetota; class Acidimicrobiia; order Acidimicrobiales; family CAIXPF01; genus CAIXPF01. The sequence goes on along the minus strand of CAIXPF010000030.1, from coordinate 18,819 downwards.
GGCGTCGGGCTGTTCTCGGCCTGGCGGGACGATCGGAACTTCGTGCTCAACAACGAGCGCTACGCCGGGGCCACCGTCTTGGTTGCCGGTCCGAACTTCGGTACCGGTTCCTCCCGGGAACACGCCGTGTGGGCGATCATGGACTACGGCTTCAAGGCCGTGATCTCGCCCCGCTTCGGCGACATCTTCAAGAACAACTCGGGCAAGAACGGGCTGGTCACCGCACAGCTCGACGCCGAGGTGGTCACCCGGATCATGGCTGCGGTCGAGGCCGACCCCACCACCGAGATCACCGTGGACGTGGAGCGCCTGGTGGTCGCCGTGCCCTCCATCGGGATCGAGGCGTCCTTCGCCCTCGATCCGGCCACCCAGGAGCGCTTCCTGGAGGGCCTCGACGAGATCGGCCTCACCCTGCGCATGGCCGACGACATCGCCACCTACGAGGGTGGCCGGGCCGGATTCAAGCCGAAGGTCGCCTGAAAAGGGACCACCCTGCCCTGACGAACGGTCCGCAGACGGGCACACTGGATCGGACGGGAACGTTGCGGTCGTCCTCGGTGACGGCCGGCGCCACCCGTCCGATCCTGCCCGGAGGAAGCCCATGCGACCGTTCCGTCGTCCCGCCCGAATCCTGGTCGCGCTCGGCTGCCTGAGCCTGCTCGGCGCCGCCTGTAGCAACGCCGGCGACGACATCGGCTCGGGCGGCGACCCGGCCGCAGGCACGGCCCGCTTCGCCCTTGCGGCATCGCTGCGGGGGTTCGATGCCTGTGACGACCTGCTCGCCCACCTCAAGAAGGTCGGCGGGGAACGGGTCACCCCCTACGGGCTCGAGGGGCTCGGCACCTACCCGCAGCCGATGATGGCCGAGGTGTCCCGTGCCGCCGACAGCTCCGGGAGCTCCGGAACGGACACCGGCTCGGTCCCGCCGTCCGGCTCCAGCGGATCGGGCACGGCCTATTCCACGACGAACGCGGTAGAGGCCGGCATCGACGAGGGTGACCTGGTCAAGACCGACGGCGCCCACCTGTTCGTGCTGGCCGGGGGTCGCCTGCACATCGTGACGGCCGGCCCGACCCCGAAGGTGGTGGGCAGCCTCGACCTGCCGGGCACCGCCACCCAGCTGGTCCGGGTGGGCACCACCCTGCTCGTCACCGGTCAGCCGCAGGTCACGACCACCGACGGGGGCCCCACCGTCGGCGACCAACCGGCGGTCATGCCGTGGTTCGACAACCGCAGCGTCCTGTGGCAGGTCGACGTCGCCGATCCGGAGTCGCCGATCCTGCAACGTCAGCTGGTCGTGGACGGTTCGGTGCTGAGCATCCGCATGACCGGCGACGTCGCCCGGGTGGTGGTGCGGACCACCCCGCCGGGGCTGGACTTCGTGGCCCCCACCGGGCCCGGCTCGGAGGCCCGGGCGTTGCGCACCAACAAGGAGGTCATCGCCGAGTCGTCCCTCGAGGACTGGCTCGGACGTTTCGAGCTGCTCGACGCCAACGGTTCCACGGTCGACGACGGTCCACTGGCCGACTGCCGCTCGGTGTCGGTTCCACCGGCCTTCCACGGCTTCACCTCGACCACCCTGTTGAACGTGAACGTGGCCAAGCTGCTCGGTGCCGCGAACGGGGTCACGGTCCTCGCCGACAGCCAGCAGGTGTACGCCTCGCCCACCAACCTGTACGTGGCCATCGGCGCCTGGCTGGACAGCGGCGCCACCGGCGAGGAGACCGGCGCGCCGAGCGCACCCGAGCGCAGCCCGGCTGAGGTCACCACCAGCATCCACCGCTTCACCTTCGACGGCGACCGGGCCGCCTACACCGCCACCGGCAGCGTGGAGGGCAGCCTGATGAACGACTTCTCGATGTCCGAACGCGACGCCGTCCTGCGGGTCGCCACCACCACCGGTGCTCCGTGGGGCTGGAGCGACGAGTCCTCGAGCTCGGTGACCACCCTTGCGGCCTCGGGCAACGAACTGGTCGAGGTGGGCAAGGTCGGCGACCTCGGTCGCGGCGAACGCATCTACGGCGTACGGTTCGTGGGCACCAACGCCTACGTGGTGACCTTCCGCCAGACCGACCCGCTGTACGTGGTCGACCTGCGCGACCCCAAGGCACCGTCGGTCACGGGGTCACTGAAGATGAACGGGTACTCGGGCTACCTGCACCCCATCGGCGAGGACCGCCTGCTCGGGGTCGGCCGCGATGCCGACGACACCGGTCGCACCACCGGGGCCCTCGTCGCCACCTTCGACGTGTCCGACCCGACCCGGCCGACCCGCACCGCCACCTGGACGCTGCCCACCGCCTGGCTGAACACGGAGTGGGACCACCAGTCGTTCCTGTGGTGGGAACCCGAACAGCTGGCACTGATGACCGCCACGTTCGGCTCCACCGACGGTTCGACCGCAATCGGTGGGGTACTCGGTCTCGACATCGGCAAGACCACGATCACCGAACGGGGCCGCATCCTGCCCTCCGGTCCCGAGGTGACCTGCGCGAACCTTTCCGGGACCCCCGGGACCCCCGGGACCCCCGGGCCGACCGGAGCCGCCGGAACGGCGGTCGCGCCGACAACCGGAACGGCGACCGCCACGGCCTCGGTCGCGCCGGTGGCCACAACTCGGGCGGCCGGCGATGCGCTGCCGCCGGTGTGCGGGGGCTACGTACCGCCCATCACCCGCACGGTCATCGTGGGCGACACCGTGTTCTCCATCAGCGACACCGCGGTGCAGGCCAATGCCCTCGAGACGCTGGCGGACCGGGGCCGGGTCGAGCTGCGCTGAGCGGCCGTACCAGTTGACCAGTTGGTCAGTTGACCAGTTGGTACGGTCGGCTCAGGTGTGGATCACGTGCACGCTGACGATGCCGGGGGTGGCCCGCAGCCGCTGCACGACCTCCGCCGGGACCGGCCGGTCGGTGGCGACCATCATCGTCGAGGCCTCGCCGTTGGGGTCGCGCCCGACATCCATGTCGTCGATGTTCACGGAGCTCTCGCCGAGGATGGTGCCGACCTTGCCGATCATGCCCGGACGGTCCTCGTTGCGGACGTAGAGCATGTTGAGCGCCGGGGGCAGATCCACGATGTTGTCGTCGATGCGCACCAGCCGCTGCTCGCCGTTGAGACCGGCCACGGTCCCGGCCAACGAATGGTGGCCACCGCGGATGGTCAGCAGGTTCACGTAATCCACGGCCGTGGTGCTGCGGCTCTCCCGCACGTCGATGCCGCGGTCGGCTGCCATCAGGGGCGCGTTGACGTAGGAGACCGGCACCTCGCTGCCCCGGGAGAACAGGCCCTTGAGCACCGCAACGGTGAGGATGCGGGTGTCGCCGGCGGCGATATGGCCGTGGAAGCCGACCTCGAGCACGTCGGGCACCCCTTCGGCGAGGGCCACGAACAACGCCCCGAGCCGCTCGGCGAGCGCCAGGAACGGCTTGGTGGTCTCGGACACCTCACCGGCGGAGACGTTCACCGCAAAGGGCACGAACTCGTTGTCGAGCGCCAGGCCGACCATCTCGGCGATGGTGTCGCCGGCCTTGTCCTGGGCCTCACGGGTGGAGGCGCCGAGGTGCGGGGTGACCACCACCTGGGGCAGGTCGAACAGCGGCGAGGACGTCGTCGGCTCGATGGCGAACACGTCGATCGCTGCACCGGCCACCTGGCCGGAACGCACCGCGTCGGCCAGTGCCTGCTCGTCGATCAGCCCGCCACGGGCCACGTTGACGATCCGCACCCCCGGCTTGGTCCGCGCCAGCCGATCGGCGTTGAGCAGACCCATGGTCTCGGGGGTCTTGGCCACGTGCAGGGTGATGAAATCCGACTCGGCCAGCAGCTCGTCGAGCTCGACGACCTCGATGGACATCTGGCGGGCCCGCTCGGGTGACACGTAGGGGTCGTGGGCGATGATCCGCATGCCGAACGCCGCTGCCCGCTGAGCCACCAGCCGCCCGATGCGCCCGAGGCCGATGACGCCCAGCGTCTTGTCGGCGAGCTCCACACCCTCCCACTTGGAGCGCTCCCAGCGGCCGGCGACCAGCGCCGCATGGGCCTGGGGGATGTTGCGGGCCTGGGCGAGCAGCAGCGCGACGGTGTGCTCGGCGGCAGACAGGATGTTCGACTCCGGAGCGTTGACCACCATCACGCCGCGCTGGGTGGCCGCCTCGACGTCGACGTTGTCCAGGCCGATACCGGCCCGGCCGACCACCACCAGCTCAGGAGCCTCGGCCAGCAACGCCGCGGTGACGTCGGTGGCCGAACGGATGATGAGGGCGTTGGCGGTGCGGATGGCCTCCACCAGTTGCTGCGGTGTGGTGCCGAGCTGCACGTCGACCTCGTGGCCGGCGGCTCGCAGGCGGTCCAGCCCGCTGTCGGCGATCTCCTCGGTGACCAGGATCCGGGCCATGCGACGATGTCCTTTGCAGGTGGGCGGCAGTAACGGGTGAACGGTGGCGACAGGGGTTCGGCGGGTGACCGCAGGGCTGGCGAGCCGGCCTCGCGGGGCGGTCAGCCCCGGTTCAGCAGCAACGTTGCAGCAGCGTAGGTTCGACTCCGCCAGGATCCCAACCACGTGTGACCATTGGCAGGTCCCCGGCCGGTCGGTTCGGACTCAGACCGCCGCGAACAGCAGCACCACCACGGTCGAGACCAGCACCGAGACGGCGAACACCCCGACCAGCAGCCGCAGGAAGGATCCGTGCCACAGGTCCTGCGGGGGCGGCGCCACCTCGCTCACCCCGGCATCGACCTCGGCGAAGAGATGGGCGAGGGTCAGCGCATGCTCGTGATCGCCGCGGGCCACCACGACCGTGGGTCCGACGGGCGGCTCGGAGGCCGGCAGCAACGTTGCCGCCTGCTGCGCCGTCCACACCTCCGCGCCGATGCCCTCGATCACGAGGCGCGCCGCCAGCCGTTCGGCCTCGGCCTGGCGGGCGAAGTCGGCCAGCGCCACCGCACGGCGGCGGCTACGGGTCGAGGTCCGGCTCACCGACGGGTGCCCATCTCAGAGACGCTCGCCGAAGACGATGTCGACCGGCTCGATCGGGTCGCCGAGCGGGAAGTGGAACACCCGGGAGTAGAAGTACAACTCTGCCTGCAGCGCCCGCTCGATGTTCGCCGCTTGCCGGAAGCCGTGCTGCTCGCCGGGGAACTCTAGGTAGGCGTGGGCGATGCCCTTGGCGGCGAGGGCGGCGGCCATGGCCCGGCTCTGCGACGGCGGCACGATGACGTCCTCGCTGCCCTGCAACAGGATGAGCGGACAGTCCAGGCCGTCGGTGTGGTGGATCGGCGAGCGGGCCTCGTAGCGCGCCGCAGCGGCCGGGTACGGTCCGACCAGGCCGTCGAGGTAGCGAGCCTCGAACTTGTGGGTGTCGGCGGCGAGCGCCGCGAGGTCGGCCACGCCGTAGTGCGACGCACCGGCCTTGAACACCGAACGGAAGGCCAGGGCGGCGAGCGTGGTGAACCCACCGGCCGAACCACCGCGGATCATCATGCGCTCGCCGTCGCAACGGCCGGCCGCGGCCAGCCACTGCGCTGCGGCGCAGCAGTCCTCGACGTCGACGATCCCCCAGGCGCCCTCGAGCAGGCGGCGGTAGGCGCGCCCGTACCCGGTGCTGCCGCCGTAGTCGACGTCGATCACCGCGAAGCCCCGCGAGGTCCAGAACTGCACCGCCACGTTCATCGCCGGGTTCGCCGAGGCGGTGGGTCCGCCGTGGGAGAGAACCAGCAGCGGGGGCCGTTCGCCGTCGGGGCCGCAGTAGGCCGGGTTGCACGGCGGGTAGTACCAGCCATGCGCCACCCGGCCGGACTCGGAGGGGAAGGTGACGTGCTCGGGCGTGGACACGATGCCCGACGGCAACCCGAGCTGGCGGGGCGAGCGCAGCAGACGATGGCTGCCGTCGTCGAGGGCGATGGCCAGCACCGCGGCCTCGGTGCTGAAGCCGGCGCCGACCCCGACCACCTCGAGGCCCGCGCCGTCGGGCCGGCGACGCACCCGGAGCGCCTCGAAGGAGGCCAGGCCGGTCTCCACCACCCGCAGGTCGTGGGTGTGCAGGTCGGCCACGCCGAGATGCACGTGGTCGCCACCACCGAACGCGAACACCACTACGTCACCATCGGGACCGAAGGCGTACCGGCTGCGGCCGAACACCCAGGCCGGCAGGGCGATCTCCGACTCGAGCGCGGTGACAGGAACCGGGAAACCCACCGGCCCGTGCTGCGCGTCGTGCTCGAAGCGGTACAGGTTCCACCAGTTCGACCGGTCGGTGCAGAAATACAGGTTGCCGTCAGGGCCCCATTCGGGTTGCACCACGGCCTCGGCCCGGTCAGCTCCGAGCACGCACCGGGCGTCGCTGATCGTGCCGTCGGCGAAGCGGGCCACCCACAGCTCAGTGGCGTCCCACGGCATGTCCGGGTGGTTCCACGCCAGCCAGGCCAGCCACCGGCCGTCGGCGCTGAGCCGGGGGGCGGCGACGAAGTCATGGCCGTCGTGCAACACCGACACCGGCCCGTCACCGTCGGCGGGCAGGGCCACCACGGCATTGGACGGCTCGGCGTGCCCATCCCCGTGCCCGTCTCCGTGACCACCTTCGTGCCCGTCTCCGTGACCACCTTCGTGCCCGGCCGTGCTGACCGGGTGCTGCTCGCGCACGCACACCACCCAGCGACCGTCGGGGCTGACCCTGCCGTCGGCGTAACGCAGGCCGGCAGGAACCTCGGGCGCCGCCGTCAACGGCACCGGCTGCGCAGCCCCGGGATCGAGCCGGTAGAGCCGCTGGTCGGCCCAGTTGGCGAAGAACACGACATCGGCGTGGACCCACCACGCCCCGCCGCCGTACTCGTGGACCCGGGTCCGGGCCGAGAACGACGCACCGAGCAGATCGACCCCGTCCCGTACCAGTTCGACCCGGCCCGACTCGGTGGGCCGCAGCTCCGACCACCAGGTGTCCGGACCGTCGACCCAGACCTCGCCCAGCCCCACCGCGGCCGACACGATCAGCGCCGTGGTGATCGGTGAGGACCAACTGCCGTACGGCGCGACCTGCACCGCCGGCGACGAGGGGGCCGGGTCGTGCACGGCCTCAGCCCTTGCGGCCGAGCAGGTCGGCGACCCGTCCGACCCCCTCGATCAGGTCGGCGTCGGACAGGGCGAAGGACAGGCGCATGTAGCCCGGGGCGCCGAAGGCCTCACCCGGCACCAGGGCCACCTCGGCCTGCTCGAGGATGATCTCGGCCAGCTCCACGGTGGAGTTCGCCGGCCGCCCGCCGATCGTCCGGCCGAGCACACCCTCGAAGGACGGGAAGCAGTAGAACGCGCCCTGCGGCTCGAGGGCGGTCACGCCGTCGATCTCGTTGAGCATCCGGTACATGATCTGGCCCCGGCGCTCGAACGCCTCGCGCATCATGGCCACCGCCTCGAGGTCACCGGCAACCGCAGCCAACGCCGCCCGCTGCGCCACGTTCGACACGTTCGAGGTGGTGTGGGACTGCAGGTTGGTGGCGCCGGTGATCACGTCATCGGGGCCGATCATCCAGCCCACCCGCCAACCGGTCATGGCGTAGGTCTTGGCCACCCCGTTGAGGATCACCGTCTGGTCGGCCAGCTCCGGCACCAGCTTCTGGATGGAGTGGTTCTCGTGGGTGCCATAGGTCAGGTGCTCGTAGATCTCGTCGGTGATCACCCACAGGCCCCGGTCGAGGGCCCAGCGGCCGATGGCCTCGACCTCGTCGCGGGGGTAGACCGCACCGGTCGGGTTCGACGGCGACACGAACAGCAGCACCTTGGTGCGGGCCGTGCAGGCCGCCTCGAGCTGTTCGATGGACACCCGGAACCCGGCCTCGACATCGGTGGGGATCTCCACCGACACCCCGCCGGCGAGGGTGATGGCCTCGGGATAGGTGGTCCAGTAGGGGGCGGGGACGAGCACCTCGTCGCCCGGGTCGAGCAGCGTCTCGAACGATGCGGCCACGGCGTGCTTGCCACCGTTGGTGATGAGCACCTGGTTGGCACCCACGCTCACGCCGGTGTCACGCAGCGTCTTGGCCGCCACCGCGGCCTTCAGCTCGGGCAGGCCGCCGGCCGGGGTGTAGCGGTGGTTGACCGGATCGAGACAGGCGGCGATGGCGGCCTGCACGATGTGATCGGGTGTCGGGAAGTCGGGCTCGCCGGCGCCGAAGCCGATCACGGGCTTGCCCGCGGCCTTGAGTGCCTTGGCCTTGGCGTCGACGGCGAGGGTGGCGGACGGGGCGATGGCGCCGACACGGCGCGACACACGTGAGGAGGGGGAGGTCACGTCCTCTTTCTACCGCCTTCACCGGACGCAACGGCGGTTTCGGCGCTGTCACGGACCCCGCCGGCAGCGGCGAAACCCCCCGCTGTGGGGTGTCATGGGCGTCGACAGGTCGATCGTCACACCGGCGACGCCGCCGGACCCGGCAGAATGGTCCGCCGTGAGCACCCCCACGGTCACCATCCCCTCCTCGCTGCTGCCCGCCGACGGCCGTTTCGGCTGTGGGCCCTCCAAGGTCCGGCCCGAGGCCGTCACCGCCCTTGCCGCAGCGGCGCCCGACCTGCTCGGCACGTCGCACCGCCAGCCGACGGTGCGCAACCTCGTCGGCCGCCTCCGCAGCGGGGTCAGCGACCTGTTCGGGCTGCCCGAAGGCTGGGAGGTCGTCCTGGGCAACGGCGGCTCGACGGTGTTCTGGGATGCCGCCACCTTCGGGCTGATCGAACGCCGCAGCCTGCACCTCAGCTTCGGCGAGTTCTCCTCGAAGTTCGCCCAGGCTTCAGCGGCCGCGCCGTTCCTCGACGAGCCGGTGGTCATCAGCGCCCCGACCGGCACCCACCCCACCGTGACGGCCGATCCCACCGTCGACCTGTACGCCCTGACCCACAACGAGACCTCGACCGGGGTGGCGATGACCCTGCAGCGCCCGGCCGGGGCGACCTCCGGTCAGCTGGTGGCCGTGGACGCCACGTCGGCGGCGGGCGGGCTGCGCTGGTCCCCCGCCGAGGTGGACGTGTACTACTTCGCCCCGCAGAAGTGCCTGGCCTCCGACGGCGGGCTGTTCATCGCCTGCTGCTCGCCGGCTGCGGTGGAACGCATCGAGCGGATAGCGGCGTCGGACCGCTGGATCCCCGCCTCGATCGACCTCAAGATCGCCTTGGACAACTCCAAGCTGGACCAGACCAACAACACCCCGGCACTCGCCACGGTGTTCCTGGCCGTGCACCAGCTCGACTGGATGAACGCCAACGGCGGCCTGGACTGGGCGGCGAGCCGGTGCGACCGCTCCGCGGACACCATCTACCGCTGGGCCGAGGCCTCGAGCTACGCCACCCCGTACGTGGCCGACCCGGCGCAGCGCAGCCACGTCGTGGCCACGATCGACCTCGACGAGCGGATCGACGCCGCCACGGTGTCGAAGGTGCTGCGGGCCAACGGCGTCGTGGACACCGAGAGCTACCGCAAGCTGGGACGCAACCAGCTGCGCATCGCGCTGTTCCCCGCCATCGACCCCGAGGACGTCGCGGCGCTGTGCGCCTGCATCGACCACGTGGTCGACGCCATCGCCTGACCGCGGGCCAGCGGGCCACTCAGCGGCCGCCCCGGCGGTACCAGTCGTCGACGGTGAGGCCCAGTTGCTCGAGGCGCTCGACGCCCCACTTCGGCGGGGGGATCATCTCGCCGCGTTCGAGCGAGTCGAACATGGGGCCGTCCTCGGCCCAGACGTGGCAGGTGTTCTTGTTGAACTGCATGCGCTCGCGCTGCACCTCGAGGGTGATCTCCACCGGGGTCTCACCGTCGGCCGGGCGCATCATCGACCACATCGACTGGTGGGCGACCGGGGCCATGGCCTGCAACAACGCGGTGGTGTGGGTGCAGCCGTTGGGGCCGCCGAACAGCTCACGGACCCGATGGGTGTAGCCCCGGGCGATGGAGAGCCCGATCAGCTTCTGGTAGTGGTCGACGATCTCGGTGCAGTGATCGTGCGGATGGGTCTGCATGACCACCTCGGCGGCGGTGATGACCATGCCGGGCAACTGGACCACCACGTCCACCACCATGTCGTGGATGGTCATGGGGTCGGGATCGTCGGCGATGAAGTTACCGGGGGGCTTGACGTCGGTCACCCGGCCCCGCAGACGGAACTCGGTCTCGCTCTGCCGGTACGAGCGGACCTCGTAGGTCCGGGTGTGCAGCAGGGGAAGGTCCAGCTCGTCGGGCTCGGCGGCGTTCATGGCGCCGACGGTACCGTCGGACCGGCCGGAAATGGGAAACAGCCGGGGCCTGCGAGGTGTGCCATTCGGCACTCCCCCGGCCCCGGCCGTGGTCCGCTCCGATCAGGCGCCGGCGGCGCGGAACCCGCCCTCGAGGTCGGCGATGATGTCCTCGATCGACTCGATGCCGACCGACAGGCGCACGAGGCCGGGCTCGACGCCCGATGCCAGCTGCTCCTCGGCGGTGAGCTGGCTGTGGGTGGTCGACGCCGGGTGGATCACCAGCGAGCGCACGTCGCCGATGTTCGCCAGGTTGGAGTGCAGCACCAGCCCGTCGGCGAACTTCTGACCGGCCTCGGCCCCGCCCTTGATCACGAAGGACAGCACCGAGCCGGCACCACGGGGCAGGTACTTCTGGGCCCGGGCGTAGTACGGCGAGCTGGGCAGGCCGGCGTAGTAGACGGTCTCCACCTCGGGCCGGGCGGCCAGGAACTCGGCCACGGCCCGGGCGTTGGCCACATGACGCTCCATCCGCAGGCTGAGGGTGTCGAGGCCGTTGAGGAACAGCCACGAGTTGAACGGCGTGGTGGAGGCCCCGATGTCGCGCAGCAACTGGATGCGGGCCTTGACGATGTAGCTGCCGGCGCCGAGCATCGGCCAGTAGTTCAGGCCGTGGTAGCTGGGGTCGGGCTGGTTGTAGTTCGGGAAGCGGTCGGCCCACTTGCCGAAGTCGAAGCGGCCGCTGTCCACGATCACGCCGCCGATGGCCGCACCGTGGCCACCGATGAACTTCGTGGCGGACTCCACCACGATGTGGGCGCCCCACTCGATGGGCCGGCACAGGTAGGGCGTGGCCACCGTGTTGTCGACGATGAGCGGGATGCCCAGCTCATCGCCGAGGGCGGCGAGGGGCTCGATGTCGAGCACGTCGTTCTTGGGGTTGGGGATGGTCTCGCCGTAGAAGGCCTTGGTGTTCGGTCGCACCGCGGCGCGCCACGCGTCGAGATCGTCGGGGTTCTCGACGAAGCTGACATCGATGCCCAGCTTCGGCAACGTGGAGTGGAAGAGGTTGTAGGTGCCGCCGTACAGCGACGCCGAGGACACCACGTGGTCGCCGGCCTCGGCGAGGTTGAGGATGGCCAGCGTCTCGGCCGCCTGGCCGCTGCCGACCGCCAGGGCACCGGGCACCATGCCGCCGGCGGCGGTGGGGATGCCGCCCTCGAGGGACGCCATCCGCGCCTCGAACACCGCCTGGGTCGGGTTCATGATGCGGGTGTAGATGTTGCCCGGCTCCTGCAGGGCGAACAGCCGGGCGCCGTGGGCGGAGTCCTCGAACACGAACGAGGTGGTCTGGTAGATCGGCGTGTTCCGGGCCCGGTACGGCGGGTCGACCGTCGCTCCGGCGTGGATCTGGCGGGTCTCGAAACCCCAGGCGTCGCTCATGCGGTGCTCCTTGGCAGGCTCATCGATCGGGCCGCCCGTCCTCGCGGCGGCGGGGTGCAACCCTACACACCCATTCCCGACCGAACCAGTCGGATTTATGGAATCGACGCCGCCGGCCGATGTCCGGACCTGCGAAGCGCCGCGACATCGGCCCGGCCAACCGATACCGTGTTCGATGTGGTGACGGACGGCGGCCAGCACCGGAGGTTCCGACTCCGGCCGACCGCGCCCCGACGCCCGGCCGGCGCCACTGCGCAGCCGACCCGCCGCAGCGTGGCCCACGCCGGCGTCATCGCCCTGACCGTGTCGCTCGCCGCACTGGTCGTCGTGGGCACGGACCTCATCCAGCACCAGGACCCGGTGTCGGCCACCGGCGCGCGTCGCCGGCCCGCCTCGCCGGCGCCGGGCGGCACCCCCGGCCCGTTCGGCGAGGGGCGCGCCACCGCGACCACCGGACGGCGCACGACGATCACCACCGTCGGTACCGGCGCAGGGTCGCGCCCGACCGGACCGGCGACGACGCCAACCGGTCGAGCGCCGGACGTCACCGGCATCGCCGGGGCCGGCCCGTCCGCCGTCACGGCCGACCCGTCCGGCAGCACCGCCGCCGCCACCCCCACGGGCACGGCGACCGGCGGGGCAGGAAGCTCACGCTGTGTCGACCCGGCCAACGACCAGGACCCGAAGCGGCCGGCCGAGCTCGACCTGCTCGGGGTCGCCGTGCAACGCGATGCCGCCGGGCTCCGGGTCCGCGTCGAGCTACGGGGTGCTCCCGGCGCCGGCAGTCCCGCCACACCGCAGATCAGCTGGTGGGAGGTCTTCCTGGCGGACGGGGCGGCGGTCCTCTACGCGGTGGAGATTCGCCACGACACCGGTGCAACACCCGCAACGGCGTGGAGCACCGGCGTGAGCAGCTTCGGCGGCCCCGACGAGCACCGGACCACCACGATCGCCCCGCCGACGGGCACGGTCCTCGAGTTCACCGTGCCGGCCTCGGCGCTGACGCGCCTGCCGCAGCGGTTCACCTGGTGGGCCATCGCCGTGTCCGACGACGCATCGGCTGCCGACCAGCCGGTGGCCGATCTGTGCCCCGATGCAGCAGCAGCGGCCATCGTCGCCGACGGCGAGGGCGCCGGCGTCCCACCGTTGTCGGCCCGGATCGCCCTTCCCGCCTGAGGCCGGCGCCCACAACGCAACGTGCCCGGCGGATGACCGCCGGGCACGTCGTCGGAATGGGGATCGGGCTGGATCAGCCCTGGCCGCCGGAGGCCTCCTGGACCTTGGTCTTGCCGGCGGAGATCCACGGCATCATGCCGCGCAGTTCCTCGCCGACCACCTCGATGGAGTGCTGCTTGCCCTCGGCCTCGAGCCGCAGGAAGTTGGGCTTGCCCGCCTTGGACTCGGCGATCCACTGCTCGGCGAAGCTGCCGTCCTGGATCTCCTTGAGGATGGTCTTCATCGTCTGGCGGACGTGATCGTCGATCACGCGGGGGCCACGGGTCAGGTCGCCGTACTCAGCGGTATCGCTGACCGAGTAGCGCATGCCGGAGATGCCCTGCTCGTACATGAGATCGACGATCAGCTTCAGCTCGTGCAGGCACTCGAAGTACGCAGCCTCGGGCTGGTAGCCGGCCTCCACCAGGGTGTCGTAGCCGGCGCGCACCAGCTCGGTGAGCCCGCCGCACAGCACGACCTGCTCGCCGAAGAGATCGGTCTCGGTCTCTTCCTCGAAGGTGGTCTCGAGCACGCCGGCCCGGGCGCCGCCGATGGCGTCGGCATACGCAAGTGCCAGGCCCCGGGCGGTGCCGGTGGCGTCCTGGGAGACGGCGATGAGGCACGGCACACCGCCGCCCTCCTCGTAGGTACGGCGCACCAGGTGACCGGGACCCTTGGGGGCCACCATCGCCACGTCGACATCCGCCGGGGGCTTGACCGTACCGAAGCGGATGGAGAAGCCGTGGGACACGAACAGCGCCTTGCCGGCGGTCAGGTGCGGCTTGACCTCGTTGTCGAAGATGTCGCCGTGCTGGGTGTCGGGCACGAGCATCATGATGAGATCGGCCTCAGCGGCGGCGTCGGCCATCGACAGCACCCGCAGACCGGCCTCCGTGGCCTTGGCCACCGACGCCGAACCGGGCCGCAGACCGACCCGGACGTCGATGCCCGAGTCGCGCAGGTTCAGCGCGTGGGCGTGGCCCTGGCTGCCGTAGCCCAAGATCGCCACCTTGCGGCCGGCGATGAGCGAGCGGTCAGCGTCCTTCTCGTAGTAGATGGTGGCCACGGGTCGGGCTCCTTCGGCTGGTGAACAACAAGCGCCCACGCACCATGGCGCGGGCGGGCCTTGAGCATAGTCCCCGCCCGACGCCGCCTCAGCATCGACCGGCAGGACTCCCGGCCACGGCGCACGACGACCGCAGGGATCGCCGGGCGCAGTGACACCGCGGGCAACGGCGTCAGCTCACCGAGCGCAGCGAGGCACCGGAGGAGCCGTGATCGAGGCGGGGCAACGCCACCCGGCCGGTCCGCTGGATGGCGCTGATACCCAACGGGCGCAGCAACTGCTCGAAGTCGTCGAGCTTGGCCGGCGAACCGGCGAGCCGGACCATCATCTCCTGGGTGCCGGTGTCGAGCACCTTGGCCGAGAAGATCTGGCACAGCTCGAGCACCTTGCTGCGCTCGCCGACGGAGGCCTGCACCGAGGCCATCAGCAGTTCCTGCTCGACGGAATCCCGCGGGGCGAGCTCGTCGATGCGCACCACGTTGATCAGCTTGTCGAGCTGCTTGACAATCTGCTCCACCGGCGCGGACTCGGTGTCCGCCACGATGGTGATGCGGCTGATCCGCTCGTCCTCGGTGGGGGCCACGGCCAGCGAGTGGATGTTGAAGCCACGGCGGGCGAAGAGACCGGCCACCCGGGCGAGCACGCCGGGCTTGTTCTCCACCAGCACGACGAGGGTGTGGTAGCTGTGCATGGCGCTCACAGCCCCAGCGCCCGGATCCGGGCCAGCTCGGCCTGCTGGCTGGGGTCGACCATGACCTCGGAGTTGCCCTTGCCGGCGGGCACCATCGGGAACACCTTCTCGCGTGCGTCGGTCCGGAACTCGATGACGACCGGCCGGTCGTTGATGCCGTTGGCCTTCTCGATGGCGGCGTCGACCTCGTCGGTGGACTCGACCCGCATGGCCGCGCAGCCCATCGCCTCGGCCCACTTCACATAATCGGGCAGGTCCGGCGACAGGTACACCTCGGAGTAGCGCTCGTCGTAGAACATCTCCTGCCACTGGCGCACCATGCCGAGGTAGGCGTTGTTGAGGATCGCCACCTTGATGGGGATGCGCTCCGCCGACGCGGTGACCAGCTCCTGGGCGGTCATCTGGAAGCAGCCGTCACCGTCGATGGCCCACACCATGCGGTCGGGACGGCCCACCTTGGCCCCGATCGCGGCCGGGATGGAGAAGCCCATCGTGCCCAGACCGCCGGAGTTGACCCAGGTGTAGGGATGATTGAACTTCCAGTACTGGCTGGTCCACATCTGGTGCTGGCCCACGCCCGACGCCACGATCGTGTCGCTCGGGGTGAGGCTGCGCAGCCGCTCCAGCACGAACTGCGGCTTGACGTGACCCTCCCCCGCCTCGAGGTTCTCGTAGGTGAGCGGGAACTTCTCGCGCCAGCCCGACAGCTGCTGCTTCCAGGCACTGCGATCCGGCTGGGCGGCGGACCCGCCGAGCGCCTGCAACGCCGACAGCAGGTCCTCGATCACCGACCGGCAGTCGCCCACGATGGCAACGTCGGGACGGCGGACCTTGCCCAGCTCGGCGGGGTCGATGTCGACGTGGATGATCTTGGCGGAGGGGGCGAACCCGTCGAGGCGGCCGGTCACCCGGTCGTCGAAACGCGAGCCGAGGGCGATGAGCAGGTCGGCCTCCTGCATGGCGGTGATGGCCGTGTAGTTGCCGTGCATGCCGGGCATCCCGAGACACAGCGGATGGTCGTCGGGGAAGGCACCGCGGGCCATCAGGGTGGTGACGACCGGCAGGTCGCACAGCTCGGCCAGGGCCCGCAGCGCCTCGGCCGCACGGGCCTTGAGGATGCCGCCACCGGCGTAGATCACCGGCTTCACCGACCGGTTGATGAGCTCCGCCGCTTCGCGGATGCGCACCGGATCGCCCTGAGTGGACGGCTTGTAGCCGGGAAGGCTGGCCTCCACCTCGGCGTCGGTGGGCCAGTACCAGTCCATGGCCGAACGGGGATTGGCCGGGTCGACGATGTCCTTGGGGATGTCCACCAGCACCGGGCCCGGACGACCGGTGGTGGCGATGTAGAAGGCCTGGCGGATGGCCATCGGGATGTCCTCGGCCCGGGTCACCAGCTCGTTGTGCTTGGTCACCGAGCGGGTGATGCCGACGGTGTCACACTCCTGAAAGGCGTCTGTCCCGATCGCCGTGCTCGGCACCTGGCCGGTGATGCACACCATCGGAACGGAGTCCATGTAGGCGTCACACAGCGGCGTCACGATGTTGGTGGCGGCGGGGCCGGAGGTGACCATGGCCACCCCGACCCTGCCGGTGGCGTGGGCGAAGCCTTCCGCCATGTGCCCGGCACCCTGCTCGTGGCGAACCAGCACGTGGCGGATCGGGCTGTCGATCAGCGGGTCGTAGACCGGCAGGATGGCGCCGCCCGGCAGGCCGAAGAGAACTTCGACCCCCTCCCGCTCCAGTGCCCGGATCAGGGCCTGCCCTCCGTTGATTCCCATGTCCACTGCTCCTAGAGGTCGAACGACCGACCGTCGAAAACCGGAACGACCTCCCGGTGGGGAGGTCGTGCGTGTGCCGGTATGTGGGCGCGCGCTACGACTTGACTACCGGAAGAATCGGACCCGGCACGAGCGAACGCATAGCCTCCATCTTATGGCAGGCGACCGCACCGAGCGCAACACCGCGCCCGCTGACACGACCGGGCACGCGCCCTCCCCGAGCGTGCTGCGCCTGGTGGTGGTCGGGCCGGTGGCGAGCGGCCGCTACTGGCGTCAGGCGCTCGAGCAGGGACGGTTGTTGCTGGGCCGGGCACCGGACAACGACCTGGTCCTCGACGAGTCGAGCGTGAGCGCCCGCCACGCCAGGGTCGATGTCGAGCCCGATGGCACCTACCTCACCGACCTCGGCTCCACCAACGGCAGCTGGGTCAACGGCCACCGGGTGACCGGCTCGGTGCAACTGCACGCCGGCGACGAGGTCCTCCTGGGCCGCTGCGAGCTACGCATCGAGCCACTCGAGCATGCCGAGGCCGACACCGCGGTCGAGCCGCCGGACCTCGACGAGCCGGCCGTCCCCTCCCCCGCCGTCGACGACGGTCCGCTCATCCCGGCCCGCCACCCGCGTCGGCTGCTCGTCAGCTACGACGAGGCCGACGCCGCCATCGGCGAGCGCATCCTGCACCGGCTCAGCGGCATCGGCCACAACGTGGTGGTCGGGCGCAGCGCCGCAACCGACCGCTGGGGCGGTCGTCTGCTCGACGCCATGTGGTCTGCCGACGCCGTGGTGTTCGTGGTGTCGCGGGCGGCAGCGGACTCCGACCGGGTCCACCGCGAGGTCCACCTCGCCGGCGCCGAGCACACCACCGTGGTGCCGGTCCGGCTCGACGACGTGGTGCTGCCGGCCGATCTCGCCTTCTACGAGCACAAGCAGCCCCCCGTCGACTTCCGTCGTGACGTCTCGGCCGGGCTGTCGGAGCTGCAACGCCGCCTCGACGGCATCGGCCGAAAGCGCATCGCCCGACCCGCGCAGCTCGTCCGTCGGCTGCTGACGACCGCGTTGGTGGTGGCCGCAGTGGCGGCGCTGGCCCTGCTGCTGGTGCGATGAACGACCGGTTGACGCCGCGCCGGGGGGTCTATCCCGGTACCTTCAACCCGCCCACCGTGGCGCATCTCGCGGTGGCCGACGCGGCGCGGGCCCAGCGGGGACTGCATACGGTCGACCTGGTGTTGTCGCGCCGGCCGATCAACAAGGAACACGTCGAGGTGCCGTCCTTCGCCGACCGGGTGGCCGTACTCGAGGCAGTCAGCCGGCGCATCGGCTGGTTGCAGGTCAAGGTCACCGAGGCGACCCTCATCGTCGACATCGCCGAGGGCTACGACGTGGTGATCATGGGCGCGGACAAGTGGGAGCAGGTCAACGACCCCCGCTACTACGCCGACGAGGTCGCCCGCGACGACGCCGTGCGCCGCCTCCCCGAGGTGGCGTTGGCGCCACGTCCGCCTCTTGACATACCAACAGGTATGGCGTTGCACCTGCCGGACCGGTTCGGCGAGGTGTCCTCCTCGGCGGTGCGGGCCGGGCAAGCTCACTGGATGCTGCCCGAGGCGGCCGAGTTCGACCGGCTCACCGGCGCCTGGTCGGACACCGAGCGGTATCTCCGCCGTCCGACCGGCCGCTGAACACCGGCCCCGCCGGGCCCGTGACCGCTGCGCCGCCTGGCCCCGGTGGCCGGCCCCGAGCGGTCGCGCAACCGCTACGGTGACCGTCCATGAGCGACGACGTCACCACAGCCATGGACGCCTTCCTGGCCGAAGCACGCAATGCCATCGTCATCGGGCTGCGCCGCGACGGCCGGCCCCACGGCACCCCGAACTGGTTCCTGTGGGAGGACGGCACGTTCTACGTGTCCACCACCAAGGGGCGGGCCAAGTACCGCATCTTCCGTGACAACCCCACGGTGCAACTCGTCGTGGACGACTCGGTGGGCTTCCGCTACCTCGTCGTCGACGGCACCGTGACCATCGAGGAGGACGTCGAGGCCGGCGTCGAACACTTTGCCCGCATCCGGGAAAAGCACGGCCGCGGCGCTCAGAGCCGCGAGGAGCTGCTCGACGAGCTGCGCCGGGACGAGCGGGTACTGCTGGTCATCACCCCGACCAAGCCCCAGGCGGACTGGCTGCGCACCGGGTTCTGAACGCCCCGTCCGCGGCGGTGCAGCACACACCGCCGCTGCCCGGTCGGTCATCATGGGCAGCGACAACCGCTGCACCCGGCGGCCGTACCAGGGAGACCGACCATCATGACCATTGAGTTCGGCATCGCATTGAGCCGAGTCGGAGGCGTCAAGGAGCAGGCGCAGCAGCTCGAGGCCATGGGCTTCGACTTCCTCGCCGTGGGCGAGCACGTCAGCTT